>JAXELM010000267.1:0-22654 GCA_034100525.1 Agathobacter sp.
TTTTGATGCCTCTCATGTTGAGATTGCGAATATACTCACTTGTGGCGACGAAGGTGTCTTCAATATTTTCAAGAAAATAAAAATTAATATTTTTAAGATTATCTGGTTTTCCGATTAAACCGATGTCGATTTTATTGTCATCCAGCAGCTTTAAGGTGTCGTTTGTTGATTGACAATTGATGGAAATGCTGATATGAGGATAGCGGCGGATAAATTCTTTAAGGTAGGGGAGTAGCATATATTTGCATAAGGTGGAGCTGACTCCGATTTTTAGATGACCAACGCCAAGCTCGATCGAACGTTTAAGCTTTTCTTCTCCAGCACCAAGGGTTTCAAAGGCTTCCCTTACATGGTCATATAAAAGAGAGCCTTCTTCTGTCAGGATAACACCCCGGGAGCTTCGGGAAAAAAGCTTACAATTTAGGCTTTCTTCTAATTTCTGAATAGACTTGCTAATTGCAGGCTGACTAATGTATAATTCTTTTGCGGCTTTCGATATATTGCCTGCATTGGCAACGGTATAGAAAATCCAGTAAGATGATAAATTCTGATTCATATAGACCTCCTCTTTTTTATAATAATAACATGAAATGGGGTTATGGTAAATATGTTTATTATGTATTTTAATTATAGAAATACTTGTGATATGATTTTTGTAAATATTCAGAAGCCTTCCTCATACATTCGCAAAAACGCACGACAAGTCGTGCTTTCCCGCTGTTATACAGCTAATTTTGCTCATATATGGGGAGGTGGTTCTATTCGAACCACTTTACGAATAAGATAATCAGCCTCTTACATGCAAGCATGACGATTCTGCTTATCTTATTCTAAGGGCCTCTGAATAGTTACGATTTTATTAAATTATATACGGAATTCGTTCACTCACACACTAAAAGCCGTATAGAAAAAACTAGGAGGAATAGAACATGGGAATGACTATGACGCAGAAGATTCTTGCAGCACATGCAGGACTTGAATCAGTGACCGTAGGACAGTTGATTATGGCTGACTTGGATCTTGTGCTTGGAAATGATATCACTTCACCGGTTGCAATTCATGAGATTGAGAAGATGAAGGTGGATGGAGTTTTTCATAAGGATAAAATAGCTCTTGTTATGGACCATTTTGCACCAAATAAAGATATTAAATCTGCACAGCATTGTAAATGTGTAAGAGAATTTGCCTGCAAGAATGAGATCCGCAATTATTTTGATGTCGGAGAGATGGGAATCGAGCATGCATTGTTACCAGAAAAAGGACTTACGGTTGCTGGTGATGTAATTATTGGTGCTGATTCACATACCTGTACCTATGGTGCGCTTGGAGCATTTTCAACAGGTGTGGGAAGTACGGATATGGCGGCTGGTATGGCAACCGGTCAGGCATGGTTTAAGGTGCCTTCCGCAATTAAGTTCAATATTGTTGGAAAACCAGCTCCATGGATCAGTGGTAAAGATGTAATTTTACATATTATTGGAATGATTGGTGTGGATGGAGCATTATATCGTTCGATGGAATTTGTAGGAGAGGGTATTCAGTATCTTTCTATGGATGATCGTTTTACAATTGCAAATATGGCAATTGAAGCAGGTGGAAAGAATGGTATTTTCCCAGTAGATGATATTACAAGAGAGTACATGAAAGAACATTCTACAAGACCATTTGTTGAGTATACAGCAGATGAAGACGCTGTTTACGATGAGGAATATACCATTGATCTTAGCACATTGAAATCAACGGTTGCTTTCCCTCATCTTCCAGAAAATACAAGAACCATTGATGAAGTGGGCGATGTGAAGATTGACCAGGTTGTCATTGGATCATGTACCAATGGACATATCAGTGATCTTAGAATTGCAGCAGAAATCATGAAGGGTAAAAAAGTTGCAAAGGGAATGCGTGTGATCATCATTCCTGCAACTCAGACAATCTATCTTCAGGCGATGGAAGAAGGGCTGCTTCGTACCTTTATTGAGGCAGGTGCAATCGTTAGTACACCTACTTGCGGACCATGTCTTGGCGGATATATGGGAGTTATGGCGGAAGGCGAGCGATGCGTATCAACAACAAACCGTAACTTCGTTGGAAGAATGGGACATGTAGAGTCAGAAGTCTATCTTGCAAGTCCAGCAGTAGCTGCTGCAAGTGCGATTACTGGAAAAATCTCTGGTCCAGCAGAAGTAATGTAAAACTAAGAAGTAACTATTTTGGAGGTGGAAAAATGAAAGCAGCACATGGTCGCGTATTTAAATATGGAGACAATGTAGATACAGATGTAATTATTCCGGCACGATATTTGAATTCTTCTGATCCAAAAGAACTTGCAACCCATTGTATGGAAGATATTGACAAAGATTTTGTTGCCAATGTGAAAGAAGGCGATATTATCGTTGCAAATAAGAACTTTGGATGTGGATCGTCAAGAGAGCATGCCCCAATTTCAATTAAGGCAGCAGGGGTCAGTTGCGTAATTGCAGAAACATTCGCAAGAATCTTTTATCGAAACGCAATTAATATTGGACTTCCAATCATTGAATGTCCAGACGCAGCGATTGCAATTAATGCTGGTGACGAGGTAGAAGTGGATTTTGATTCTGGTGTGATTACAGATCTTACAACAGGAGAAAAATTCCAGGGACAGGCATTTCCAGAGTTTATGCAGAAGATCATTGCCTGTGAAGGTCTTGTAAATTATATTAATAACAAGTAACTATTCTAAGCGGGCTGAATAGTTACAATAACAGATAATTGCTATGACTGTGACGAGCGGTTATGGAAAGAAATAGGAGGCGGTTAGTCACCGCCTCCTACTTGATTTTTTGAGTCCTGAATTGTTTTTAGGTACTCAATATATTTTGTTGAAATTTTGACAGAAGAATATATTTCTGCATACTTTTTTGGAGTTATTGTTTCGATGTAGTTTTCAGGGAAATTACGGTTGATTCCGGTCTTTTTTGCAACGTCAACAGCTTTATTATATGCAATTGCTGCCTTTTCTTCAGAGGAATAGGTTCCGATTGTGAAATTTCCGTTGATATGTATTTTCACGCGATAACGAAAACTTCCGTCTTTTTCAATTCGATTTACTCCGTGGTAACGGTTGATGATAATGATATTGGAATAACGTAAATCTGTGGGATCGCCATTTGCAAATTCATAGTCTCTGCCACAAACTGCATGGGGGCGGATTCCAAAACGACTTAGGATTGTGACCTGCATACCATAATCGTTGACAAAAAGATGCCCCTGCCGTTGCATAATTTTGTGACTCGAGTAATAGAAAAGATCATCAATATCAAATTTTAACTCTTGTGTAATCGAAAGATAATAGCTGAAATAGTTTTTGTGAAGATAAATGGGCGTAGAAATATATATTTTATTATCGCGAAAGTTGATGAGCGATACAATTTTTTCAAAAGGTAGGATATAAGTCAAATAATAGGAATCTTCAATGGAGCTATTATCATTTGTAATGGAAATTGCGGTACAATAAGCCAGATGCGCTTTTTCTTCCGTGGGATAGCTTCCAAGACTTATATGCTTATTCTGGTAAGTAAAACTGGAACGATAGTAGATGGTTCCATTTTTCTTTTTGGCAATATATACGCCTGGTAACATAGACTGAATCTCCTTTGCAGCTATTTCAACTAATGTAAATCTTGTGATAGAATATATTATAGCATGTTTGGTGGAAAAAGAAAGTTTCTTGATGTTATAAGGAGAATTGTGTAAGAATGGAGTTATGTAGTTGACATAAAAGAACAAATTCTGTATATTGTAGAAAAAGAATCGTGACTATAGAATAAATAATTTTATAGTGTTAGGGATAGTTGTGATTAGTTTATATTTTAAGAAGAATGAGGTAATAAAATGGACGTAATGTATTCTAGTACTAGAAATGGAGATGTGAAATTTACAGCATCACAGGCAATTTTGAAAGGTCTTGCTGATGATGGAGGTTTGTTTGTTCCAGATCATATTCCGGCATTGGATGTTTCTATGGAAGAACTGTCTGGAATGTCTTATCAGGAAACAGCATATGTAGTTATGAAACAGTTTTTGACTGATTTTACAGAGGAAGAGCTTAAAGCATGTATCAATAAGGCATATGACAGCAAATTCGATACAGAAGAAATTGCTCCACTTGTTCAGGCAGATGGTGCGTATTATCTTGAGTTGTTCCATGGCTCAACAATTGCTTTTAAAGATATGGCATTGTCAATTTTGCCTCATTTGTTGATTACATCAGCAAGAAAAAATCATGTAAAAAATGATATTGTGATTCTTACAGCTACTTCTGGAGATACTGGTAAAGCTGCGCTTGCAGGTTTTGCTGATGTAGAAGGAACAAAGATTGTTGTATTTTATCCAAAGAATGGTGTAAGCCCTATCCAGGAAAAACAGATGGTGACTCAGAAGGGTGCTAATACACATGTTGTTGGAATTCATGGAAACTTCGATCAGGCCCAGACTGGTGTAAAGATGATGTTTAATGATAAAGAGCTTGCAAAAGAGATGGATGCAGCTGGATACCAGTTCTCTTCAGCAAATTCAATCAATATTGGACGTCTCGTTCCACAGATTGTTTATTATGTATATGCTTATGCAAAATTATTTGCAAATGGCGAAATTGCAAAGGATGAGAAAATCAATGTTGTTGTTCCAACAGGAAATTTCGGTAATATCCTTGCAGCATTTTATGCGAAAAATATGGGACTTCCAATTGCAAAATTAATTTGTGCTTCTAACGAGAACAAAGTATTATTCGATTTCTTCTCAACAGGAACATATGATAAGAATCGTGACTTTATTCTTACAAATTCGCCGTCTATGGATATTTTGATTTCATCAAACCTTGAGCGTTTGATTTATCGAATTGCAGGAAATGATCCAAAGAAGAATGCAGAGTTTATGTCTGCGCTTACTTCGGAAGGGAAATACGTAATTACAGAAGAAATGAAAGCCCAGCTTGTTGATTTTTATGGTAATTATACAAGTGAAGCAGAAACCGCAGAGGTTATCAAGAATCTGTATGATAAGACAGGTTATGTGATTGATACACACACAGCAGTGGCTGCTGGAGTTTATGGAAAATACAAAGATGCTACTGGTGACACCAATACAAAGACTGTGATTGCATCAACAGCAAGTCCGTTTAAGTTTACAAGAAGTGTAATGAATGCGATTGATGAGAAATATGATTCAATGACAGATTTTGAACTTGTGGATGAACTTTCAAAGATTGGAAATGTAGAAGTTCCACAGGCGATTGAAGATATCAGAAGTGCTGAGGTTCTTCATGATACTGTGTGTGAAGTGGATGAAATGCCATGCGTTGTTAAGAAATTTTTAGGTGTTTAATCTGATTTTGATAATAAAAGATTGATATGATGGAATAGCTATGGAGTAGAAATGCTCTATAGCTATTTTTTTAGGATCATGAGTCTTACCGATAAATGAAACACCGCCATATTCATAGAATACAGCGGTGTAGATGAAGGTGATTATATTTTCTTTAATTCAAAAATAAAATGAACTGTTCCAAAAGAATACAAGATAGGGAAGTAGTAAGTTGAATTTTCGAATGTGATCAATGGATCCTGAATGCGTTCTGGAGCTGATAGTTCTAACTCCATGGAGTATTCATTGGAAAGATTTACGATAAAAAGTCCGTTATGAAGATTAAGGAAATCTTCCAAAGATGCTTGTACATATTCGTCAAATTCAGCGAAGGGTTCCCCAACATATCTTGATGCAAATTCAATTGCGGTTGCTTCGTCCATATTAAGGTATGATGTAATGGAATAGTCTCCAAGGACTTCCTGTTTTACACAACATTCGATTGGAAATTCGTGACATTCTTCAGCAGTAAGAGGAGTAAAATCCTCCCCGATAAAACGAATAAAGTTGTTGAACAGGAGTTCCAAAAACATTCGCCCCTCTTTGGTGATTGGAGTCTCAGAGGCAATGAAAAAGTTTTCGAATAAACGAATAATGTTATCGTTATCTGCTGTCATGTCTAAATCGATCATCTCGTTTTGTGAACGATAGTCGGAGATGATCGATTCGAGATCAGAATAGGAAAGAATTCCATCATCAACTAAAATTTGCCCCAAAAGAAGAAAATCAGGGGTTTGTTTCTTTAATAATTCCATAACCTGAGTGTTAGACAGGTAACCGAGTTCAATTGCTAATTCTCCAAACTTTTTGTCTTCGTGTGTTTGTTGAATTACTACATTATCTACTTCTTCAGCGGTCATTAATCCATCTGAAATGGCAAGCGTTCCTAAACGAATGCGCTGGCTTGCCTGTTTTTGCATTGCATCAAATAATTGCTCTTGTGTAACATAATTTCTAGAGAGCAAATAATTTCCGAAAAATTGAGTATACATATTATTCATCTCCCTTCGAGAAATTTGTTAACAAGGTCAAGAACCTGCTGGCGATCCAATGGCTTTTGGATAAAATCTTTCGCTCCAGCCTGCAATGCACATTTTAACTGTGATTGTGTTCCGACAGATGATGCAATAATGATGGTTGCATTAGGATCATATGCCATGATTTCCTGAATGGCAATGTTTCCATCAATCTTTGGCATTACAATGTCTAAAAAAACAAGATCAGGTGTTGTTTCTTTATATTTATCAATTGCACCTTGTCCGTCTGAAGCTTCGATAAAAGTTGGAGTACCTAAGGTTGAAATAATGTCCTTTAACTGTTTTCGTGCGAGAATGGAATCATCGCAAATTAGAATCTTCAAATTATCAATCGTCATGGTTGTAGCTCCTTTGCATAAATATGTGTATATTTTACAATAAAAAAAATAAAATAGCAATGGGTTTTGTAATTTATCACTTTGATGTAAATGGTTTTTATATAAAGTTTACATAATATTAATTGACAAAATAGCAACTTCGTGTATCATAGTAGGTGTAATTTTATACTTAGGGAATAAATAAAATTAAAGAAAAGAGGTAAAAAGTAAGATGGCAGAAATCAATTTAAGCAAGTATGGCATTACTGGAACTACTGAGATCGTGCACAATCCTTCTTTCGAGCAGTTATTCGAGGAAGAGACAAAGGCTGGTCTTGAAGGATACGAGGTTGGACAGGAGACAGAGCTTGGAACTGTAAACGTTATGACAGGTATCTATACAGGACGTTCTCCTAAAGATAAATATATCGTAATGGATGAGAATTCAAAGGATACAGTATGGTGGAATTCTGAGGAATATCCAAACGATAACCACCCAATGACAGAAGAGACATGGAATACTGTAAAAGAGCTTGCAAAGAAAGAGCTTTCTAACAAGAGACTTTTCGTAGTAGATGCATTCTGTGGAGCAAACAAAGATACACGTATGGCTGTACGTTTCATCGTTGAGGTTGCTTGGCAGGCACACTTTGTAAAGAATATGTTCATTATTCCTTCAGACGAAGAGCTTGAGAACTTTGAGCCAGATTTCGTAGTATACAATGCTTCAAAAGCTAAAGTTGAGAACTACAAAGAGTTAGGACTTAACTCTGAGACATGTGTAGCATTCAATATTTCAAGCCGTGAGCAGGTTATCATCAACACATGGTACGGCGGAGAGATGAAGAAAGGTATGTTCTCTATGATGAACTACTACCTTCCACTTAAGGGAATTGCTTCAATGCATTGTTCAGCAAATACAGATATGAACGGTGAAAATACAGCAATCTTCTTTGGACTTTCAGGAACAGGAAAGACAACACTTTCAACAGACCCTAAGCGTCTTCTTATCGGAGATGATGAGCATGGTTGGGATGATAACGGTGTATTCAACTTCGAAGGTGGATGTTATGCAAAGGTTATCGGACTTGACAAAGAGTCTGAGCCAGATATTTATAACGCTATCAAGAGAAATGCTCTTCTTGAGAACGTAACAGTTGATGAGAATGGTAAGATTGATTTTGATGATAAGAGCGTTACAGAGAACACACGTGTTTCTTACCCAATTAACCACATTAACAATATTGTTAAACCAGTTTCGGCTGCTCCAGCTGCAAAGAATGTAATTTTCCTTTCAGCAGATGCTTTCGGAGTACTTCCTCCAGTATCTATTCTTACACCAGAGCAGACACAGTACTACTTCCTTTCAGGATTTACAGCTAAGCTTGCTGGTACAGAGCGTGGAATCACAGAGCCTACACCAACATTCTCAGCATGTTTCGGACAGGCATTCTTAGAGCTTCATCCTACAAAATATGCTGAAGAGCTTGTTAAGAAGATGGAGAAGAGTGGAGCTAAGGCTTACCTCGTAAATACAGGATGGAATGGAACAGGAAAGAGAATCACAATTAAGGATACAAGAGGAATCATTGATGCTATTCTTTCAGGAGATATCAACAACGCTCCTACAAAGACTATCCCAATGTTCAACTTCGAAGTTCCAACAGAGCTTCCAGGAGTAGATCCTACAATTCTTGATCCTCGTGATACTTATGCTGATGCTTCTGAGTGGGAGACAAAGGCTAAGGATCTTGCAGAGAGATTTAACAAGAACTTCGTTAAGTACACAACTAACGATGCTGGTAAGGCACTTGTTTCAGCAGGTCCACAGTTATAATATTTCGTTATCTCAAAAGGCACTATACATTTGTATAGTGTCTTTTTGCATGCATTATTCTATATAAATAGTGTACATTGACTTATATGTGTCCCGGCATCATAGTATTTATATAGAATAATGCATAAAAAAATTAATTTATATGAATGAAAATGACGGAAAAAGAATGAAGTTGACGGAAAGTGGATTATATGATAGAATAAATTCAACAGTAAACGGATAAAATAAATGAAGAGAGGTTATTATAATGACAATAGTTGGGAAAAGCGTTTTTAACGGAATTGCAATAGGCAGAATAGCTCTTTTTGAAAGAGGCGACAATCAGGTCAAGAGAACAAAGATTGAAGATACACAGGCTGAGATAAAGCGATTTGAGGATGCAAAGGAGAAGGCAAAAGAACAGCTTGCAGGACTTTATGAGAAGGCTTTGAGGGAAGTCGGAGAAGTGAATGCGGCAATATTTGAAGTTCATCAGATGATGCTTGAGGATTTGGATTATATTGAGTCTATTACGAATATGATTAATTCCCAGCAGATTAATGCAGAGTATGCTGTAGCTGCTACAGGCGACAATTTTTCAGAAATGTTTGCTGCTATGGACGATGATTATATGAGAGCAAGGGCAGCAGATGTGAAGGATATATCAAACAGGGTCATTGCTGTTTTGCAGGGGAGAAGCGGAAATGGAATAGATTCAGATGAGCCGGTTATAGTAATTGCTGACGATTTGGCACCTAGCGAGACAGTTTTGCTTGATAAATCCAAGGTGCTTGCTTTTGTAACTCGATTCGGTTCGACTAATTCTCATACAGCAATTCTTGCTAGAACCATGAATATTCCAGCACTTATAGGTGTGGATTTTCCTGAGGATATAGCCGGCAAGATGGGAATCGTGGATGGTTCAAATGGCACATTTTATGTTGATCCTTCCGTATCGGTGCTTGAAGAGTATCAGAAGAAAAAAGAAAAAGAGGATGAGAAAAAGAAGCTTCTTTTAGAGCTGAAGGGCAAAGAGAATGTTACTCTCGATGGACGGAAGATTAATCTGTATGCCAACATAGGCGGCGTCGGAGATGTGGCAAGTGTACTTGAGAATGATGCTGGTGGAATAGGTTTGTTTAGAAGTGAATTCCTTTATCTCGAATCGGAGGATTATCCATCAGAAGATGAACAGTTTAAGGCATATAAGACAGTTGCAGAGAACATGGCTGGCAAGAAAGTGATAATCAGAACTCTTGACATAGGAGCGGACAAGCAGGTGGATTATTTTAATCTGGGCAAAGAGGATAATCCGGCTATGGGATACAGAGCAATCAGAATATGCCTCGACAGGGTAGACGTATTCAAGACACAGCTTAGGGCAATATATAGGGCTAGTGTCTATGGAACGCTGGCAATTATGTTTCCAATGATTATTTCAGTATCAGAAGTGAAGAAGATTAAAGAAATAATTAAGGAAGTTATGGCAGAGCTCGATGAGGCACAGGTTCCATACAAGGAAGTGGAGATTGGAATAATGATAGAGACACCGGCTGCTGTCATGATGAGCGAGGAGCTTGGAAAAGAGGTAGATTTCTTCTCAATAGGAACAAATGACCTTACACAGTATACACTTGCTATCGACAGACAGAATGCAAAGCTTGACAATATTTACGATTCGCATCATCCGGCAGTACTTAAGATGCTCCAGATGGTTGTGGAAAATGGTCATAAGAGCGGCTGCTGGGTTGGAATATGCGGCGAGCTAGGTGCTGATACATCTCTTACAGAGACTTTCCTTAGAATGGGCTTTGATGAGCTTTCTGTAAGTCCATCCATGATTTTAAGAGTAAGGGAGAAAATCAGACAAACTAATTTATCAGAGTAAAATAATAATAAATGTGGTAAATAACCTATGTAGATGATAAAATAGCTACATAGGTTATTTTTTCAGGGGGAAACATGAAATATTTATTTTCGGCCATATTTATTATAGATGCAGTAATTGCATTTTATCTGTTCATACATAATTTATGGAGCAAAAGACGCCCGGATTTTGAGAATCATGTATTACAGTATTTTACTCTTGCGAGTGGAATCTGGAGTATTGGGTTTGGACTGCTTTTTATTCAGACAGATGTAGAAAATGCATATATATGCCGTTCGGTAGCAGTGTTTGGAACTGTAGCATATATGATTACTGTTCAGATGCTAATCTGCAGAATTTCCCAGATTTCATTCAGAGCAAGTCTGATATTTGATGGGATTGCGTTATTGGGATTTATTCCATATCTGCTATCAATACAGAGAGAACAGACTAAATACTTTATATCACAGTTTGGAATGACGTATCAGTTTAAACCGGGTATTGTAAACAATATCTATACCGGATACTTTATACTTGTTTCAGCAAATATTCTTGGTGTAATTATATATATGATTACGAAATCGCCACTTAAACGAATCAGAAGATTTGGCAAGATGTTTCTGATAGTTACTATACTTGTACTTCTTGGTACAGTTCTTGATATGGTATTTCCGGCACTTGGTTATCCGGCACTTCCAGGAAGTAATATAACGCAGTTTTTAGGGCTGATTATCATATATTATGCCATGGACATTATCAATAAAAACAAAATAAATGTGGAGAATATGTCACAGTACATTTATTTTTCACTCGCAATGCCAGTCCTTGTTTTTGATACAGACAATGTCCTTCGTATATCCAATGAGGCGGCAAATAAGTTCTTTGATATGCCAGGTAATGAGGAGCGTACAAAGAGGATATCTGTTGAGAATTTATTTGAAAAAGTAGATAGCAGTGTGTTTGAATTTGAGGGCAACCACAGAAGTGTTGATACTGATTCTCTGAAAAAACATATAGCCTGCAATCTGACTATAAGCAAAATAAATGATACATATGGAGATGTTCTTGGATACATATTCATTGTGGCTGACAGGTCGGAGCGTGTTAAATACATAAAAGAGCTTGAGATAGCCCGTAAGCAGGCCGATTCATCAAATGAGGCAAAGAGCCGTTTCCTTGCGAATATGTCACATGAAATCAGAACACCTATGAATGCAATTATCGGTTTTTCTGAGCTGGCGCTTAAAGAGGACTGCTCTGATACTTTGAAGAATTATTTGATTGATATCAAGAGCTCATCTCATAATCTGCTTACTCTGATTAATGATATCCTGGATATATCGAAGATTGAATCGGGCAAGATGAATCTGGTAGATATGGAGTATGATACAGCAGATTTGTTAAATGGCGTATATCAGATGATAAAGACGCAGGCATCGCAGAAGAAGATTGATTTTACGATGGAAATTGATTCTAATATGCCAAAGACCCTGCTTGGTGATTCGACAAGAATAAGAAGTATACTTGTCAACCTGCTAAATAATGCGGTCAAGTATACACATGAAGGCTATGTCAGATTTGAGGCGAAGATTGTCTCTAAATACGACAGCAGAATTCGTATTCAGTTTGTAGTAAAGGATTCAGGAATAGGAATCAGAAAAGAAAACTATGATAAGCTGTTTTCGCCTTTTACGCAGCTAGACCAAAGTAAGAACTATGGAATAGAGGGTAATGGACTCGGATTGTCTATGGTTAAAGGCTATTGTGAGATGATGAGCGGAAGTGTCTGGCTAGAAAGTGAATACAAGAAAGGTTCTACATTCTATGCAGAGATTGTTCAGCAGGTGCTTGATGATACACCGCTGGATTTAAATCATATAAATGAATCCAAAGACGAGTTTTCTTTCGGAAATATGAAAGCGAGAAATACATCTGTGCTTGTTGTCGATGACAATGCTGTAAACAGAAGGGTAATAAAACAGAGCATGCTTTTTTATGGAATGGATGTCGAGCTTGCTGAAAGTGGGCAGGAATCGATTGATAAGTGCAGGGATAAGGCTTATGATATAGTGTTCATGGATCAGATGATGCCGGAGATGGATGGTATTGAGGCAATGAACAATATCAGGCTGTTAAATGAACACTATGCATCGGGAGGCACTTGCAAGATAATTGCCCTTACTGCCAATGCTATAAGCGGAGTGAGGGAGCAGCTTCTGGCATGCGGCTTTGATGAATATTTGTCCAAACCTGTTAATTTTAAGGAGCTTGAGAATGTTCTCGCGAAGCTGCTTCCGTCAGATAAACTGTATTATGATAATGCTGAAAATGAAACTGACGAAGCAAAATCTAATAATGTTGAAATGAATACAGCACAAATAAATACAGCAGAAGTGGTAATCGATGAAGAATTGTTGCAGCTTGTGTATGATTCAGGAAACGAGCAGCTTGCCAATATGCTTGATGCAAAGGAGAAACACAGCTATCTTGACTTTGCAACCTATGCTCATGCAATAAAGGGTACATGCCTCAATATAAAAGAGGAAGAGCTTGCCGAGGAGGCAAAAGCCCTTGAGAGAGCAGGCAAAGAGGAGGATTCATCGTATATAGATAATAATACTGATTTGTTTGTTGAACATTACCGGGCATTTTTGGATGAGGTAAGTAAAAGACTTGGAAAAGACAAAGCTAAAGAGTCCGATTTTGATGTGAATACATTCGCACAGTCGATAAAAGAGGCGATGGATTCTTTTGATTTTGCTACAGTATCAACTATTATACGAAAAGCCAAAAAGAGCAGTAAGGATGAAAAATCAAAAGAAATCATTGAGCATGTAGAAAAGCTTCTTGATGAGATGCAGTTAGAAGAAATGGAAAAATACATAGGACTTTTGGGAGGGTTGAAAAGTGTATAAATATTGGTATAATATATGTAGTATGTTAGTTCGTAAGTATTATACCAAATATTGAGGAGGGCGTTATGTTTGATACAATAGTACAGCGTGGAGTCGGTTTCATGCTTGTAGCAATTATAGTATATTTATTGTTGCGTCTTATAGTGTTTCGACCTAAAAAGGGAAGTGTAAATGGTGTTGACAAAGAATCCTTTGAGCTCAAGATTTTCTCAATGAATGAGCACTGTTCTGAATACAGTCTCAAGGAGTTCATGAAGTTTCTTGATAAGTATAAGGGCGGAAAAGTAATTAGAGAGAGTGGAAGAGTAGTTCGTCAGTTTACTACTAAGGAAAAAGGAGAGCTTCAGAGTCTGTTTTATGATGTTGTTGCACCTGCGAAGGATGTATCAATTGCGACAAAGGAGCAGTTTAGAAATTATATCCGCAATCTTCATGTAGATGGCGTTGATATGAGACCGAGATATGAGGATTTTACGAAGAGGGTCACTGATAAGGGTGCGTTGCAGGAGGATAAGGTTGTAAGCTATTTCGCTGATTATAAGGATGACAGAGTATTAACCACCCTCACAAGAGGTCTTGATGAAAAGGAATATGTAGTTATTGACCATCCATCTTTTAAGCTTGGTGATGAATACAAGGAGTTTGGATATATTGTAGTTGGAAACAGTGGTGTGTTTGTTATTACTGCGGATTCGCCTGCGAATATATCGCAGCAGAAGGCATTTGTTGACAAGGTCGGAATAGATTTGTTTGTTGACAGCCATGCGATTGTTGTACTTACTGACAATAATCAGGCACTTAAACAGGATGAAGAGTTGGGATACAAGATTTTAAGTCCAAAGAATTTATGTAATTATATTCGTGAGTATAATGACAGTCTACCGATTAATGAGAGGATGACTTTAGTTTCCAGATTAAAGGAGCTTAGTGCCAGATAGGCACTAAGCTTTTTTGAAATGAAACGGTTCGGGAGGAAAAATGCTTTTTTACAAGGTCAAAGAAGATAATACAGTTTCGATTTACAGGGCATTTGGAGAGAATGGAATAGTAGATATTCCAGACACAATTGATGGATATACAGTTACAGAAATAGAGGAGTATTGCTTTGCTGCAAGTTCTCGAGTTGATATAGATGAGAAGGATATACCGGATAATTGTCATGTTCAGGCGGGAGAATTTGTAGAGCTTGTCAGGCTTCCTGATACAATTTCCAAAATCGGAAGGAATGCATTTTATAATTGCAGGAAGTTAGAAGAGATAAAACTCAGTGGAAATATTGAAGAAATTGGCGGAGATATTTTCATGAACTGTATTAATTTATCCAGAATAATTCTTAGATGCAATCTAAAAGACAGAACCTGTTTGAAGCAGATACTCAGCCAGATATCATGGAGCGTAGAGGTTGAGTTCGAGGGGAAGGATATAGATGCAGTTTTGTTTTATCCGGAGTATTTTGAAGTGTATGACGAAATTGGACCGGCCCATATATTTGAGCTGAATATAAGTGGTGAAGGATTTAGAATCAGACAATGTTTTCAGGATGGAGTTCTCAGATTCGATGAGTATGATGGGAGTTTTCCGCAGGCATGCGCTGAAGAACCAACAGGTAATCTGGTGAAAATGGCAATCAACAGGATTGTATATCCATATGATTTGACAAACAGTAATAGTAATATGTATGTGGCTTTTCTAAAAGAACATACTGAGGATATTATAAAGCTCATTTTTAGAGCTGACATGGACAAAGAAAAGCAGCTGCATTATATTACTAAGCTTGCATATAATAATTGTTTTAGTGCAGATGATATGAACAGCATGATAGAAAAGGCTTCAGCAGATGGACTTGCGGAGTTTTCTGTAAATCTGCTTAAGATAAAAAGTGAGCTGTTTAAGAATGATACGAAAAGCAGATATAGTTTTGAGGATTTTTAATTGAAAAACAAAAAGCATATACAGACACAGACCGAATGGGAAAATGAAGTGTCGATTGATATTATTAATTATATAAAGAGCGAATTGTATTTGGATTTTCCATTTTTCAGTATTGCGCTCGGTGCGCTTTTGCCGCTACCGAAAGAGGAGATTACCACTTTTGCGACAGATGGAAGTGTTATTTATTTCAGTGCTAAGCAGCTTATCCGTGTGTTTAAAAATAATACTTATTATCTGGACCGAGTGTATCTTCACAGCATGCTGCACTGTATGTTTTCACATCTTTGGATAGCAGGTCAAAGAGACAGACAGTTGTGGGGGATTGCGTGTGATATCGTAGTTGAGTACGTTATCGACCATATGGATAAGCCCTGTACGAAAAGGGCATTGTCGTGGATAAGACAGCAGATGTATGGAGAAATAGAGAAGCTGTCAGGAATTTCGGCTGTTGTGGTCTATTATTTTATCGAGAAAATGGATAGGGAAAAGCTATCAGCGGTTGCGCAGGAATTCTTCACAGATGACCATAGATTCTGGCCGAAGGAGGAGAATTCTAATGCCTCTATGCAATCTGAGGCGCAGGAAAAGTGGAACAGGATTTCACGTCAGACATCAATGGAACAGAAGAAGCATGGAGATGAGGAGAGCGACGGCCAAGCCGCACTCATGGCCAATATTAAGTCGCAGCGCCAGAAGAGAAGTTATCGTGAATTCCTGAAAAAATTCTCGGTGCTTAGGGAGGAAATAAAAGCTGACCCTGATGAATTTGATTTGGGATATTATAATTATGGATTTAGAACATACGGCAATATTCCATTGATTGAGCCGCTTGAGAGCCGTGAGAATAAAAAGATACAGGAGTTTGTTATAGTAGTAGATACAAGCTATTCTACTAGTGGCAAATTAATTGAGAATTTCCTGAAAGAGACTTTTGGAATTCTTACTGAAACAGACAGCTTTTTTGTAAAGAGCAGAGTAAGAATTATTCAGTGTGATGACAGGGTACAGATGGATGAGGAAGTAAAAAATGAATACGAGATAAACGCGCTCATGAACCGGTTTACAGTAGTTGGTGGCGGTGGAACTGATTTCAGACCTGCGTTTTCATATGTGAATAATCTTGTAGAAACAGGTGAACTTAAGAATCTGTCCGGACTAATTTATTTTACAGATGGAAAAGGGATTTATCCTAGAAAGAGACCACCATATAAATGTGCGTTTTTGTATCTTGAAGATTATGATGAAGCAGCTGTGCCACCATGGGCAATACGTATGAGGCTGACACAGGAGGAATTTTTATGAACATAGAACAGGCTAAAATTGAAATAACAAATACAGTACGAGCCTATTTGAAGAAGGATGAATTGGGTGAGTATCAGATACCTGCAATAAGGCAGCGTCCAATTTTACTTATAGGGGCACCAGGTATAGGAAAGACACAGATTATGGAACAGATTGCAAGAGAGTGCAAAATCGCTCTTGTATCGTATACCATTACACACCACACCAGACAGTCAGCAGTGGGACTTCCTATGATTAGTGAGGCTGAGTATGATGGACAGAAATATGCTGTAACTGAGTATACAATGAGCGAGATAATATCAAGTGTTTATCAGAAGATGAAGGATACAGGACTTAAAGAAGGTATTCTTTTTATCGATGAGATAAACTGTGTTTCTGAGACACTGGCACCGACGATGCTGCAATTCCTTCAGTGCAAGACCTTCGGAAATCAAGCTGTGCCAAAGGGATGGATAATTGTTGCGGCAGGTAATCCGCCTGAGTACAACAAATCAGTTCGTGATTTTGATATGGTGACACTTGACCGTGTAAGATATATGAACGTCGAGGCTGATTACAATGTATGGAAGAAATATGCAAGACAACAGCATATCAACGATGCGATACTCAGTTATCTCGAGCTTAAGCCTAATCATTTTTACAGGGCAGAGGCTGATGTGGATGGATTATCCTTTGTTACAGCAAGAGGCTGGGAGGATTTAAGCAACCTTATGGATGCATATATTGCCCTTGATATTCCGGTTACGCAGCAGGTGGTAAAAGAGTTTATTCATCACGATGATGTGGCGGAGGATGCTGCAGCATATTTCGAGCTTTACAGGAAATATGAGGACGATTACGGCATTGATGCAATACTCGAGGGAAAGACACCTACAAAGATATTTGCGCGCTTATTTGATGCAGCATTTGATGAGCGTATAAGTGTGGTAAATCTGGTGTTGAAGGGTATTACAAACCAGCTTGATATATATAGCAGGAACAAATTTGTGACTGACAGCTGGTATGCTTTTTTAAAGGAATATCGAATGCTTGTGGAGGATGCGCCTGATAAGAATAAGGCTTATACTGATTTGTTAATTGAACACAGGATGAGGTTTGAGAATGAAGTAAAGGCTGAAATATATACGGCAAAGGAAATAGCTGTTAGGAAAGAACTTATTGATGACATAGAAGAAGCCGGCAGAAATATCGAAAAGCAGATGGAGCCAAAAGAGGCGTTCGATA
The DNA here is from genome assembly GCA_034100525.1 of Agathobacter sp. Classification (GTDB taxonomy): domain Bacteria; phylum Bacillota; class Clostridia; order Lachnospirales; family Lachnospiraceae; genus Roseburia. The sequence goes on from JAXELM010000267.1 coordinate 17,814, forward strand.
ATGCAAAGAGCGCATTTATGAAAGCGACAGAAGTTCTAGAGGAAAGCGAGTCTGTTGCTATTAAATATATAAACAATGCTTTTGAATTTATAGAGGATGCCTTTTCAAATGGTCAGGAGCTTGTCGTGTTTGTTACAGAGCTTACGATTTTACCAAATGCAGCATTATTTTTGTCGGAGCATGAAATAGAAAAATATAATGTTTACAAGGAAGAGCTTTTGATTGGAACAAGAAAAGCGGAGATATTAGAGGTGTTGAAATGAGTGAGCAGAAGAGAGATTTTTCAAAAGGAAGTATTCCCAAATTAATAATAAACCTTGCAATACCAATGATTGCAGCCATGATGGTTAACGCGCTATATTCGGTGGTTGACAGGATTTATATAGGACATCTTCCAGGCGTCGGTACGACAGCCCTTACGGGTATTGGATTGTGTTATCCAATAACAATGGCTGTTTCAGCATTTGCTTTGTTAATAGGAAATGGAGGAGGCCCGCTTACATCTATATTGCTTGGAAAAAAGGAAGAAAGAAAAGCAGAAATTGTGCTTGGAAATAGTGTTACTCTGCTTGTTATTTTAGGAGTAGTGATTCCTTTAATATGTCTGGCCGCCAAAAAACAGATATTGTATTTGTTCGGTGCAAGTGATGTGACATACCCATATGCGCAGGCTTACATAACTATTTATCTGATGGGCTCAGTTGCTGTAATGCTGACATTGGGGCTGAATCCATTTTTAAATGCTCAGGGTTTTGCCAAAATGGGAATGATTACGGTATGTATTGGCGCAATATGCAATATTATTCTGGATCCTGTTTTTATTTTTGTTTTTAATCTCGGGGTGCGTGGTGCAGCTGTGGCAACGGTATTATCGCAAAGTGCATCTGCGATATGGATATTTTCTTTTCTGTTAAGCAAAAAAAGAACTTTGAGATTAAAGCTAAAAAATCTTGTACTGAATCTAAAAATATCTGCACAGATAATAGGACTTGGATTTGCAAACTTTATTATGACAATTACTGAGGCTGTTATTTCTGCTGCTTTTAATTCAAGTCTTAAACATTTTGGAGGAGATTTATATGTAACTATAATGACTGTTGCAACTTCTATCAATCAGATTGTATTTATGCCACTTTCCGGGTTTGTACAGGGAGCACAGCCGGTAATAGGTTACAATTATGGAGCAAAAGAATATGGAAGAGTAAAAGAATGCTTCAGGTTTCTTGTGAAAATATCATTAGTATATGCACTGGTTATGTGGATTTTTATTATGCTGTTTCCAGGTGCACTTATTTGTATCTTTAATACGGATAAAGAACTGATAGAAGCAGCAGTACCTATGATAAGAGTTTTCTTTGCGACATATTTTATTATGTCTTTGCAAATGAGTGCACAAAATACTTTTGTGGCAATGGGGGAAGCGAAAAAAGCTACTTTCTTTGCAATTTATAGAAAGCTTATTTTACTTATACCATTAATTTTTATTTTACCAAGAATTGGATTTGGGCTCACAGGTGTATTTCTTGCTGAGCCGGTAGCAGATACAATTTCAGCGATTACATGTTTTGTGACATTTATGCTGACAACCTACAGAAAGCTTTCTAAAGAAAAAGGTTAATAAATATTAATATTTATTTAATTAATATAAACAGTTAATTGGTATATAATGGAAGCATGAAAGAAGAAGTTAGTGTAAGTACAGTAGTTGAATATAGCAATACAAATGATGAGACTTTCCTGCCACAAATGATAGATATGCTCGATATGGACAGAGAGTACAGGATGCTTATGTATATTCATGAAGCGGCAGTTGAAAAGGTGACTGCACAGCTAAATATTTTGAAGGGGGAATTTCAGTTCAGCAACGATAGAAATCCGATATCGTCCATTTCAAGCAGAATCAAATCACGGGAGAGTATCATCTACAAAATGAAGAAAAAGGGGCTGCCTATGACGGTAAGCGCACTTATCAACAATATTCATGATATAGCTGGCGTCAGAGTAGTCTGTCCGTTTATAGAAGACGTATATTATGTGGCACGAATGCTTGTAAAACAGCATGATGTAGAGGTTATAGAGGTCAAGGATTACATACGCGAGCCAAAGGAAAATGGTTACAGAAGCCTTCACGTCATTATAACTGTTGAAGTTGATTTTGCAGAGGCGTCACGAAAAGTGCCTGTTGAGATACAGATTAGAACGATTGCTATGGACTTTTGGGCAAGCACAGAGCATCAGTTGCGATACAAAAAGGATAAGGAGTTTACGCAGGAGGTACAGGATAAGCTTAAAAATTGTGCTGATATCATGGCAAAGGCTGATCAGCAGATGCAGGAGATTGCAGGAGATTTTACTCTGGAGCAGTGGTGATATTTTCCTTGCAATTTCCAGGAAGTAAGATATAATATACAAGTAAAAATAGAAAAGGGGAGCTGGCTGAAGCCGGCTGAGAGTGAACTGAATGGTTCAGACCCATAACCTGATTTGGATAATGCCAACGTAGGGACATATGCATGTGTTTAATGTACCATTCGGTCAGTCTTCGGTTATCCAAGCTCCCCGATGGTACTTTTTTGTTGTATCAAGGAATCGAGAACGAAGGAGAGAACGAATGAATACGTACACAACACAGATGGATGCGGCACGCAAGGGAATTGTGACACCGCAGATGGAGATTGTTGCCAAAAAGGAGAACAGACCAGTCGAGGAAATTATGAAGCTGGTTGCAGAGGGAAAGGTTGCAATCTGTGCAAATAAGAAGCATACATGTCTTGACCCTGAGGGTGTGGGAAGCATGCTTCGTACTAAGATTAATGTAAATCTTGGCGTGTCAAGAGATTGCAAGGACTATGATATAGAGATGCAGAAGGTAATGAGCGCAGTAGAGCTCGGAGCAGAAGCAATCATGGATCTTTCAAGTCACGGAAATACACAGCCATTCAGACAGAAGCTCACAAGTGAGTGCCCTGCCATGATTGGAACAGTGCCTGTATATGACAGCGTAATACATTATCAGAGAGACTTGGCAACACTCACAGCCCAGGACTTCATAGATGTAGTAAGACTGCATGCTGAGGATGGCGTGGATTTCGTAACACTTCACTGTGGAATTACTAAGAAGACAATCGAGCAGATAAAGAAGCATAAGAGAAAAATGAACATAGTAAGCCGTGGTGGAAGTCTTGTATTTGCATGGATGAGTATGACAGGAAATGAGAATCCATTTTATGAATATTACGACGAAATACTTGACATATGTGAGCAGTATGATGTGACAATCTCACTTGGAGACGCATGCCGTCCGGGTTGTCTTGCCGATGCTACAGATGTATGTCAGATAGAGGAGCTTGTACGTCTTGGAGAGCTTACCAAGAGAGCGTGGGACCACAATGTACAGGTAATGGTGGAAGGACCGGGACATGTGCCACTTGATCAGGTTGCAGCAAATATGAAGGTACAGCAGACAATCTGTATGGGTGCACCATTTTATGTACTTGGACCACTTGTTACAGATATTGCACCGGGATATGACCATATCACATCAGCAATAGGTGGAGCAGTAGCTGCAATGAACGGAGCAGCATTTTTATGTTATGTTACACCGGCAGAGCATCTTGCACTTCCAAATGTAGATGATGTGAAGCAGGGAATAATTGCATCAAAAATAGCAGCACATGCGGCTGATATAGCAAAGGGAATCCCAGGGGCAAGAGACATAGATGACAAAATGGCTGATGCCAGACGAAATCTCGATTGGGATGCGCAGTATGAATGTGCACTTGACCCGGAGACAGCAAAAGCTATTCGTGCAAGTCGTATGCCGGAGGATGATCACAGCGATACATGTAGTATGTGTGGAAAATTCTGCGCAGTAAGAAGTATGAACAAAGCATTGGCAGGAGAGTATATAGATATATTGTAATATGATAAAAAGAGAAAAATTAAAACTATATGCAATTACAGACAGCAGCTGGCTAAATGGAGATACGCTTGCACATCAGGTTGAGCTTGCGATAGCAGGAGGGGCGACAATAGTACAGCTTCGTGAGAAAAATAAATCAAAAGAAGCACTAAAAGAGCTTGCACTTGAAATCAAAAGTGTATGTAATAGATATAAAGTTCCTTTTATTGTCAACGATGATGTTGAGCTTGCAAAGGAGATAGATGCTGATGGAGTTCATGTGGGACAAAATGATGCATCTGTAAAAAGTGCAAGGCAAATACTCGGAGCTGACAAGATTGTCGGAGCGACAGCAAAGACAATAGAGCAGGCTCAAATAGCGCAGGAACAAGGCGCAGACTATCTCGGCAGTGGAGCAGTATTTGGAAGTACGACCAAAAAAGATGCACTTCCTATGACGATGGAGCTTCTTAATGAGATATGCCATAGTGTGCAGATTCCGGTTGTTGCAATCGGAGGAATTGATGCCACAAATATTGGTCAGTTAAAGGGGACAGGTATTGCTGGAGCAGCTGTTGTAAGCGGGGTTTTTGCACAGCCAGATATTAAAGAAGCTTGTAAAAATTTAATCGAGCAGCTAGATTGGATTCAAAAGTAGTTGCTATACAGCCAACGTACATGGCGGCAGATTGGGGGCACCACCTTTTGTCGCCTAATAAAATTAATGCAAGGAGAGATGTATGAGAACAGCATTAACAATCGCTGGAAGTGATTCTAGTGGAGGCGCCGGTATCCAGGTAGATATCAAGACCATGATGGCAAATGGAGTGTACGCCATGAGTGCCATCACAGCCTTAACTGCACAAAATACTATCGGCGTGAAAGATATATTGGAGGTGAATGAAGAGTTTTTAAAATCACAGCTGGATTGTATTTTTAC
>JAXELM010000077.1:0-11934 GCA_034100525.1 Agathobacter sp.
GCTGGTGCCTGTTATTTCAACTATTTTAAGCTTGGCATTGTTCGAAAAATCAGCCACGGTAAAGCGACTATTACGAAGGTGAACCGCTTCCAGATTATTTAAAAGCTCAATGCCTTTAAGGTTTTTAACACCCATCTTACCATAACAGTATATACTTGTAATATAGTCTGATTCGACATAATAATTTCCCTTTTCATCAGTGACGAAATTGCCAGCGTCATCACAGATGTAGGTGTATGTATCCAGGACGGCCTGACGAAGAACAGGGTCAGGAAAGTTGTTCTTATCAACCAGAAGTGGTTCTGCAAATATGCTTTGCTTAGTGAATAAAAAAGCAAAGGAAAAAGTTATTATAAATGTAAAAAAAACCCTAAGTGTTTAATAATTTTATTCATATAGTTCTCCTTCTGTGGTTTTGAGTCTTTTAACAATAAATATATATCAACCCTATTTCTTGAAATGGTAATAACGGTAGAGGGGGAAAATCATTCCCCCGGACTACTTGATATAACCTTTCCGGTATTCCAAAGAAGAGCAGTACGCTCAGCAGCCTGGAGCCTGTCCTCCTCGGATTTGAAATCGATGTTTACAGAGTGACATCCGCATTCCATACACATCACGTAGTATGAGCATCCGTTTTCCTCTTCGAGAAGGGCACCTCCGCCGCAGAGCGGACAGTCATACAATTCAATCTTGTCATAAATATCCATATCAATAAATCCTCCAAAATAATAACTTTATAATGTCACAGTAAAAAGTATTGATTTTCCGTCATCACTTTTGACTGTTATACGCCCTTTGTGGGCATTTACGATAGCTAAAGCGACAGAAAGTCCAATTCCAAAACCTCCCGTCTTAGAATTATGAGATTCATCAGCCCTGTAAAAACGATCAGACAATACGTCCAGATTTCCAGAAGGAATATCATCTGCTGTATTGTATACCTGTATGATTTTATTTCGGCCGTGTCATAAACTGCATCTGAAATGCAGAAATTCTGCCGTTCAAGAGTGGTATTTTCTTCATCCATACGTGATAACATGACAAGCTTTTCAGTAAGAGAAGCAAGCCGCTTTACTTGATATCCAAGTCCTCTTGTTGCTTTAATCTGAATGGTCGAATCAAGGCTTGATAATTTCTTGCGAAGATATGAGATGTATACCCATACAACATTTAACTCAGCATCGCTGTCGTAGCCCCAGATTTTGTCCATGAATTGTTCAGTTGAGATAATCTGTCCGGGATTAATCATGAGCATTTCAAGCATTTTGTATTCTTTGTTGGCAAGACGAATGGAATCTGTCTTGCGGCTCAGCTGATAGGTGGAGCGGTCATCTATCTCCGATTTTGCGGTAAGTAGCAAAACAGGAACAGGATTGCCGTGAAGGCGTATTGTCTTTAGTACAGTAAGACTGTCCATTTTTGGCATCATAATATCAAGAATGGCACCATCATAAACCGCATCGACAGAATAATTGTTGTGTTTAAGAACAGTCACAAGAGCATCGCTAAGCTCATGTTCGTCTTCAGCTAAAAGTAGTCTCAGGTAATAATCTCCTATATATAGTGTATTCTACCACATCTTAAGAAAAAATTAAGAGGTTTGCTGGTTTTTATTTAAAACATCTTTGATATAATGCAGGGTGAAATAGAAGAGAAAGGACTAGGATATGAAAGGGATAAAGAGATTTTTGTTGTTTCTAATGGTAGCAGTATGCGTGATTGCCGCACCAGTGGGCGCGTATGCAGCTAAGACATCCGGCAATAAGAGTGGAAATATTGATACGGATGATTTTGCAATAAAGGTAGTTTGCGGTATTGAAGGCAATTACAAATACGGAGCCGCAATACCGGTAAATATTGATATAGAGAGCAAGACGGAGGATTTTACAGGTCTTGTCCGAATAATCGTGCCGGGAAGTACATGGTACGGCTCCGAGGCGATGGCATATGAGAAGGAGATTCTTCTGACGGCAAACAGCCCGAAGAGAGTTACACTTTCAGCTTACGGTGGTTCGGGAGCAACTACATTTACTTTCCAGCTTGAGGATGAAAAAGGAAAAGTATTAATAGAGGAGCCAGTAAAAATCGCAAGCAAAGTCAACCAGAATGCGCTTGTTGGAGTGTTGAGTGAAGATTATACAGCACTTAATTACATGGATAAGCTTGCCATACATCTGAAGAATTATGAGGGAGAGACACAGCTTGTTGAGCTTAGTGAGAACGATATTCCGGAGCATTTCTCAGGAATAGAGGCAATAAGTTATCTGGTTATCGACAGATTCGACACATCTAAGCTAAGCGGTGAGCAGATTGGTGCGATTGCAGACTGGGTAAGTCAGGGAGGCGTACTTATAGTCTCAGGTGGAAGTGACTGTAAGCAGACACTTTCAGGACTTATGGATATAGTACCACTTAAGGATATAAAGAATACAGAAGCTAAGTTTGATGTATATTCAAAGGATGCAGAAGCAGATACCGTTGAGATTGAATTTGCAAATGACGGAAGTCTGAATATACCACAGATAGAGGGCGCAAATAACTTAGATGGGGTCATCACACAGTCCGAGCTTATAAGAGATTATGAATATAACAATGGTCATATCGTGGTAACAGGATTTGGTCTTGGAATGGAGCCTGTTGTAAGCTGGGGGCAGAACAGCAAATTTGCACAGAAGCTTTTTGAGGCATCTGCAAAGGGCTATAGCTCACAAAGACTTGGCTATCTAAATTATGGTTCATATTCTGATGTGTGGAGTATGCGTTCAGCACTTGATACAGTGATGGATGATAAGTATCCGCATGTCACAGCGATAATCATTATACTTGCATGCTTTGTGCTTTTTGGACCGATTATATATTTCGTTCTCAAAAAGCTTGATAAAAGAGAATTGCTCTGGACGATTATTCCGGTTTGTGCAGTTGCTTTTACAGTTATAATTTTTATCGCAAATGCAGATGTCAGAATAAGATATCCTATTTCCAAATCAATCACAGTACTTTACGACGAAGATGATGAGGGCATATCATCAAAGAGTGCATCAGTTTCCATGGGAGTTTTGGTGCCGGGAACGAAGCATACCACAGTTTTGACAAGTGAGAAGCTTGTCAATCCAAAGGTTGTTACTGGGGAGGAAGAGTATTACGATACTCAGAATACGAAGATTGAGTGGAACAATGATTACACATCATCTATCAGACAAACTGCAGATGGATATCTGCTTGGATATGACAACACAAGTACTTTTAAGACAAAGTATGTGAGCTTTGATTATACAGGCGAGACAAAAGTCGGCGAAGGTTTAGTTGCAGACTGCAACAGAACTGTCACAGGAATAAGCGGCAAAATTGTAAATAATACTGAGTATGATTTTTCACAGGTTTGTGTGTTCACGTATGGCAGGGCTGTTCCTTTGGGCCAAATCAAAAAGGGACAGACAGTAGAATTTACTGAGAAAGATAATCAGGCATTTTTTGATATGGATTTATATAATCTAAAGTTCCCTAGCGTTAAGAGAGAAACCAAAAATTATAATGAGCTGGTTAATGTATACACGATGGCATATCAGAACTATATGTACAACGATGTTGAGAATAACAGAAGCAGTGTGTTTTTAGCTGGATATATCGGTGAGTGGGATGGTGATTACATCCAGGACGAGAATGTCAAAGAGTACAATAAGGCAATCTATATAAAGAAGAACAATATTGGATACAGCGACTATGAAGATGCTGATATAGCGAATCTGTTTACTTATGCAAACCAGAGTGATCAATGGGATATGAACGACGGACAGCTCTATTCGACTAACGCAGAGGTAATGTTTGATCTCAGTGATGATATGGATAAGGTTTATGCTCTTATCAGAGCAAGGGATTCGGAGCGTAGATACGGTCAGACCAAGAACACAAAGATTTTTGCATGGAACAATGAGACACAGGAGTATGACGAGCTGTTTGTTGATGACATAGTTGTGAAGTTTGACAATGGTTGTCCATACCTTGATGACGAAGGCAGAATTAAGATGAAGTTTACTGCGGGTAAGAGCTATGAAGATTATGTTCCGTTTATTACAGTGGTAGGAGGTATGGAATAGTGCTTGAGATTAAACAGTTAAAGAAGAACTTTGGAAAATTTACTGCCATAAACAACCTTGACCTTCACATTGAAAAAGGAGAAATATTCGGTTTCGTCGGACATAATGGAGCAGGAAAAACCACGACGATGAAGATTGTGGCAGGACTTCTGTCAGCAACTTCAGGAGAAGTATATATTGATGGAGTCGATGCTTTTGCAAACAGAAAAGAGATTAAGAGAAAAATAGGGTACATGCCTGATTTCTTTGGAACCTATGACAATTTAAAGGCACTCGAGTATATGGAATTCTATGCGTCAATGTATGGAATAGTTGGAGATGAGGCCAGACAGACGAGTCTGAATCTCATGGAGCTTGTGAACCTGGCTGACAAGACAGATGCTTATGTAGACAGTCTGTCAAGGGGAATGAAGCAAAGACTTTGTCTTGCAAGAAGTCTTGTGCACAATCCGGAGCTTTTAATACTTGATGAGCCGGCATCGGGACTAGACCCTAGAGCGAGATTTGAGATGAAGGAGATTATGAAAAATCTTGGCTCGATGGGGAAGACAGTTATTATAAGCTCGCATATCCTGCCTGAGCTTGCAGATATGTGTTCAACTATTGGAATTATGCAGCATGGGAACCTCATCATGCATGGAACTGTAGATGAGATTCAGATGGAGGCTTTACATGCAAGACCATTAAATATCAGAGTTTTGGATAAAAAAGAAGAGGCAGTGCGACTACTCAGGGAAGACCCGAACACCAAGAAGGTATCAGAGCGTGAAGACTATCTGGTGGCCGATTATGTGGGTGATGATATGGCAACGACAAGACTGCTCAAGCGTCTTATGGATAGTGAAATTCCTGTTGAGAGCTTCTACAAAGAAAAGGGAAATCTTGAATCTCTGTTCTTAGAGCTTACCAGTGCCAAAAATGAGGAGGAAAATGAAGATGAAGTTAAGGGTTAATCCGATACTGAAAAAAGAATTAAAGCTTGGTGCCAGAACATTTAAGTTTCCACTTGGAATCTCTCTTTATGCGGCAGCATTTGCACTTATGAGTCTTTATATTCTAATGGACAGCACAAGCTGGCTGACCAATATGTTATATGGAACTCAGGCATATTGGTGTACAGTGTCTTATGACAGTCTGACAAGAGGATTCAGATTTCTTGCGATTTTTCAGGTTGTCATGATTTGTGTCATTGTACCGGTGCTTACGGCAAGCAGTATCGCGGGCGAGCGTGAGAGACAGACACTTGATATAATGCTTACAGCGCCTGTATCCTCTTTTTCAATCGCGTTTGGTAAGCTTACAGCAGTACTTGCCAATGTGTTTATGTTTATTATTAGTACGCTTCCGGCACTTGCGCTTAGCTTTTTATATGGTGGAATAGAATGGAAGTATCTGTTTATTTTTATGCTTGATGTAATGGTTCTTTCGTTTTTCATTGGAGCGATAGGAGTGTGGTGCTCAGCAATTTTCAAAAAGACAATTGTGTCAGTTATTATGACCATGCTTTTTGAATTGCTTTTCTTCATCCTTCCTATTGTCATATATTTTATTATTTATGCAATCAATTACAGAGGAGCATTGGAAGGAACAAAGTCGGGGCAGGCAGTAAAGGCAGTTGATATGGGATGGTCAGGAATTGTATTGCTTTTTGATCCGATACTTACCGCAATTAATTCACTTGTCACATCTACTTCGTCAGAGGATATAATAAGCACAGTGACAACAGGAGTATTTAATCTGGCAAAGCCGGCAGATACTTTTAATAATCTGATAGCACACTGGACATGGATTGGTTCAATGATTATGGTACTGTTGGGATTTTTCTTCCTCTTTCTCACAGCTAGAAAAATAGATGCACCGGGAAGAAAACATGGAAAAAGAAAATAGGATATAGAAAATAGGAAATAGTGTATGGACGAGCGCATCAAACGTTTTATAAATAGAACAAGAATATGGGTATTTTGCAGGAATCTGACTTACAATGCCATCTGGTGTCTTTTGTTTGGAGCAGGAGTTGGGATGGTATTTGAGATAGTTGGATACTATGTGCCATGGTATTATGTGCATCGCTTTTCTATTGGAGCACTGCTTATAGCACTTACTGTTGCATTGCTTGTTGCACTAATTCGTTTTCCATCAGCCACAAAGGCAGCAGCAGAGCTTGATAAGAGCGGGCTTGAGGAGAGAGCGCAGACGGCTGTAGAGCTGCTTGGTCAGGAAGGAATGTTTGCAGAGCTTCAGAAGCAGGACGCATACCGCGCGATGCTTGGAGAGAAAATCCGAAAGATGATTCCGATTCATACGACATGGAAACGTCCACTTATGTGTCTTTTATTTATTTTTCTTATGATTACATTTGGGATGCTTCCGTCAAATGCAAAGGACATTGCTGCCAGACAGTATGAGGTGGCAAAGTCTGCCAAAGAGGAAATTGCAAAAGTAGAAGAAGTAAAGGAAGAACTTGAAGAGGAAATTTCCCCTGAGGAGATGGCTGAGTATCAGGATACCCTGAAGGATATAATCAGTGAGATAAAAGAGGCAAAGACTCCTGAGGAGATTGATAAATCTCTTGAGAGGGCAAAGACCAAGTTAGAACAGATGTCTGAAAAGAGCAAGAGCGAAGCGGCAAAGGATAAGATGAGCCAGCTTGCGAAGGCTCTTGATGCAGATAGAAATAGTAAAGATAGTGATTCGAAGAATAATAGTGAAATGCTCGCTGCGGCGCAGGACTTAGAAGAGATGCTAAGTCAGATTGATGATCTTGAACAGTTGTCGCAGGAGGAGCTTGAGGAGCTGTTAGAGAAAATCAATGAGCTTGAGGAAGTGGCTGCGTCTGAATTGTCAGATTCACAGCTTGCCGATCTCGAGGAGCTTGCTAATCAGATTTCTTCTGGCCAGTTAAACAACAACGCTCTTGCAAGTGCCAAGGCAACTGTAAGCGGCTTAAAACAGACTGGTCAGCAGGTTGCGCAGGGTGATAATCCGGAAGCCGATGGAGATGGAAACGGCGACGGAGATGGAAACGGCGATGGAAACGGCAACGGCAACGGCAATGGTTCTGGCAACGGAAGTGGCAATGGAAGTGGCAATGGAAGCGGAAGTGGATCAGGTCATGGCGGCGGCTGGAATACAGGAAGCAGTGATGGCAGGGAATCCTACGACGCATTTGGAGGCGATATGGTTTCAATTCCGAATGAGACAGGTGATGATGACAATCTGACAGGACAGGCAACAGAGGGCGAAAGCTTTGTCTCAAAAGGCGGCCAGGCACTTACATGGTCAGGACGGCAGGTTCAGTACAGCTCGGTGTTTGGACAGTACAGACAGCAGGCACTTTCGCAAATAGAGAATGGAAGTTATCCGTCGGGAGTACAGGATATAATCAAGTCCTATTTTGAGAAGCTTTCATATTAAGTATTAAAAGCATGGAGGTATATATGAGTGAGATAAATGAACAGCAGGTAAAGGATATTGTTGCAAGAATTCGCACCTGCGAGGAGGAAATCGGAAAGGGAATCATCGGACAGAAGGATATAATCAGACAGACAATTCTTGCGATACTTGCTGATGGAAATATTCTTCTTGAGGGTGTGCCGGGGCTTGGAAAAACAGAGCTTGTAAAAGCAATATCCAAAGTTTTTGACATGAGTTTTTCACGAATACAGTTTACTCCAGACCTCATGCCGGCTGACGTGACAGGTACGAACCTCATATTAAAAGAGGGAGAGAAGAATGTATTCCAGTTTGAACCTGGACCGGTTTTTGCACAGCTCGTACTTGCAGATGAGATAAACCGTGCGACACCGAAGACGCAGGCTGCACTTCTTGAGGCGATGCAGGAGAAGACTGTCACAGCAGGAAGACAGACCTATGAGCTTCCATCGCCATTCCTCGTGCTTGCCACACAAAATCCTATAGAAAACGAAGGAACATATCCATTGCCAGAGGCACAGCTTGACCGATTTTTATTTAAGCTTATGGTGGAGTTTCCTAAGAAGGAAGAACTCAGACAGATATTAAATATCACAGTTGGCAATGACAGACCACAGCTTTGTGAAATGATGTCGGGTGAGGATATTCTTGAAATGAGAAAAGTAATCAGGGAGATTCCTATCGCTGATTCTGTTATGGACTATGCACTTTCAATCGTGGTTGCTACTCATCCTGAGGTGGAGGGGGCATCCGATGTGGTAAAGAAATATGTGGCAGCAGGGGCAAGTCCAAGAGCTGCACAGGCGATAATCAAGACCGCAAGAGCGAGGGCAATGATGGAGGGAAGATACAATGTCTCCTTTGAAGATATCGAGTATGTAGCTTTCCCGGCACTCAGACACAGACTTATTACGAATTTCGAGGCTATTGCAGATAATATGAGTGCAGATGCTATTATACGCGAAGTTTTAGAAAACTGCAGGAAATAATTGAGGTTTTTATGAGCGATTTATTTGACCAGGATTTTTTTGCAAAACTAAATAGGTTAAAGCTTGCGATGCATATGAGGCTGGATAAGGGTATGAGTGGTGCAAGAAAATCCTCTGCCAAGGGTTCGTCAGTTGAGTTTTCTGATTTCCGTGAATATATTCCGGGGGATGATATAAGAAGAATCGACTGGAATGTATACGGTCGACTTGATAAGCTTTTTATCAAGCAGTTTATGGAAGAAAAAGAGGCGTTTTACCATATTTTTATAGATACAAGCGCTTCGATGAGGTATGGCGATAAGCCTAAATCCGATATGGAACTTCGGATTGCAGCTGTTTTTGTGTGGCTGATTCAGAAGCAGTTAGACAGAGTTGAGATACTTACCTATAGCGGAGGAAGGCTTGCGGGGACGAGTCCGATTACCGGAAGAGGAAGCTTCAGCCGTGTATTAAATGAGCTTGAGAATATTAGCTTTGATGGACAGACCGGGACAAATGATGCCATAAGACGCGCGAATATAAGCGGACGAGGCGTATCGATAATTATCTCAGATTTTCTTGACCCTGAGGGCATTGATGAGGCTATTAAGTTTCTGATTTACAAGAAGCAGGAGATAATGCTTCTTCAGGTGCTTTCCAAGGAAGAACTCGAGTTTGATGAGGAGGGAACACTTACCATTACAGACATGGAGACAGCGGAAGAGGTGCGTGTTACCATGTCCTCTCAGACCATAAAGGTATATCACAGAACATTAGAGGAGCATAACAGGCAGATAGAGAGACTTGCAAAGAAATATGGCTGTGCGTATATGCAGATATCATCTGATGAAGATATAGAGAAGGTTGTATTTGACACATTTAAACAGAAAGGAATTTTCGGATAAGTGGGCTTTCTTTCATTCTGGCCACTTGCACTTTTAGTGCTTGTGCCAATAATAATTTTACTATATATCCTTAGACAGGAAACAAAAACCAAAGAATTTTCTTCTTCGATGCTGTGGCAGGAGGTTGTGCGCAATATGGAAGCAACTAAGCCATGGGAGAAGCTGAAGAGAAATATATTATTATTTTTGCAGATACTTACAGTTATCCTTTTTATAGCTGCTATGATGCGTCCATGGATAAAGGGATTGGGTGGCAAAGATACCCAAATGATACTTATAATTGACAACAGTGCAAGTATGGCGAGTCTATATGACGACTCAAAGACCAGACTTGAAGCTGCAAAAGAAGCAGCATGCGCATATGTTGATGAGCTTTCGGGGAATGCTTCGATATATGTAATAAGCGGAAATCAGCAGGCAGTACTTGAGCTTGCAAACAGCAGTGACAGGTTTGAGGCAAAAGACAAGATTAACAAAATAGAACAGACTTCACTGGCAGGAGATTTATCTGTTGCACTTGGACTTGTAGAGTCCTGCAGTAATCAGGCGGCAAATCCTCAAATTGTATTTTTTACAGATAGTGCATTTGATACAGGAGACCTGGTGGCATCAATTGATTCATTTTACAGTGAGTGTGTCAATGTATCGATGGACAGTGTAAGTTACGCAGTAAAAGATGGGAAGCTTGAGGTGTTAGCACAGTGTACAAACTACTCAGGCGAAAAACTTGACAGAGAAGTCAACCTGTATGGAATCGATGAAAGTGGAAAAGAGAGTCTGCTAGATATAGGCTCTGTGGATATCGAAGGCGGAAAGAGTAATTCTGTTTATTTTGACATAGATACTACATCACTGCCAAAGCTTTTGGCACTCAAGGCAGAAATAAACGAAAAAGATGGACTTGTTGAGGACAATGCTTCGTGGTGTGTAATAGCAGAATCGAATGAGAAAAAGGCATTGCTTCTTACAGAGTCCAATATGTTTATCGAAAAAGCTGTTGAGAACATGACCGGAATCGAGGTATACAGAACATCTGACAAAGAAGTATTTGATGAAGAAACAGACTACGATTTGTATATCTTTGATGGAATGCTCCCGGCAAAGCTCCCGGAAAACGGAAGTATTTTGTGTATCAACTGCGATAAGTGCGATATGTTCAAGTCGGATGGCGAAGTATCCGGTACAAGGATTACGCTTGGTGATTGTGAAGTGACGACCTATATTGCAGATACAAAGATAGGTGTAAACAAGTCTTACACATACGAGCTCCCATCATGGGCAAAGGCATATATGCAGACTGGGAAAAAGGACAGCAAAGTGTGTGGCTTTTATGGAATATATGACGGCATGAAGGTTGCTACAATAGGATTTGACCTGCATCAGACGGATTTTGGACTCACGGCAGAATTCCCTATCCTTGTATCCAACCTTACAGGATATCTGCTCGACGGAAGTCTCATAGAAGATACCTCTTATACAGCCGGGGACAGCATAATGCTACACGGCAGCACAAAAGGCTCTCATTTGTCTTTGGTATATCCTGATGGAAAAGTCACCAATATTGCCGCATCAGAAGTAGCTGGCTCATACCTACAGTTAGACACACCAGGCTTATACACTGTGTCACAGGAAATCAACAAAGAGACAAAGCAGCAGCAGTTTACCGTACTCTTTCCAACCCGTGAAGAATCAACTGTTGAATCTGCATCAAATACAATTGCCACGAACGACAAAATCACTGAGACTGACATCAAAACCGGCACCTGTGACTTGAGCCAGTACCTCATGGTCTTGCTACTGATACTTATGTTACTCGAGTGGATAGTGTATGTGCGCATGCTGTAATGTGTATATCTGCGACATAATGCAATTAATATCTGCGATGCACACCAAAATATTAGAGATTGGTACTATTCTATATAAATAATAATGTACGGTGTCTTATATGTGTCCGGCCATCATAGTATTTATTTTGCAAATCGGTGTATTCCACGCTACAAATTGCACCCAACGAAATTTCATTTACTAATGCTTAGACAATGGATTTTTCCGCGCCGATATTTCTAACGCCCTTCACACGCATCAAAGATACGCGCGAAGAGCGAGAAATATCGCACTCACCAAATCCCTTGTCTAAACAAAGTAAATGTAATTTCTACCTTGGGGCAATTTGTGCATGGATACAATATTTGCAAAATAAATACTATGATGTCCGAACACTCGTAAGTTTGTGTATCTTATTTATCTAGAATAGTACCAATTGAAGTCTGTGTATGTGTGCATCACAGATATTAATTGCATTATGTCGCAGATTCTCAAATTAATTCATGCGAACATTGTAAAATCAGGAAGGAGAAAAACATGCAACTTGAATTTGCAAGACCATGGGCGCTGGTTTTGATACCGGTGATGGTGGCACTTATTGTTGTAATACGAATAACGAAAAAGAAGATAAATAGTAAGGTTATCGGAGAGCTTGTTGTCAGAAGTGTGGTAGTCACACTGCTTGTTCTTGCATTTTCGGGAATAAGC
>JAXELM010000124.1:0-6045 GCA_034100525.1 Agathobacter sp.
ATACATATGCATTCCGTCTATCAGATATCCGTTATACCAGGCTTTAGTTTATACTCTCTAAAGTTATTTAATGCTGATTCATCCTTGATTTTCTTAATTGGCAGAATTCCTGTAATGTATGCCAAAGCAAGGAATTTCTTAGACTCTTCGCTCTTAAATAATGAATGTAAAAATTGAAGATAATGATGTACTAATGACTGATTGTCTAAAGCATTTCTTATTACACAGTCCCATTCATCTATGATAATGACAAAAGGTATTTTCGTATGTTCATAGATTGACATCAAAACAGTACTTATATTTTTGGTATAATCAAGACTGTCTTTATATATCTTTTTGAATTCATCGTAAACATACTCTACGATTTTTTCAACAATATTATCTTTATAGTAATCCCAAAATGTAGATACATCGAGATGTATAACATTATATTTATTTAAGTGATCCCTAAAGCATATCAAGCCCTCAAAATGATGGTTTGTAAAGCTGATTTTACAATCATTTTGATGGTTTGGAAACTTCTTCAAAATACATATAATCCATGTAGAGCTGGTTAAAGTCATCATCCATGGCAAGCGATATTTCTTCGGCGTGTTCCACTATATAACCGGTTCTGTCTACGCTATCAGCTTCCGCTAGATACCTAACTGCACCCTTCAGCGAACTGTTTCCTACTGGTATGATGCGGTCTTTTAGCTCCGCTGGGAAAAGTCCGATACCTACCGCTTTTTCGATATCCATCTTATAGCCAAAGCCACCTGCCAGATAGACTTTATCTATCTGATTGTATGATACTCCATATCTTTTTATTAGAGTTTCAAATCCTGCCCGTACTGCTGATTTCGCCAACTGGATTTCTCTTATATCACTCTGCGTATATACAAGCGGCTGTCCTTCCGGTGTCTTCCCCAGTTCAAATCCTTGCTCGAAGTATGCCTCATCAAGCATTCCGGTCTCATCTATCAAGCCTTCTTTTAGCAGTTCGTAAGTACATTCAATAACGCCTGTTCCACATATTCCAATCATCGGAGCATTACCTATTGTGTCGCAGATTGTCTCACCATTTCTGATATCAACATGACAGACTGCACCTGCTACACTTCCCATTCCGCATGAGATGTTACCACCTTCAAATGCTGGTCCTGCCGCCGTTGATGTCACCAGAATCCTATCTTTGTTACCGATTGCCATCTCCCCATTTGTTCCCAAATCGACAAATGCAATGACCTCGTCTGATTTGTCAAAATCACATGCCATCAACCCTGATGTGATATCTGCCCCCACATATGTTGATATACCTGGTAGGAGTATGATTTCAACGTCTATGCCCATATTTATATCTGTATTTATATCTTTATCTATATTCTTATCAACATCGTCATCCTCGCAAAATAGCTGCGAAAAACTCGTACGAATCGTGCCAATATCAACTGGTGTAAATGGTGCCACCCCAAGCGTGTCGCATGGAAATCCCATAAGCAGATGTCCCATGGTTGTATTAGCTGCAATCACAATTTTATTTATCTTAGAAAGTTCTATGTGCTTTTCATCAAGCAGCTTCTCTACTGCACTCTGCAAATCCTTCCTGATGCATTCCTTCAGCACTTCCCTTTTCCCGTCTATCGAGGCCTGTATTCTTGAGACAACATCAGCACCGTATGCTCTTTGCCTGTTTACCGCCGTAACTACATGAAGCAATGTCCTGCTGTCTCCACCCACAAGTCCTACGGCTATAGTTGTCGTTCCAATATCGATTGCGATGTCATAACTATTCTCTTCTATCTCGCTGTCAGCACTCTGCTCGTTCCCCTTATATTCTGATACTACGTCAAAGGATTCTTCGTCTGAATTTACCAATCGTACTCTACAATACGATTCTGGGAAGCTTCGGCATGACAGCCTGTAACCTTCATCGAGTTCTTTCTTTGACAATACATTCTCATCTTCTGAGCTTATCTCCGTAGCCCCTTCTAGCATCTGAACCTTGCATTTGCCGCACAGACCGGCACCACCACATGGTGCGCTCATATACACGCCATTTAGGGCGAGAGCCTCCATCAGACTCTCACCCTTTGTCGCATAAATATTCTTTTCTGTCCCATCCCTGACTATTGTCACCAAATATTTGCTCATCTAAATCTCCGTTTTTCTATTCTTCATCGTCAATAGAATATGCATCTACATATATACCATACTCGGTATTGTAAAAGCTTTCAATGTCAAAACCTTTATAATCAGTATTTGCATCCTCAATCGAAATTACTTTGTCCATTAATGAAGGAAAAATATCATATTCTTTGAATATCCATCTAGGTTCTGTCCCATTACAATATAAATAGGTTATCTCCAGATTCTCTTCATCGACAATCGCATACTCAAATGAATACGAGTCGTAATCGTATTTTGCAATATACGCATCATCAGAAAAATGCTCAGTGTCATGCAATATATGATTTACTTTTTCAGCTCCAAATTCATCGCCTGTCACCTCACAGGATATACTGGCAATTCGATTCTTCTCAACCTCAAAATCCTCCTTCGATAACTTTTGTACCAAAAATCTATATGCCGTACACGTCAACCAGTCACCATCATTCTTTGTACCATACTTACTCGCTTTGTACTCAACGACATTTCTTCCTTCAATTTTCTCTGGGAAAACTATTGTGGAGTTGCTAATAAATGCTAAATCTTCCTTTCCCATTTCTTCCCATTCTTCATACTGGTCTATTGACGAAGTTGTATACTCAAATTCCTTTTTTTCCTCAGAGCCTTCTACTAATCCAAGTTCACGAAACATCAAAACAGCACAAGTTACTAAAACGAGGATTGCTAATAATACAATAGTATTTTTCTTTGTGTCTTCACTTCCACCTCTTATATTCTTCTTAACGTAGCAATTGTACACATTAATCTCTTTTGCCTCATCAATATGATTAGTGCGCTGGCCTTTCGTATCATATCGAAGGACTTTTACGCAATATCTATAGCATATTATTTCACTGCCAATCGCGAGAATAATAACAGCTATCATAAGTGGATATTTCGGAAAAAGCTCAACTATATCACTCATCCTTATTCCCCCAAAATAGCCAATAGCATGTGCCTTTTTTAACATCAGCACTTCCATTATTATATACAATCCCAGTAATAATACGTAAACAACAACCTTTGCTTTTTTATTGCGCGTAAAGACTGCCATACAAAACCAAAACCAAATTATAGCCGCAAAAAGTATCGCAAAAAGACATCCACACAAATTAATTGACCCATTCAGTCCAAACATCTGATAAATTATTGTTTCGACTATTGCTGCTCCAATTTCACCAATACTACCAGTGGATGAAATTAAATATGATAATAGCCCCAATATTATCAGAATCAAAAACGTGCTGGTAAAAAGCCATGCTGGCATGACAAACATACAATTTACCACTGCAAACCTGTCTGAGACCGGCATATTTCTAAACAGGCTTTTCCTGACATTTGTAAGCTGATATGCTCCCATAAATAATGCCACAATGAAAAAATATGTTCCAAAAGAAGATTGAAACCCTAATATTGCGTTTATTGTATTTGCAATTATAAACAGCAAAATAAAAACAAACATTTTTATCCCTCTGCCCCTTGACACACTCTGAACACTACTAATCAGTTTTTGATAAGCAATTATTTTTTTAATCATAAATATCTCCCTTTACAAACAATCTGTATTCTTTTATCCATGTATGGATATTCAGAATAATCATCAGCAAATCAATTGCCACCACAAATAGAAATGCATACTTATTGACTGCAATTTCCGCTATTAGCAATTGAATCTGCGGTGAAACATCCATAAGAATTGTTATTGCTGCCATAACAAACATGGGCACTATTCCTATCCACCAGCGCTTTGTTATTCTTGGCAGACACAGACAATTTCTATATGCAAATAATACAAAAAATATTTGAATCATAAGCATCCATGCATTGTCAGTATTCTGCAGTATTTTGATACATAAATATACCGCAAACAGCACCGACTCAATCATCACATGCAAGTTCCAAATCTCTTTTCTTGAGAAAGGTAGCGAAAATGTCATCACATTGAAAATCTCCACTGTCCTTAAAGAAATAATTACTATGGCTATTATTTCCATAATTAGTACACCCTTAAATATCGATGCCGCTATCAGCAAAAATAACCATAATATCTGCATTGGATTATTCTTTATCCAGTAACCAATACTTTTTCCTAATCCACTATTCATACTTCTCTCCATATACTATCAAATCCTCAACGGTTGGTCTTTTTAGCTTAACATTATCACTCTCTGTGATGCTGTCCCTGTTAGCAGTAAGACCAATATATCCAAAGGCATTTTCTTTTAATCCAACTAACTTTTCTCTAAGCTCATTTGTCATGGCTTCCTTGCTTATCTGAACAAGTGCATATTCTGAAAGCAGCCTGTCTTTTTCCTCCATCACTACAAGCTCGCCGTCCGACATTACCGCAATGTAATCAGCAATCTTATCCAAATCACTTGTTATATGCGTTGAAAAAAGAATAGTATTTTCATCATTCATCATATACTCCTGCAGCAATTCCATCAGCTCTGCCCTTGCCGCCGGATCCATTCCGGCAGTCGGCTCATCAAGTATAAGAATCTTTGGATTGCGCGCAAGCACCATTGCAAGCATGAATTTCATCTGCATTCCTTTTGAGTATTCAATCGGACGCTTTTTCTCATCAAGTCCGAATTTCTTCATAAGCTCATGCCATTTATCCATGTCAAAATCAGGATAAAGCGGTGCAATCATCTTTACTATTTTCTTCGCTTTGAAGCCGGAAGGATAATACATGTCATCATACACAATTCCAAGGCTCTGTTTAATTTCCACTGCATTTTCATACATGTTTCTGCCATCGTATGATATTGTTCCTTTTTCAGGAAGGTACACATCTGTAAGTGTCTTGATAAGTGTTGTCTTGCCTGCACCATTTTTACCAATCAAACCAACAACAACGCCCTTTGGAATCTCCATATTTATATTCTTTAATTTAAACCCACAAAGAGCTACATCAAGTCCCTTTATTTCTATTGCATTATTCATCTGCTTTTCCTCCAAATACTTCATTAATCAATTCTATAACCTCACTCTGCGTAATCGCTGATGCTTCGCAGAATTCTTTAATTTCCATTATTTTCTCACTAAGCTGTTCCATTCTTACCTCTTTTTCCTGCGCCGAATCAATCTCCGCCACAAATACTCCGCGTCCCTGCAGACTAACGAGAAGTCCTTCGTTGCACAGATCGTCATATGCTCTTTTGACTGTAATAATTCCTACTCCAAGTTCCTTGGCCATGCTACGAATAGATGGTAGCATCTCGTTTGCTTTTAATTCACCTGATAAGATGTCTCTCTTAATCTGATTTTCCATCTGTTCATATATTGGAGTCTGAGAAAGCTGGCTTATCATTATATTCATATCCTTACCTCCGCTTACTGTTACTATACAGTAGACACAGTCGCCTGTCAACACATAATTTCTGTTTAGCTCGGGGGGAGGGCAACCGCTTTTGGGTTATAGAAGACATGAGTTGATACTATTTGTGTGGATGGAGCTAAGTAGACTAAAAATGATTTGAGGGTATACTAATGCATTTTGTAAGTGCATCCGCAGTGTTTAGAGGGTCTTGATAATTCGTATGTAATCAGCTGGGAAATTGCCATGGACGGCAATTTCAGCGAATATGAGCCAGGACGGCGAATATGAGCGACAGCGTCACTTATAGATATCCTAGCCGAATTATTTAGAGTCTCTTAACGCGAGGACATAAACGTACAAAATGCATTAGTATACCCTCAAATCATATATACTTAAAATGGTCCATCCACACAAATAGTATCAACTCATGTCTGTATAGTCTCTAATGTGGTTGCCCGCCCCCCGAGCTAAACAGAAATTTGATTTTGCACTCAAAAAAGTAACCTCAGGCTCCACTTTAAGAGCACTGAGGTTACTTGCATATTAGTCTATTTAATTAATTCAAAATCTTT
>JAXELM010000243.1:0-5053 GCA_034100525.1 Agathobacter sp.
CACTTTCCAATTATCTATATCATAGTAACAACTTTTTATTTCAAACGCAAGGTTGATTCTTTTTTTGCAAAGACGTATACTAAAAAAATGGAGGGAGAAAATGACCGAAAATTACGAACATTATATATCACGAAATATTAAAGCTTTCTATAAGAGAAGACTTTTTTCACCTATTATTTTTGTTATTATGCTTATAATTCTGTGGTTTGTATTTCCGCTATATGATATTTTAAATCCTGTCAGTATGAAAAAAAATACTTCTTTGGCTGATACCTTCAACTCGGGTGACAAATATATAAAAACAACCTTGGATAATCTGCATTTTACCGGATATACTGAAGAAGCTTTCGGCTCTACAAAAGGCTACTTCTACTATTGTATTGAGGGTGACAATTGTTATATTGTATTGCTCAATCCTTCAACCTGCGAGGAAGGTGTTCCTACTATTGAAGAGCTTACTTTGAAGGGAAAAATCATATCCGGGAAAGAGACTTATGCTGAACTTATTAACAATTTATCAGTGGATTTGCATTGGACAGAAAAAGGACTTCGTAATAAGATTTCCAATTTTTACCTGAGTGAGCCTGATTTTCACCGGATTCCAAATACTATACTGTTTATTATTTATTTTGGAACGGCTGCATTTGCTTTGATATCAATCATAGTGTATATCATATTTATAATATTTCCGTTCTTGTCACCGACCTGTCAGAACCTCATTGTCTTTGGTCATCCAAGACAGATGCTTGAACAGGCAGAGGAAGAACTAGCGACATTGCCACAGCTTGCTACTGAGGACATGTTCATCACTGAGCATTACTTCATACTGACATCGCCTTATGGCAATGCTATTGTGCCTATTCAGGAAATTCTATGGATATACAAATATTCCACACTCAAGAAATTCCTGTGGTACCATTTTAGTATTTCATACACACTGTATATATCAGCCAACAAGCACTTATATATACACTGCCCTAAGAATACTAAGTCAGATATTGATGGTATCATCGATTATCTTTCAGAGGCCAATCACAATATTCTAGTTGGTTTCAACGAAGAAAACCGTCTCAAGGTTCAGGCTATACAGGGCAAGCCACTTCATATCGAGCGTCTATATGCGCTGATGCGCCGCAAAGTATAATACAATAAAAAGAAGCGTGAATTTATGTCATCATAAACTCACGCTTCTTCTATTAAATGATTACTAAATATACAACAGCAAGCGAAATTATTATCTGAATAATCGCAAATCTGAATACTACCTGCGCATTTGACCACCCCATTTTCTTGCGAACATGATCATGAATAGGTGTCGTTGTATTTTTCAAAATATGGATTTTCAAAAATCTAAGCAGCGAAACTTTTATAAGTCCAAGCCCACCATCTATAATAAGTACCGCTGCTGCCAGCAAATATAAAAATGGACTCTGGCTCTTAAGTGCTGTTATTGCAATAAATATTCCCATGGCACGTGAACCAGCATCACCCATTAAAAGCTTACTAGGCGTTGCATTGTACCACAAATATCCCAGAAGACATACTGCAAAAAGAAGGATGCTGTAATTGTATCCGTCTACAAGCTTTGCCTCTGTATTTACAATGAAAAATGTCATAATAGTTATGATAGTAAGAGTTCCCGACAATCCGTCTACTCCATCGGAACAGTTTGTGACATTAATCGAAGCCCACACAAGTATTACAGTTAGGACTGCAAACAGTACTGGTGGAATGTAAAACGATATATCAAAAATTGCAAGATTTACAACAGTAGAATTATAATGCATATATACGATTGCAACTACTATCGCAACTACAAGATCCAAAAATCCTTTCAGATATTCTCCCCATGGCTTATCTGATGCATCATCAAAATATCCCGTGAACATCTCTATAACAATAAGTACAAGATATATCGCAATTTCTGCATTCATCTCACAAAACAATGCTGCTGAAAGCACAAATACCAATATAAAAATAATTCCCGCGCCTCTTGGCTTACCAGCTGACAACGAACCATCATGTGCAAACTGACGCCCCATATCCTTCGGCAGAAATTTATTGAATTTCGCTATAGCTATACATGTCACCGCAAATGCAAAAAGTATTCCTACAAACGCAACAACCGGCATATCAAACTGACCTAACATATTAATCATTTTTCTCGTATCCTCTCTCATTATTTTAGCTTTAATCACTATGCACTTCAAATATTATAGAAGTACACCCAAAAAAAGTAAAGATTTACTTGCATTTTTCTCAATCTGTGCTATTATATACTCAACGCTTTAAAGCGTTGAAGTGTTAAAATTTATATGTACTTATTTTTAGGAGGAAATTACGATGTCTCAAAAAGGCGATTTAATGACAGCCCGCTCTGATATTCGCGTGCTGGATGCAACAATTCGTGATGGAGGTCTCGTTAACAACTTTATGTTCAGCGACGAGTTTATCAATGCTTTATACCGTGCCAATGTCAAGGCTGGAGTTGATTATATGGAGTTTGGTTACAAAGCCTCTAAAGAACTTTTTGATGTAAATAAATTTGGAAAATGGAAATTCTGTGACGAGGACGATATCCGTGCAATCGTTGGCGATAACAACTCTGATATGAAGTTAAGTATCATGGCCGATGTAGGACGTTGTGATTATAAGAACGATATCCTGCCAAAGAGTGAAAGTGTCATCGATATGATTCGTGTTGCCACATATGTTCACCAGATGCCTGCTGCCATCGATATCATCGAAGATGCAAAGGCAAAGGGATACGAGGTTACATGTAATATCATGGCGATTTCCAATGCCAAAGAATCTGATATTGACCAGGCTCTTGAAATGGTAGGTCAGAGCTCAGCAGATGGTATTTATATTGTTGACAGTTATGGTTCTTTATATCCAGAACAGATAAGAGCAATATCTGACAAATATATGGATGTAGCTGAAAAATATGGAAAATATATTGGAATGCATGCTCATAACAACCAGCAGCTTGCTTTTGCAAATACTATCGAAGCAACTGCACGTGGTGTAAGCTATCTCGATGCAACAATGATGTCCATGGGACGTGGTGCCGGAAACTGTGCTATGGAGCTTCTTATCAGCTTCCTTAAGAATCCAAAATACAACATCTTCCCTATCCTGAAATTCATCGAGGAACAGATGATTCCACTTAAGGAGAGTGGTGCTGTATGGGGATATGATATTCCTTATCTTCTTACAGGAAGACTCAACCAGCATCCATCTGCAGCCATCGATTATACAAAAGAAGGCCGCAAAGATTATGCTGACTTCTACACAGATTTATTAGACAAATAAATATTTATATCTGATTCAAGAGCTCGTCTGTGGAATATACTTCTCCAAATAGTAATTCCTCCTTGGCGAGCTCGAAGTTTTCTTCAGAATGCTCTACCTCTTTTGAGAAAATCCTTGCAATATCTATTCTGTCCTCAATCGTATACTTTCCATTATTTTTATTATATCTGACTGCATCTAAATCTCTTATCACAAGTGTAAATACTACTGCAAGCTTAGCATATGACATAACACTGAAATCATACACCGCATTCATCATGTATCTGAATGTAAAATATACCATCAGATGCTCATAATCCAAATCTTTGTATCCATCACTTAACATATATTCTTTTAATGTGCCATTATATGATTTTTCAGTCATGCAACTAAGCAATTCTTCTTTGGCATCAAGCCATTCCTGACTCACAGGATCCATCTCATCATATGGATAAAATCTCTTGTCAAAATACTCATATGAATAATCGCCTAATTCAGATGCTCCTTCAAATGAATTATCAGTCAGACAGTCAAGTCCTTGTATATCAAACTCTTCTGCATTCATTTTTTCCTGACAGGCATCTACAAACATCAGATATTTTTTCATTCTGGTTCTTATGTCTAAGCTTCTGTCTTTTAAAATATCAAGTGACTTATCCATGACAGCTTTTACAAAATCTATTACCTGGGGGTCATCTCCCTCTACCATCTCAAGTTCACCTGGCTGTTCATAGTCGACATATTCTACAGGCTCATTCCTGCTAAAAACCATCTTGCCTACCACCTCACATGACAGGCTAAGCACTTTTTGTCTCACGTTGCCAAATTCGACTGCAAATCTGGGATACTCTGTGCAGACATCTCCTAATGCTTCTTCTCCTAATTCGATATATATATCGCACAAATTACCTGAGTTTAAGAAAGGACAGCGTCCATGTTCCTTCAGTCGGAATCTACAGTCACCATCCTCTGTTATGTACATATTCTCACGTAATCTATCACCAAATTTACCTTCTATACTCTCATAATATGCCTGAGAGTCTTCATCTACATCTATTTCCCAGCCTATACAACAGCTGTCATTACACTTATCTGCTATGCATGAAAAATCCTTGTAATAATCCGGTACTCTTAATATCAATTTTCTTTGCCTCTCTTTTTTTCTTCCTTGTTTTCTTTTTCAAGCTTCTTCTGCTGCCATGCCTGCTCCATTGCTTCCCAGTCCGGGTCATCTGTCCCTTTAAAAAAGTTATAACCTATGTAACCTATACACCATACAAAGCCTGCAAATGTAGTCGACAATGCTATTACTATTATGTTGTATATCAGCAGCGAAAAGGTGAGTGAATCTGCCGAAAATGCATATATCAGTTCTCTTACTGGCTTTATAAGCATAAGATAACCGCCCACATACAACGAACAAAACACACCAAGTGCATAGCAGATTACTCCCAATAATTTACTCCACTTTTTCATATGTTAATCTCCCTCTTATTTCCCAACTATTTTGCCACTTTATGCACTTTTTTGCAAGATTAAATTTCTGTTTAGCTCGTGGGGGCGGGCAACCGCTTTGGGTTATAGAAGACATGAGTCGAGGAACTCTGGGGGAAGCGGCTATTGTAGTTGTATGTATGATTTGAGGGGATAGTAATATATTTTGTGCGTTTATGTCCTCGCGTTAAGAGGCTCTAAATAATTCTTCATGTATATCTATAAGTGACGCTGTCGCTCATATTCGCCGTCCTGGCTCATATTC
>JAXELM010000277.1:0-5335 GCA_034100525.1 Agathobacter sp.
ATAGTACTGGTATCAAGCAACGACGATAATACATTTTGGAAGCACACGAGTGGACATTATGTAAATATCTGGCTCTATGACGAAAGCACGGACAAAGTATTTCTTGCCGAGCCGGGCTCACCAACCAACAATAGAAGCGAAATACCTCTTAAATATGTGTATGATGCGCTTAAGACCATAAGCAAATTCCAATATCTCAGGATAGATGGCTACAATCCTGAGAATGACAGGTGGCATCCTGATGGGATAACTGATGACTGGGTAGAACCGTAGCATGTATGCTTTTTCCTCAGAATTACAATGTAGATTATTCAGCCGTAGCGTCAATAGAAATTGAAGAGCCTTCCAATGGATTATCAGAGGAAGTATTCTCCTCTTTCGGCTTCTTCTTTTTATCAGAGGTGTCCTTAGAGTCAGATTTTTTAGAATCTTCGGATGCCTCTTCTTTTTTTGTTTTCTCTGTAGCTTCTGTAGCCTCTGATGCCTCAGTAGTTTCAGTAGTTTCAGTAGCTTCAGTAACCTCAGTAGTTTCAGTAACCTCAGTAGCTTCAGGTACTTCAGGCACTTCAAAGGTTATCTGTGCCTCAGAGTCGATGACAACAGCTGCAGGAGTGCTTATTATGTCTGCCTTCGATGGTGATACATGATTATAAGCAGCAACACTTGTTGCTACAATAGTCAATGTTCCGACAGTTGCACTTCCGACAATAAGTGCCGTTTTTGCCACTGAGAAGCTTTTGGCTGAAAACTTCTTACTTGCTAAGTTCTTATTATCAATTTTCAAAGACTCATATACAGTAGAAAGAATCTGCCCTGAAATTGCCTGGGATACTGTGTATTTCGGCAATGACAAAAGCTGATGTATTCCAAGGAAAAAAATAGAAACACCACCGACAGAATGAAGTCGGACATTGTCCTGTTTTTCCCTGGTTTCAACTTTTTCGCGGACGAATTTCTTGGCATAATTGAGACGGCTCTTGATTGTATTTGACGAGCAGTCATACATCTGTGCAATCTCATCAATCTTTATTCCATCATAATAGAAAGCAGTGAGAGCCGCTTTCTGTAAAGGAGGAAGCTCATCAATTATTTCGGCAACGATATTTCCAACAGCTTTTTGTTCGGCAGAAAGCTCCGGACTCCATGATATATCCTCACTTTCTATCTGCTCAAAGAACCCTTCACAGTCTTCATCGAGAAGTACATCATTCTTTTTTCTATATATTTTCATACCCTGTCTATAAGCGATTCCACCAAGCCATGCAAATATATTCTGAGGGTCCTGCAGCGAATTAATATTCTGATACGCCTGAATATATGTATCCTGAACTAAATCGTTCGCATCCTGCTCATCCTTCATTATCATTCTGGCGCGGGCATAAACATATGAAGATGTCTCATTGTAGATTACATCAAATCCGCATGAGTTTCCAATTTGTAATGTGTTTATACCATCTAAGAGCTGTTCACTTATAGCCATAGTTTCCTCCAAAGTAATGCTTAATTTAATTTAGTTTATTTATATTTACTGTTCAGTACAGCCCTAATCACTCGCTGATTAGGGCGTAAAGACATGATTTGGTTAGTAAAAATGCCATTGCAAAGCGATTTTGAATGCATTTTACTTCGTAATTATGAAGGTACTGAATAATTACATTTTAGGGTATAAATAATCTTAGTGCAAGTAAATAAAATGTATGGTATAATGGTACTAATTTGTTGGTTTTATTATTTTCAAAAATATTTTAAAAATATTTTCAAAAAAATAAAACCTTTTTGTTTTTGCATGGTACTTATAAGTGAAAGGCAAAAACAAAGCACAAAGAGAAAGGAAATATGTATTATGAGAAAAAACAAATTATTCAAAAAGGCAATTGCTGTAATCGCAGCAGCGTGCACATTTGTGAGCGCAACAGGATTTAATGGTACAACGGTGAAGGCTGAAAGCTTTGAAGAGTACCAGATTGGTACTGAGATTAAAAAGACATTTACATATGAGAGAGAAGTATTTTTATATAAGTTTTCTACTGATAATACTGATTCATATTACAAGTTAAATCTTGCAAAATATGGAGAAGGTAATGGATGTGTGGATATAGAAATATTTTTATCAGAGGATTTAGATGATGCTTCTAAGGTGGAGGAGTTCTCTACTTCTGATGGAGACATAGGAACTGGACGTGATATGGTAAAAAAATTAAAGCCTAATAGTACATACTATATTAAGGGAGCAACTAGTTGGTATGGCGATACCACATCATTAAATTGCAAGTTTAGTATAGAAAAATATTCCACTGATGATCATGCGGATTCGCTAGATGATATTACTCCAGTTGCAATAAATACTCCAATAACAGGCATTAATAATCATAGTAGCGATGTTGACTATTACTCATTTAAAACTGACAAAGCTGAGTCATTTTATAAAGTGAATTTCAAGAACGTGGCCAATGGATATTTGAATGTTGATTGGACAATTTATGAAGATCCAGAGATGACAGAGAAGGTATGTGATGATAGTATACGTGAAAATCAATCAAATGTTTATGATTTAGGAAATAAGCTTAAGGCTGATACAGTGTATTATTTAGCAGTAACAGGAAGTGGAGATCAGTATATTCAGGGTGAATATACTATTCAAATATGTCAGTCAAAAGATGATGTTGTAAAAACTGGTAAAAATGCAAAAAAACTTGAGCTTAACAAGTCATATAAATTCGGTATTCAAAATAATGCAGATGAAGATTGCTTTAAGTTTACTACATCGACATATATAGACTATACAATTACATTTAAAAATACTTCTAAGACACAAGCAGCCAATATTGAAGTTTTTAAAGATGCAGATTTAGTATATTCTATTAAAGATATCGGGGTGAGCGCAAAGGGCTCTATTGATAATAATGACAAGAAACTTACACTTTTACCTGGAAAAACATATTATATCAGAGTAACTGGAGAGGAAGGGGCTACATATACATTAGGAATCAACGCAGCAGCACCTGCAAATAACAAAGCAAAAGCACAGACAGTCAAGAAAACAAGACAGGTAACAATCAGCTGGAGCAAGGTAAATAAAGCAACAGGATACGAAGTATACAGAGCTGTTAAAAATGGTTCATATAAGAAGGTTGCTACAATCAAATCAGCCAAGACAGTAAAGTGGATTGATAAGAAAGTGAAAAAAGGATACACATACAAATACAAAGTAAGAGCATACGCAAAAGTAAAAGGAAAGACATATTACAGCGCATACTCTGCAGAGAAGGCAGTAAAGGTTAAATAGAGGGAGATTAATAAAAATGAAAAAATTCAAAACTAAAATTGTATCTTATATTTTGCTATTAGCGATAGTATTCTCAAGCATTGTTGT
The DNA here is from genome assembly GCA_034100525.1 of Agathobacter sp. Lineage (GTDB taxonomy): Bacteria > Bacillota > Clostridia > Lachnospirales > Lachnospiraceae > Roseburia. The sequence goes on from JAXELM010000277.1 coordinate 3,374, forward strand.
TATTGATAACATTTCGGGCAATAGCAAAACAGAAGCGGCTAAAGCCAAAGTTGCGACGATTGAAAAATCATATAATTCTAGGAATGGAAAGACAAAAGAGGTATATACAGCCAAGACTTCCTCAGGGAAAACAGTATGGAGATATAACAAGCTACCATTTAGAGAAGCAGCGCAGTTTGATTATTCTGATTATTGTGTAAGAGATAATAAGGTATACATTTGGGCTGAATCTACACTTCATGTATTAAACAAAAGTACTGGAAAATGCATTTTGAAGAAAAATGTAGGATGTTATGGCAACGGAGCTGTAGCTGTTGATGCTAAAGGGTATATTTATGGTGCACCGGCAGATAGTGCTACAATCACAAAGTTAAATAGTAAAGGTAAAGTTGTTTGGGACACAACAGTTCCGGATAAGTATTCCTCAGGCTGTACATACGATATCAAAATTAGTAAAGGAAAATTAAAAGTATATTGCGAATTCTGCGATTATGAGTATTTTATTTTTAATTCAAAAACAGGCAAGTTTATAAAGCCAGGTCCAAAAATTGGATAATTTTTGGCATTAGTCTGTATTCAAAAGAGAAAATATGCAAAAGTAAAAGGGGGAGGTTATTTTGCAGAAAAATAAAAGATATTTAATAGTTTTATTGGGGATAATGTTTTGGGTTATGGCATATGCGGATATACATGCCTATGCCACCGAGACATCAACGGAAGAAGAGATTGTTTTGCCAGAAGATTGTCCTGAGCATTATTATGGGCAATGGATAATCGTTAAAAAGCCGACAATATACAAAGAGGGTAGACGTAAACATACCTGTGATGTTTGTGGGTACGTTGAGACTGTCAGAATACCGAAGATGCCAGCCACAGTGGGAACAAATGTGGAGGGCGGTATATGTATGAAAAGAAACTCCAGCTTTACATACAGGATTACATATATATCGCCCGGCGATTCAATAAAATCCATTGAAATGAAAGCAAACAAGTATGCAAAGATAAAGTCTGTAAGTAAAGATAAGAGAAAAATAGTAATAAAATCTATAGCGAATAATGGATTTAATATTATTACTATAAAGCTAAAAAGCGGGATTAAGTACTCTAAGTATGTATGGGTGGGGGAATTTCCTGAGTATGATAAATATAGGACAGTTAATTCTGACAATCCTATATTAAACAATGTATCAGCAAGTAAGAAATTTTATAATGCTGTAAAGAAATATATCGATAAAGAACATGTTGCAAATGCTAATCATATTCCAAGAGAAACGAGACTTGAATTCAGACTTATATGTGATAAAAACAATAAATACTATGCTACCAAGAGATATAAGAAAGGTGGCAAGAGAGTGGTAATAACGTTGAATGAATACAAGTATAAGCAGCTAAAGGATTTTGACTATGACCTTATTCCATATCAATGTGGAGTAATATATACAGACGCTCCGTGTTATGAGAAATATGAGGGATGGGCATTTAATGATGCACCAGTAGTGTTCAATGGAAACATGGCGAATATCTTTTTTGGAAGGGAAGATAATTTTAATCTTGTATTTGATGAACAGGTGGAATTTTTTGAAAAAATGCTAAAGAATAATACATATAAGCACAAATGGTTGCTGGATGGCTCTTATATTGAAATAATCAATTGTGAGGGTATGGAGGAATTGTATCGGAGTGAAAGAAACCGAACTGAGGACTTTCTCCGAATATATATTGACCGTGACAGATTTGACGAAACGAAATTTACACAAAATGACATGACTAAAATAATAAAAGAGTGGGAAAAGAGTTTTAAGAATACTCCGTTTTTCTTCGGTCCGAGTTTTGTTCATGACAGGTGGAAATAACATTAAAGTTTTGAGAAATAGATATTTCTGGGGATGTAGAGTACATATTTGGTAGGGGGTAGCAATTATGGATAATCGAAGCATAGTAAATAAGAGAAAAGTTATTATG
>JAXELM010000056.1:0-2356 GCA_034100525.1 Agathobacter sp.
TCTATAAGTGACGCTGTCGCTCATATTCGCCGTCCTGGCTCATATTCACTGAAATTGCCGTCCATGGCAATTTCCCAGCTGATATCAAACGAATTATTAAGACCCTCTAAACACTGCGGATGCACTTACAAAATATATTACTATCCCATCAAATCATTTTTATATTGCGAAAGTCCCATCCCCCATAGTGCCCCAACTCATGTCTAATACAGGCTGTGATGCGGTTGCCCTACACGTCGATAAACGTTCTTGGAAATTTCTCAGATTCTACACAAGGATTTATTAGTTTTAAGTAGGATAAGCAGTATCAAGGGATGTTTTTATCCATTTTTCTTATGCTGGGCAAATTGAATTGTGAATTTTTGCAAAAGACACTACCTGAAATTTTTTTAAAGTGATTTACATATAAAAGAAGAAAAATGAGTACTTCTTTTGCACGAACAATTGCTTCTTCAGAAGCTTTGCGGATATCCTCATACATATTGATAGTGTTTTCGCTAGCTGTCTGAGTATTATCTTTTATTATACTTGTCTTTTGCTTCAGCTCATTTGTAAGAGCTGTACCACTTTTAATCTCTTCTGCAATATTGTTAATATTGCGGTTGATGCTTTGAATATTTTCGTTAACTGATTCTGTAGCCGAGGTGGTCTGAAGCATACTTGCTGCGAGCTCCTCGTTAGTAGCAGAGTTATTAGATGAAGCATCATTAACCTGTTCAGAAATATCATACAGACTGTTTGAGTCATTAACGAGAATTCCACTTATTCCATTGAGCTCATCTATGATGCTTCGCAATTTTTCACGCATTCGAGCTACTGCATTAACCATTGTTCCAATTTCGTCTTTTGTAGCAGGAATATTGTATTCAGAAGTCATATTAAGGTCTGAAATATCCTCGATTACATGTGTAAGGTCTGTAATCGGTTTGGTAATCATTCTTGTGACTATATATCCTAAAGCAAGACAAAGTACAAGAATTATTGCGCCTATTGCAATACACCATAAGCTGATAGTATTTACTGGTGCCATAATATCTGATTTGTCTGTCTGAACAACAATAACCCAGTCATTAACTGTACACATAAAAGCAACATATACATCTTTTCCATCCACAACACATGGCTTGACGTCAGCTGTAGTAATGAGGTGTTCTGAATTTAATCTGTCAAGAACAGCCTGAACTACAGGATTTGAAGGCATTGCCGAACCGACAAGAGAACCATCAGAGTGATATAAAAGTGTACCATCTTTGTCTACTAAGTAGCAGATACTTGAATCCATTCCTTCGATTCCAACGTTGTTGAGGATGTATTCAAGCCTGAAACCAAGGTCTGTTCTTTCTGTATCTCCATAGAAGCTTTCGTAAATCAGATACAACATTTCCTTCAGTGGTTGAAATCTGTCCCCATGCCTAGTTTCCATTTTGTACCATGGCACATTGACCGGTTGCAAATTCTGCCATAGAGTCATTTACCGTTTTGCTTCCAATTTCACTTCTGTCACACACAGAATCATCGAGGTATAAATCAAAGATATCTTTATAGTTTTCACCATATCTAAGATCTAACTTATCTTTGTCATTTACATTGTCATCCTTGTACTCATAATAAAGAGGAAGATTTAGAAGATGTGTCTGCCATCTCCAGTCTTCACCAGTAGAGAATGATGTTGATGCAAAAACCCCCTTGATGCCGAGCTCATCCTTGTGAGCCTGCATATCATCCGCAACTTCCTTAAGCTTTGTAAATGAATTTATTTGATCCATTGAAGTATAGCTTGTCGAACGTGAGCTGAGCGAAAAATATTTCTTCATGATGGAATCGTTGTAAATGATACCATATCCTTCTACAACATAAGGAATACCATAAACACCATTTCCATTTTCGTCTGTGATAACCATGCTTTTATCAATAACCCACGAATAAAGGTCCGTATTACTAAAATCAGCACAGTAAGGTTTCCATGCCTGATAACCGATAGGACCATTTACCTGAAAAAGAGTAGGTGCATCTTTTTTGGCAATTTCTGATTTGAGGGCAAAAGCTGCAATTAAAGCAAGTGCTGCAATGTGAATTTTTTTTCATTTTATCCCTTACTTTCATGTAATAACATAGATATATCACATTTGTGTCAATTGTAACATAAATTTGCAAAGCTAAACATGACTATAGTACTATTTAAAAGAACCTAAAATGTGCTAAATTTTACGAAAAAAATTGGTACTTATTGACAAATACACGTAACTAAAATCATAATAGAAGATATGAAAATGGTTTCATTATTTCGTGAAAGAGGATAGTATGTCAAAATCAGCTAATCAAAAACAAAAACTCCTTTATCTGATAGATTATTTAA
>JAXELM010000155.1:0-30472 GCA_034100525.1 Agathobacter sp.
CAACATAAGCAAATGTACCACCAACTGATAGCAGAACAATTGCTGCAATAGCAAGAATTGAAAATCTAATTTTGTTCTTCTTTATCATTTTCATTCTCCTTCTCATTATCATTATCATCAGACCATATTATATCACCCATAAACATAAGTATGGTGACAACAATAATCGCTGTTACATAAATAATTTTTCCTGACTTGTGGCTTAACCAATCTGCAACTCCCCCAAGCTTTGGAATATTCATAATTGGAACACCTAAAACATCATCAAAACTAACAGGGCTACCATCATTTACCTCATTTGCATCGCCCTTGGTAATATAAGTACAACTACTCTCATCAATCCCAACCACACGATGTGTAACTAATGTGCTCTCATCAATGTAAAATGTTATTGCATCACCGATTTTGATATCATCCAAATTATGTTGATTCACATAAAGCAATGACCCAATCGGATATTCTGGTTCCATGCTTCCACTTAACACAATAAGAGGAGAAATCCCAAAAAACTTCGGAATATATAAGCATGCAACAAGTATCAACATAACAATTAAGATTGCTGTAGTAATAAAATTCCAAATTTTCTTTACCATACGTCTTAATTACCCAAAAAACTATTAAGAATATTAGTCGTATCAGAATAAATCTTACTCAATTCTCTATCCAATTTATTCTCAAATGACACTGTATCTGCATTAATAGCTGAAGCATTAGGAGATTGTTTACCAATATAGAAAATACCATCTGTTGTGCTATCGTTTGTTTCTTTAACTGAGGCATTGTATTTCCATGTCCAGCTAGTATTTTCAACCACCTTATACATTCCAGCCTCTAATCCAGTAATTGTCTGATTTCCATCTCCAGTTATTGTAATGTCATATGACTCTATTGCATCAACATTTCCATTAGCTATATCCTCAATCGATGCATCCTCAGCATATTTATATATTGTAAAAGCAGCTGTCTGTCTTGCATCAATAGCCTCTATCTCATCCTTTGAATAAATCAAATCAGTCAAGAAACTATGGTCATATGTTTTGTTAACTGTAATCTTTCCATCAATTATAGTAACATAATATCTACCATGAACAGTAATATCATTAATTGTTTCATCTTTCTCATCAGACATACATGCTGTATATGCTGGATCATTATCATTCGGCTTCATTGACTCAGCTGCGGCCTCAGCCTCCTGACTATCATCACTTACTACAGGCTTAAATGTAATATATAAATTCTTATATGGATTACCCTCTGGTTCTCCTTGCATTTTTTCTTCAAGTATCTCTTCACATGCTGATTGCGAATCTAATCTTGGATATAAGCTTCTTATATAATCAGAAAAATCATCACAGCTTCCAACTCTTAATCTACCATTTTCATACCATGAATACTTTAATACACCCGTAACATCACCTATATAGTTGTCTATTCCTTTTGTATTTCCCAGCATCTTATTCAACTGGTTCAGATTGAAGTATCGTTCGAGTGACTGTCCCAAGAAAATTTCATCTTCTGCCCAACCTGCCTGCATATCAATACGTACATTTACTTTTGGCTCTGGAAATTTTATTTCCGTCTTTTTTTCTCCTTTTTTAATTATAACCTTCGAAGCCGGATCATTTGTCGGAACATTATTTCCACCAATATATGAATCTCTTGCTTTAATTTTGAACTTTCTTACCCAACCTCGCAATGTTTGATTTTTCCATGTAATAGTTGTAGTGTAATCACTATTATCTACTATTTCCGCTCCATCATCTATCAAAAAGGCTCTACTATCTTCAGTAATTTCAAATCTGCAATCCACAATATCAATAATATCACCTTTTAAATCTGACACTGAATCTGCATTATTTGATGAAGTATCATCTGTTCGTGTGTTCTTAAAAGGATCAGCATCAAGTGTAATCTCATATGTTCTATCCTGCCAATCTTTAAGCTTTGAAGTCTTGCCAACCTCAGTAGGCAAATTAAATTTTAATTTACAATTAGATGCACTTGCACCTCTTTCCAAATAAAAGAATTGTAAATAATGCTTACCATTATCATTAGTATTCAAACCCAACTCGTTAAAATTAACAGTCTTCACTCCATCAAAACGCTGTCCATTATTATTTGTAGGCTCACTATATGTAACAGTCTGTTGAGCAAAATTAATCTTTCCTTCACATCTTGAATGAATACCACCAAGATCAAGCGCTAATTTTCCATCAATAAACACCCAAACATCATCATCGCCTGAAAATTCAAATACACAGTCATTATCTCTGTATTTTCCATCTTCTGACATAACAAACTCAACACCAAAATTCATACCAAAATGAAAATTGTCTGAACCTAATGGCAGAAAATTATTTCTTCCTTTATTGGCAGCCTCCCTATCTATTATACCATCTTCGCCTAGAGAGTATGTATATTGTCTACTATCTAATAAAAAATAACCTTCTTCATCAAAAGTAAATGGAAGTTTTACATTTGTATAACTTGTTTTATTGTTTATATTTTTATTAAACAAATCAGTCGTTATCACATTAAACTGAGGAAGTCCATCTGAGCCAAGTCTGTCTTTTACCATTCCCTGATATGATCTAGGCTCTGCATTATTTCCAGAGTTATTTATATTAAACCAACAAGTATTTTCACTCTCTTCTAAGTCTCTGGTATAGAAATATGCTGGTCTGACTCTTGCTGTTTTTATTTTGCCAGTCTTAGAACTCACATAATTATATGTACCAGATTTATCTCCTGGATAATGCGAGTTAACAAACAATAATGATGGATATAGTCCCCTCAATTTTGCTTTGTTCTCTAAATCATTTCCATCAAGTTCTCCACTATCAATCTTTTTTTGAATATCCTCTGCAACCATATTCATTGTTGCCTGATTCATGATATCTCTATCATAATCAAATAAATTAGCAGAAAAATAATAAACATCACCAGACATAATAGCAGTATTCTCCGACAAAGCCGAAACATTTTCTGAAGAATTATCCGAGATATTCTCTGAAGTATCTACGGAAGTATCAGTTGAAGCATTTGCCTTAGCATTTGTTGAAGTAGCTAATATATCATCATCCAAGTCTTCATCTCTTTCCTGTACACTTGAATCTTTCCCAACTGTAGAAGACGATTCTTCCTCTATAGTAGTTTCATCGTTCTGTGCATACACATTCTGACTACTGCCAGGCATAATAAAAGTTAAAACCAGTAAAAATGCAATTATTCTTTTACAAAGCTTAATTTTTCTCATTTTCCTACTCCTAGATAAAAAATTTATATTAAAAACCTATTCTTAATATTTATTATATCAGACAACGGTCACACAACGGTCACACAGAAAAAAAAACTGCATATTTTTGCAGTTTTTTTAAAAATATATATCTTTATTTATTTTTCTTACTCTTTGTTGTAGAATTTCTCTTTTCAATTAATTCATCAGCCGATGAAACACCTTCTACATTTATTCTTATACGAATATTTTGCAACTTCTCTTCCTTATCATAAAAAAGTGCAATAATTCTATTTGCTACAAGTAATGCTAAATCATATGTACAAGTCGGGAGCAAAATAATAAATTGAGATTCACTGTATTTTGCTGCAACATCTCCCACCCTGAGGCACTCCTTCAATGTCTGTTCTAACACTACCATAGCCTGTTTGATACGATATTCTGAAAGTTCTTTTACCTCATCTTCTATCTTGCTTTCAAGCGTTAACAATACAAGATTTTCCGGTTCACCAGACCTGATTGCTTTTCTAGATTCCAAATGATATATTTCCTTAAAAATTGGATAGCCACATAAAAAAACACCTATGGGATTTTCTTCAACAATATCATCATGAATTTCATTAATATTGTATGTCACACTTCCTTTATTCATAGACAAAAGCTCTTGATATACTTTATTCAACACAGTAGTTTTTCTTACACCAAGTTCTTTCTCCATTATTTCTCTGGCTTTTTCATAAGAATCAAGCGCAAGAGAAATCTTACCGCTTCTCATTCTTGCCTCAATCTGATAACAATATAATTGCTCATCACCGCTCTCGAAGTGTATTGCCTGTGTACATAATACCTCTAGTTTTTCATATTTCTCTGTCTTAATATAAAGTTCTGCTAACGCCTTTACTGCCGAAAGATACATTGAATGATAATATGTATTTAATGTCATTATCCAATGTAAATCCAAAAGCTTGCTCATAAAAAAACCATTATATAAATCCACGGCTTGTTCATATTTCACAATCGCCTGCTCATAGACATTTTCAACTTTAGCTTCTCCTATCAGTTTTTCAAAAAGTTCATTATCAATAACAACCTTTACTTCATCATTCCATTTATACGAACCTCTATTTGTTATGATAAACTCTGTGTCGCCAAAATACTTATTTAAAATCTTTCTAAGCCTGTACACAAGATTTTTCAGTGCTCCATTTGGATTCTCCACTTCCTCTTCTCTCCAAATATCCGCAACAATATCTTCTGTTGAAAGTGTCTTATCTCTATATAACAGAATATACATCAATAGCTTTGATAACATTATTGAATTAAGATTGCTATCATCAATTATGGCTTCCCCATCTGTTATTTGAAATTTCCCGAATGTATTTACAGTTAACATATACCCTCCTTTTACATTAACTATTACATATTAACATATAAACACACATTTTTCCAGCAAAAAAAGACAGATATTAAACCTGTCTTTTCTGTCCTTTTTTTCTGTAGATAACAAATATTGTAACTGCAACAATAAATACTACAATTGCACTTATACAAGAAATCAAAACTATATTCACTATATCCAATGAAGCATCATCAGCAGGTTTATCTGTATATGGTGTTTGAGGATCTTCGATATCTGTCACATCACCATCTGCAGTACCATCAAGTGGTGTAGGCTCATCTGCAATATCCTCTGCTCCATTTGCACCTGCGTCAGCACCATCAGCAGCATCTCCATTTTCTCCATTTTGATTTTCTCTGTCTGCAGGCTCATCTGCATTTCCAGCTGCCGGATTATTATTTGGATTGCCATCAGCTGCATCATTAATAACAACAACCTGCTCATCTGTCAAATATCTATACCTTGTCTCGTACGTCACTTCTTCTTCCGATTCTGACTGACCTGTATAAGCATAATAAAATGTATGTATGTTTTCTTCATCTTTTGACAATGTAAATGAATATTCTTCTTCAGTTGTAGCATAATCACCAATCACAACAGATTTAACAACAACAACATCACCAACATTTCCATAATTGATAATTGGAGCTGCAACATCTCTTGTATATGTACCAGATGTCTCGTCATAACTTGACACATCAGTAAATCTTACAGTATACATAACAGGATCAACCAATACACCATACTTTAACACATACTCTTTATTGTGCGCAACAGACTCATTAATATCAACGTTCCAATCCTTTGCTGACAAAAGCGAAACATCTTCATGCTTAGTAATTCTTCCAAAAATACCGTCAATATCTGTCGTACCAAATCCAGATTTTACAACATCGCCTACTGTAAGTGAACCTGTCTGAGGCTTCTCAACTGTAATTTTAATATAATCCTCAGCTATCTGAACATTATTATTTGCAAGTGTTTGCGCACTATTTCTGTCAAACGAACCCGACAAGCCAGCTCTAAATGTAACAGTGACATTCGTTGCTGCTTTAACATTTGATAATGGAATAAAAGACAACATAAAGGCAAGCGCAATCATCATTCCAACTGTATTCTTAGCTTTCTTACTTTTTTTCAAAGAAAAAATCAGCAAAGCAACTCCAACCAAAAGAACTCCTGCAAAAACAAATAATTTCACACTATCACCTGTCTTTACATATTTCTTTACAGTTTTGACCTTATCAACAGTTTTGGTTACTACTTTCTTTGTTTTCTCACCCTGGTGTGATGGTGACTCGACCTTAAACGAAAGCTTTAACTGACCTAACGCATTTGTATATCCCAAACCATTACTTCCATCAACGTTACTTGAAACTGTCGAATAATTGTTGTTACCCTCTCCGATAACTTCTAATGCTATAAATAAATATGTGGATTCGCTTCCTTCAAGCTCTGTAAGGAAAGTATATCCATCTAATTCATTTACTTCCGAAAGACCTTCTGCACTCGCTGCACCATCAGCATCATATCCGCCAACTTCTTTTGAAAGTAAAGACTTTGAAGAATCGTAATCCTCTCCAACTCGTATATCAAATTTGTAAGCTCCGCCAGCTGCGTTGTTTGTCTCTTCCAGAGCTTTTACTGTCTCTTGCAAAATATAAAAATCATATAAATCATCAGATTCATTTTTGATTGATATCTTCTCAACTTTTGAATCTCCTGGTGCAATTCCCACAAAAGCATCAAGGCTGACATTCTCTGTAACCAATTTACCATCCCTATCAGCTTTTACAGTGGAAATATTTTTGCTGTCATCTGCATAAGTTACATTTATACTTGAAAATGTAACTGCAACCATCAGTCCTAAAGCTATTAATTTCTTCTTCATATTAACTCCTCATACTATTCTGCATTCTCTGAAACTGAATCTAAAATCAAGACTCCGCTGCCATCTTTAACAAATTTAGGATATACACCCCATTCTGTGGCATAAGCTGCATCTGCACTATTTGCCTGAACTGCTGAAACCTCTGCCGAAATATCCAGCTTAGCTCCTGCATATTTATTATCCATTGCAGTATCAAAAGCAATCTTACTGATAAAATCAGAACTCATCTGATTGTCAGCCAATGGCTTTGTATAATACATAGTAATCTGATCATCAGCACAATATGTAATTATCCAATCTCCAATCTTCTTTTGCTGGTCATATGACGAAACACCTGGAATAGCTTGATACTCGACCTCATCATTTGTCGCTGTATCAATGAACAGTTTCAAATAATTTGCACTTGCATCAATCTCGCCATATTTTGATTTGCTGTCCGCATCCTGAGTCCAATCAAAATAAACATCAACCTTTGCGTATATATCATAACTACCATTGTCAGAATTTGTACCATTAGATAAACCACCATCATTTGTAATGGTATACTTTACAACTTCTTCCTGCCCCGGCATAACCGCTACAGCATCTATCACAGATTTATTGGCTTTTACTCCAAGAGTTTTCTCAGATATATCAGCAGTTATCGATACTCCATCGTCAGTTTTTGAAGCCATGGTTCCTCCGATTGTTGCAACAGCAACTGCCAACACTGATAAAACAATTAATAAATATCTCTTTTTCAACTTTAATTCCTCCATATTTGGATAAAAATTCATTTATTTATAAAGATTATACAATACAATGGTCACACGACGGTCACACAGAAAAAAAAAGAAGTCTTATTCAGACTTCCTCAAAATCGATATTTGTTCAATATAACAATCAACAGCCTCTTTTGTTGTGTCAAATTTATAAACATTTACCAAGCCCGTTTCATTTTTCACAATAACAGTACTATAGTTTATGTAGGAAACAACAAATTTTGCGCCACTATTTTTGTTAATTATTTCTTTTTGCATTACAGCATCTTCAATATCGTCTATATCATTCTTATCTTCTATATCGTTCTTATCTTCTATATCATTCTGACCCTCAATTTCCATGTTACATTCTGAATTATTGCAAGTCTCTTTTACTTTTGTAGCTTCATGAAAATCTTCTGGTATAAATGAAACCATTTCCACTTCACCATTAGCTGGTACTTCTTTTTCTAAATTACGAAAATAGTCAAACATACTCATCTGACCGTTTAGATTTTTTTTTGCCATATCCCACTTCCAATACTATTCCGGTATATATATACTTGACAGATTATCAAATATTTTCTCAGTAACTTTTGGCTTATTCATCGAATAGATATGAATATTATTTACACCATTTGCTATTAAGTCAATAATCTGCTCTGTAGCATATGCAATTCCTGCCTGCATCATCGCTTCAGGTGAATCCCCAAATCTATCAACAAGCATCAGAAGTTCTCTTGGAACAAGATTGCCGGTAAGTGCCATTGACCTTTTAATCTGACTTGCATTAGTAACCGGCATAATACCTGCCACTACCGGCACATCAATTCCTTTTTTTAATGCTTTATGCATAAAACTATAATATATATTATTGTCGTAAAAAAGCTGTGTTGTTAAATACTCACATCCGGCATCAACCTTTTCTTTTAGATGCGTCAAATCTTCATCCATATTCTTGGCCTCCGGATGCCCTTCCGGATAACATGCACCTCCTATGCAGAAATTGCCCATTTCCTTGATTTCACAAATAAGTTCAATCGCATGAGAATAATGATTCGGTAACGGAAAATCACTGTTTTCCGGGATATCGCCGCGAAGTGCCAGAATATTATCAATTTTTCTGCTCTTAAGTTCATCAAGCACTGAGTGTACCTTCTCTTTAGAAGATGAAACACATGTAAGATGTGCAATTGCAGGAACATTACACTTATTAATTGTATCAGCAATCTCAACAGTGTAGTCAGATGTTCCTCCAGTCGCACCATATGTACAACTAATATATGCCGGCTTTAATTTAGCCATTTCTGCCACTATAGACTTATAATTATCAAGCTGTGCGCCCTTTTTAGGTGGAAAAATCTCACATGAAATAGTTACCTTGTCCTGTTTTAATATCTCCGAAACTTTCATTGTTATCTAATCTCCTCATATTTTTAATATTTACGCAAATCATCCGAATCATCATCAACGGTATTTACAATTTTCTTTATAACTACATAATAAGAATAATCATCATTCACTACAACCTTGCACCGATCACCAACTTTATGTCCAAAAATAGCTTTACCAAGTGGACAGTCTTTGCTTATAAGATTCTTAAGAGAATTTCCTCTTACAGTTGTTACTATCTTGTAGGTATCTGTTTCGTCATCTTCTTCAAAATATACATCAACTGTATTAAACATACCAACTTCATCATCATTAGATTCATCAGAAATTACTGTGGCAGTCTTAATCATTCTCTCTAAATATCTGATTCTACTCTCATTTTGATTTTTAAACTGCTTAGCCGCCTTGTACTCGAAATTCTCACTTAAATCGCCTTGTGCTCGGGCTTCCTTTACATCTTCAAGTGCCTTCTTTCGTACAACCAGTTTACGATATTCTATTTCTTCTTCCATTTTCTTTATATCATTCTGAGTCAATTCATTATGCATTATAAGCCTCCAAATCAGTTGTAACATCAAATCTTTCTAACTTTTCATCATCTATCCAATCATCTGAAGCTACCGATATACAATAATCATTATATACATCAAAAGTTCTAAACCTTTTTTCATCCAAAGTATCTATTTTACTAAAATCCATGGCAAGACCTTTTTTACAAACTTTAGAAAAAGCTTCTTTTCTTGTCCATATTCTGGACATAAAAACATTTTTTTCTTCCAAATCTATAGAATTGTATTTCCTGTATTCATCGGAAGTCATTATTCTTTTGGATAAACTCTCCTGCTTTACCTTCTTAAATCGACTCTTATTTTCTATATCGACACCAACTAAAGAATCAGAAAACGCACACACACTCACATCTTCCGCATGGCTTATACTAAAAAAAACGTCTGTTTTATTTAAAATATGCTCATAACCACTTTCATCTATCAGAAACTCACATGAATCATAATCAATTCCATGCTCAATAATCGCATATTTTAGCAGAATTCCCGCCAAAAGAGCTCTCTTCTTGTCTGAATACTTCGTATATTTATCAATTTTTCTCTTTCTAACAGCATTAATTTCGTTATACATACGAGTAAAGTTAGTATCATCCTGAAAAATGTTGAGATTTGCATAATATACTTCAATCATTTCTATATAATCCCAAACAATCCACAGACCACCACAACAACTCCTAGTATAATTCGATACCATCCAAACACTTTAAAGTCATGCTTCTTAATATATCCGAGTAATAACTTAATAACAAATAAAGAAACAACAAATGCCACAAGCATACCAATAAGAAGAACAACCAATTCAAAACCAGTAAAATCAAATCCAAACTTAATTAATTTCAACAAACTTGCCCCAAACATAACTGGTATTGCCAAAAAGAATGTATACTCAGCCGCAACAGTTCTTGATACTCCTATTAACAATGCACCTAAAATAGTTGCTCCAGATCTTGAAGTTCCCGGGAAAATTGCAGCAATAAGCTGAAACATTCCAATAAAAAATGCGGTTTTATAAGTAATATCTTTTAATGTATTAACACTTGATATCTTGTTAGTATGCATATTCTCGACAATTATAAAAGCAACACCAAAAATAATAAGCATAATTGCTACTGTCTGATAGTTATAAAACAAAGCTTCAAGCTGTTCATCAAATAATATTCCAACAACAGCAGCTGGAACACATGACACTAATATGTGAAACCATAAAGAAAAAATATCCTTCTTTATTGGTGAACCATTATTATTCTTCGGCAATCCAAAAGGCCATATCTGAGACCAGAATAATATCACAACCGCCATAATAGCTCCAAGCTGTATTACTACCTCAAACATACTATAGAAAGCCTCTGGATTATCTCCTACTCTGAGTGGAAGAATCTCATTGAGTAAAATCATATGTCCTGTACTACTAATAGGCAGCCATTCTGTTATCCCTTCAATGATTCCAAAAATGACAGCCTTTATTAATTCAATTATAAACATCTCTTCTCTCCTTTAATAATATCCCCTAAATAATAACAAAACACATTTTATTTTTCAACATAAACCGCCATACCAATAGTTCCTCTTCCTGAAAAACATGCATTAGTTGCAGAACACTTCTGTACAATAATCTGTTTAAAGCCTTTAAAATTGTTAATTTCACTCAATAGTCGTTCCTGTTCTTCTACAGATATCCCTGCATATGTAATATAAATTATGTCATGATTTAAATTGATATATTTTTTAAAATAACTCTTTAGGAATTTCTTTCTGCAAATGTAATTATTACCGATTTTACCACTAGCAATAACAAATGTACTCTTCCTTGCTTTTACAATAGGATGAAATCTGAACGCATGACATACACTATAAATAAACCTATTTGTATATCCATTTTTATAAAAAATATCAATTGACGGCATTATAAACGAAGAAACTATCTGTGTCTTGACATTTTCAACCAGCTCACAAACTTCTTCCACTGACGCCCCAAGCATTACCTGTCTGGCAGCTGTCAATACTACAAGAGCCATTCCGCAAGACATATTTCCAGAATCAATCACCCTTACATGTCCAAAGCCTTTTGCTGCCTTAAGTGCATTACTATAGCTCTTGCCCATATTCTTTCCAAGAGATATATGAATAACTTCTTCTGCATATGTAAGTCTTTCCGCAAAAAACTTTTCATAATCTTCAACTGGTGCAGCTTGTGCCTTTATTTCTCCGTTCCCAGAATTATACATAGCAATATTATCTATATCTATCTCTTTTGTATCCTTAAATCTGCCATTTTTTAGATTAATATACAAATAAATCTGACTTATATCATATTTTTCCAATAACTCATCTGATAAATCACATGTACATTCTGTAGTAACAACAATCTTCTTTTGCTTTCTCTTATATGTCTTTTCTCCAAACGATGATACACTAGAAATCATATTATTATTAAGTCTGTATTCAACTACTTCTTCTGGCAGGAATTTAAGAATTGTTTCTTCCAGAAAATCTCCGCGAATTGGTTTTTCCAAATATCCGTCAAATCCCATTTCGCCAAATACACTTTGCTGCTGTAAAAGCGTATCCCCTGTCAATACAATTATCGGTGTCTCCCTACACAAAGAATTTTCCTGTTTTCTTAAATATCTGAGTGTAATAGCACCATCCATTTCAGGCATCAAATAATCCATTAATATCACGTGATAATACTTTTGCTGTGCCATCATAAGGCACTCCTGCCCACTAGATGCTGTTTCAACATTTACCTTGGTAGCTCTTAATAACTTTGCGATAACCATTCTATTCATTTCATTATCATCAACGACTAGGATATTAGCCTCAGGTGCTTCAAAAAGTTGCTGATAAGCATTTTTAGAATTATTATCCTTTCTAAGGATATCATTAGTACCTATAGGTGAGTTATCTGCAATTCTCTGTTCAAGCATAATCGTAAAAGTAGATCCTTTGGTATATATGCTATCTACAGTAATCTGACCTCCCATAAGCTCTATCAAATGCTTAGATATAGCCAACCCAAGACCTGTTCCCTCTATATTTCGGTTCTCAGAATTATTTATTCTGCTAAATGAATCAAACAGTGCTTCAAAATTCTCTGATTTAATTCCTATTCCTGTATCAGATACAGAAACAGTCAGCTTACACCACTCTTCCCCAATTTTATCAGCATGCGCTTCTAGTGTTACAGTACCTTCATTTGTATATTTTACAGCATTTGTAAGTAAATTGAGTATTATCTGTTTTAAACGCTTATCATCACCATATAATGTTACTGGAATATCTCTGTCGATATTCACAATAAAATCCAGATTCTTTTCTTTTACCCGAAGCTTTATCATATCAACAAGCTCAGAAAACATCTCGACTGTACTATATTCGAATGGCAGAATTTGCATTTTCTGACTTTCAATCTTAGACAAATCAAGAATATCATTTACAAGAGAAAGCAGCATTTTACTTGCATTTTGAATCGATGTTGCATTTTCATACACCTCTTCTGAAATATCCTTCTCTCTCAGTATCATTTCATCTAATCCAATAATAGCATTAATTGGTGTACGTATTTCATGACTCATATTTGCAAAAAAATCACTTTTTGAATCACTTAGTTTCTCTATTTCATCTTTTTGTTCTAAAGCCTTGATTTTCTCTCTCTCATACGATTTTATCTGATATTTCGAAACTATTCCAAGCAATATTCCTACCAGAATCACACCCAGGAAAGAATCAAGATATATTTCATTATTATCAAGTTTTACAATATATTCAGGATGAATATATCCAATATAATAACAAAGAAAATCGGCAACAAATGTTAACCCTGTAAAAATCACCATTCGTATACCATGAAACATCCCTATACTATAAAATATTCCAAGTACAAACCAAATTGTTGAACCACCATTTATCCCTCCGCTAAGGAAAAAAACTGCTGGAAACGCAATAAATTCAGCTGCAATACAGATTAAAATAGCAGCCGCATCATGTTTTTTATATTTGTATGCCAATAATAAGGCAATAATTAATAAAACTATCAGCACACTAAGAGGTATAAGCGTTAAATATGTATTTTGGGCAACAAAAACCTCACTAAATGCCACAAGTGATATAAAGATACCAAAAAATGCAATTCTTCTAATCAGATGTTCTCTTATACCGAGATTTACATCATCTTCACCACATAAAAATTTTCCCAGCATGTTTATGCCTTTCTCTCTACCTTTTCTTTCCATTTTTTCAGAGCTTCGTATGCAGAAAAATAATCAGACATACTAATTTTATTTTTTAGAATCTCTGATATTTCTTCTGTTGAAATATTCAAATAACTATGTCCCTCTATATCAGATAATAGTTGTTGCATTTTCTGTTCATCACAAGAATACGCCGCCTGTTCAAATTCTGACAACAGATTATTAAAATTTTCCCGATCCATAACTGGCAAATCATCTACATGGGAACCATCTTCACCATCGACTTTGAAATAAGAATATAGAACCTTTATTATCCTCTCATATTCAGCTATCATATCATTATGATTCTGTAAAATGAAATCTTCATTTGAATTCTTAGCAGCACTTTCAAGTAATCTTGCCTTTTCCGAGAGTAAATTTGCACCTACACTCTTCATCGAGCTCTTTAAACTGTGAACTAAAATCGTATAATTCTTCCAATCTCTATTATCATATAATTGAGATAATTTAATTAAGTTGTCTTCTCCCTCATTACAATGGATTCTTAGAACGTCTATAAAATTTTCATAATTACCACAATATGTAATCCCCTGCTCGATATCAAAATCTTCGAGCCCACAATTGTCTTCAGTAACTGAAACCGACTTTCCTGTCACATTCTCATAAATAAGCTTATTCGGTGCTAAAAACGTCCTCAAAACTCTTTCCAAAATACTTAGTTCGACTGGCTTTGCAATAAATTCCTGAAATCCCTCTTCCAAAAACATTTCTCTTGCACCGGCAACAGAATTGGCTGTCAAAGCAATAATTGGCACCTCTTTAAAATAAAGTCCATTTTTATTTCTTATACGTTTTAAAGTCTCAATTCCATCCATCTCTGGCATCATATGATCCATAAAAATCAAATCAAACTGTTTCTTATCAATCTTTTCTAACGCATCAGCAACGCTGGTTGATAAAGTAATCTTCATATTAAATGGCTCAAGAAGACCAGAAATCACTTTCAAATTAATAAGATTATCATCAACAATCAAAATTTCTGCATCCGGTGCAGTAAATTTTTCTTTTACAGTATCATTTCCCTGATTAATACTATTTATAAAACTTCCGACAAAAATTGGCTTACACAATTTAATAATTTTAGAGCTTTTTATCTGATTTAAATCTGTACGATCAAGCAGGACGACTACTTTTATTCTTGATGATATCTCATCAAAATAATGTTGCTCTTTATTATACTCATTAATACCAATTAAAACTATTGAAGTAAAATCTCTTTCAACACGCCTTTTTAATTCAGAAATATTATGACACATATGCATCTGTATATTTAAATCATCAGCAATATGCGCAATCTGTCGCATATACGCATCTCTAACTGACACATGCTTAAATTGTTCTACATCAAAATAAGTAAGTAATCTGTAATTATTACTTCTAACTGGAGCTGCTAATGGTTCATAACTCCTAACTTTCTGTGGAATAACAATTTTAAACTCACTACCCTTTTGCAGTTCACTTTTTACAGAAATAACACCACCCATGACCTCTACAATAGATTTCACAATTGCAAGTCCGAGTCCAATACCACCTTCCTGACGATTTCGCTTGGTATCAACCTGATTGTAAGTAGTAAATAATTTTTCTATATCTTTCTTATTTATACCAATTCCTGTATCACGAACAGTGATAAGTAAATTAATTCCATATTCTTCTTTTCTATACTCAAAAGATAAAACTATGCAGCCTTCATTTGTAAATTTGATAGCATTGTTTATCAAATTTAGAATCATACGACGCAGCTTCTGTTCATCGCCAATAAGATTAACAGGAATACTTCCATCGCAATCAACAATAATTTCAATATCCTTGTCAATGCTCATAGCCTGCGACATTACAATGATATCCTTAATGGTAGATGTAAGATTATATTCTACTTCAACAAGCTTCATTTTTCCTGATTGTAATTCCGAAAAATCCAAAATATCACTCACAATTGATACAAGCTGTCTTCCAGAAGTCTGAATATTAAGAATATCCTCTTTTATATTTTCGTCAAGATTTTCCCTTAGAATAACTTCACTCATGCCAACTACTGTATTAACAGGAGTACGGATTTCATGACTGACATTGGCAAGAAAATCATCCTTTCCCTGTTCTGCAATCTTCAAATCACGAATAATGCTCCCCATCATTCTAGAGTTCTCATTACGCTTAACATTCCAGAAATATAATACAAATATAATAAAATATACGTTAATAATTGGCATACCATATTTGAATATGCTGTCTGCATTATTTATTTCAAAAGAATGTACTATACACATGTGATATAGTATCACAAATGAAATTGCTCCAAAAGAAATAAGCATAAGCTTTTGAATACCATATAACCCAAGTAAAACTGTCACACCCAAAAACGGAATAAAAATATCCAACACATTTTCAGACTGCGTGCAGAATATAGCCATGCATAAATAAATCGAAAAAGCAACAAACATTGCACGGCTCTTAAAGTCCCAATGCTGTCCAAAAACTACTATTGAATTAATTACACCCATTACTAAAAATAAAACTGAAATCCAACTCGACCAGTTATTATTTATTGCCCCGACAAACATCGAAATATTATGTATTGAAAAAACTAACAATGCATATTTTTCAATTTTTTCCTGATCCATATATATTAATACCTCGTGTACAAATATACTTTCTAATTTGCACAAAACCGACGCAATATAAACGCGTCGGTTTTAAATTAAAACATAAATTAATATTTACCGAATCCATCCCCAAGTGAAATTATCTCTTCGTTTGGATTGTTCTCATATAAGTCATAGTCACTTGATTTTGCTACAGAACCAATCTCTTTCCTACTTCTAGATGACATCTTTACTTCACCCAAATTGTAGATTGATAACATCTCTCTCATATGAATCGCCTGATTAGATAATTCTTCACTTGCTGCAGCGCACTGTTCACTTGTAGCCGAATTAGTCTGTACCACCTGTGATACCTGACCAATTGCCTGATTAATCTGAGCAACTGCTGTAGCCTGATAATTTGATGACTCGGCGATTTCAGCAATAAGTGTTCCACTCTTTGATACACCCTGTGTAATAGCTTCAAGTGCTGAAGCAGTATCATCAGCAATCTTAGAACCAGCACTGACTTTGTTTATTGAATCCTCAATTAATTCTGCCGTCTCTGAAGCCGCTGCTGCGCTTTTTGCTGCAAGATTTCTAACTTCTTCAGCAACAACAGCAAATCCTTTTCCAGCTTCACCTGCTCTGGCAGCCTCAACTGCCGCATTTAATGCAAGAATATTTGTCTGGAATGCAATATCATCTATAACCTTGATTATCTTTGATATACTCTCTGATGATCTGTTTATATCTTCCATAGCAGACATCATTTCTTCCATCTGCTCATTTCCTTTTTTAACATATCCAATTGCGTTTGATACAAGTTCTGCAGCTTCCGTAGCCTGAGAAGCATTCTGCTTTGTCTTAACTGCAATTTCACTGATAGATGATGTAATCTCTTCAATAGCACTAGCCTGTTCTGTCGAACCCTGTGCAAGAGCTTCACTTGCACTTGCAACCTGTGATGAACTTGTCATAACCTGATATGCTGATTCGCTAATATTACTAAGAGAATGAAGATTCCTGTCAACCATCTTTCTAAGTGCAAGCCCTAACGTATCCTTATCACTGCGAACTTCAACATCGACTGTAAGATCACCTTCAGCTACAGCATCGGCAATGTGTGACTGTTTCTTTGTAGCCTCAATCAGACGTCTGAAATCTTCTAATAATAAACCAAATTCATCTTTTTTATTATTTTCGATTACAATATCTGTATCACCTTCTGTAAGCTTATTTGCAATATCCGTTGCCTGCTTAAATCCCTTGTGAATCGCAGAAAGAATAGTAGCTGCAAAATATGTAACTGAACCAATAATAAAAACCATTGCAATTCCACAGAAAATCATATAATTTCTTATATATCTTTCCGGTGAATCGCTATTCATCACATCCAATGCTGTCGAATATCCTAACCATAATAACAACGCACTAATAAATTCTACAACAAGCATAAAGAAAACAACTTTTTTGTATATAGTAATACCTTTTTTCTCCATAACTCTTATTTATCCTCCTCTTCTTCTGTTTCTGAATCAATATTCTGTGACATGATTGCTTTATCCTCATCATTTAACAATCTCTCCGGATCAAGCAAAAGCTTTACCTCATCTCCCACTTTGCCAATTGCATACACATATTGATTTTGGGATTTGTCAGCTTTTCCAATAGTTGGCGATACAAGAATATTATCTTCTGTTATCTCGACAACTTCGGCAATCTGTTCAACAATCAAGCCAACAACCATGTCATTTAAATTAATAACTATTATACATGTTCTGTCATTGTACTCAAAAGGCTCCTGTTTAAACCTTAATCTTACATCAATAACAGGTATTATTTTTCCTCTAAGATTAATCAATCCTTTTATGTAATCTTCACTCTCTGGAATAGCTGTAATTTCCTGAAAAACAATTATTTCATTTACATATTCTATTTTGAGACCAAAATATTCATTTCCCGATTTGAAGGTCACATATTTGTCTTTCTGAGTAATGTGCTCCACCATTCTTCTCTGTCCCTTCTATGATTATTCACCTACAGCTCCAGGATCAAGTATCAATGCAATACTTCCATCACCTAACTGCGTACATCCTGATAATCCTTTTACTTTCTTAACATATGAAGGAATTGGCTTAACAACAATCTCCTGTTTGCCAATCAGTTTATCGACAAACAAGCAGATTTTATTGCCTTCCACTTCCAAAATAACCATCATGCCCTCCTCGACATTTGTAACACATCCATCAAGATGATACCATTCTGAAAGTCGTCTTACAGGATAACATTCGCCACGAATCATAACACATTCATCCCCATTTGGTTCATGAATCATCATATCTTCCGTAACACTGACGAATTCTTTAACCACACCGGTTTCTATTACAAAATTTGAAGCACCTACCTGCATTACAATACCATCTACTATTGCAAGTGTTAGTGGGATTTTCAAATTCATTGTACTTCCCTGCCCCGGAACACTTTCTATTTCAAGCGTACCTCCGATTTCCTGCAGATTTGATACAACGACATCCATTCCTACGCCTCGTCCAGAATATTCCGTAACTTTTTCATTTGTTGAAAATCCCGGAAGTGTGATAAACTGATATACTTCCTTATCTGTAAAAGCACTGTCAGGCTTATTTGGATCAATAATCCCCTGTTTTCTTGCTTTTGCCATAATTTTTTCACGGTCAAGACCAGCACCATTGTCAGAAACACTAATCCATACTTTTCCAGACTCTGTCTTAGCAGATAGTACAACACGGCCTTTCTCTGATTTGCCAGCTGCAATTCTCTCTTCTTTCGTCTCTATACCATGATCAACAGAATTTCTAACCAGATGCATAAGTGGATCTGAAATATGTTCAATAATATTTTTATCAACCTCTGTAGTCTCGCCAATCATTTCAAAATCAATATCTTTTCCAAGCTTCCTAGACACATCAAATACAATTCGATTCATCTTCTGGAATGTATTCTGCAAAGGCACCATTCGCATTGACATAATTACATTCTGCAAATCTGTAGAAATCTTTGACATCTGTGCAGCTGCTTTATTAAAATTATCTAATTTGATACCCGGCACCTTCAAATCCGGATTCTGCAATACAACAGATTCTGAGATAACAAGCTCTCCGATTAAATCCATCAGCATATCCATCTTACTGATATCTACGCTGATAAAGGCCGCCTTTGCCTCTTTACCCTTTTTATCCTTGGCAAGCTTCTTTCCTTTACCTGGTGTCTTTGACTGGACAACATAATCACCAGGTGCAGGTTTCTTCGGCTCAGCTTTTTCAGATAATTCTTCTGACTGCTGGTTATTTTTCTCAATCGACTCAACACTAGAATCTAAATCAATTTTGATTTCATGCGCTACACCGTCAAATCCCTGTGCAAATTCAGCAGCCGAGATTTCAAATATATCAACATTCCGTATATCATAGCCAGTTTTAATAAGCTTCTTGATTTCGTCTATATCCTTCTTAGTCTTAAGTAAAATCTTAAAACCATCTTCGATAATTTTATCAGCACTCGCCTCATTCGAAATGATATCCTCCGGCTCATACATTAGCTCATCTGCCAAACCCTTTAAAGAATACACAATCTTGTATGCATGAACGTTTGCCAGTTCTATTTTAGGATTATACTCGATATAAATTCTAAAATAATGACCATCATTTGTGTTAGCAACCGGCGCAATATAAAACTGCTGTGCTACAGATGAAGACTCTACTTTAGGAGATTCTTTTTTAACTTTAGGATCTTCTCCTTTTATTTTTGCCAAAAACTTATCAAGCTCTTTTATAAGTCCGCTTGCATCACCATCAGCATCTTCTCCATTTTGTAATTTATCCAACTCTTCTGTAATAAAATCCGCAACTGCAAGCACATGTTCAACAAGCTCAACATGTGGAACATTTTTCGGATGTGATTCCCTTAGGAAAAAGAATACATCTTCAAGCTTATGCGCTATTGATGTAATATCATCATACATCATAATTGCCGAAGAACCTTTGATAGTGTGCATCGTTCTAAATATCTCATTGATGCTGTCCTCATCAAAATAATCTTCGTCTTTCTGCTCCAAAACAATTTCCTGCAAATTTTCCAGTAGTTGGGAATTTTCAAAAAGATATGCATCAAGCATGTCTTCTGTATTAAATTCAATACCCATGCTTTTCTCCTTTCTATCTCCCTTCTCTCATCTACTCAATAAGGCCTAATTTCTTTAACGCATGCTCAAATCTATCCTGATCAATAGGCTTTCCTGAATAAATTGTACATCCAAGCTCAAATGCCATCTTCACATTTTTCTCCTCATTCAATGCAGTTGCCATAATCACCTTAACCTGTTTATCTTCAGGAATATTTCTTTCTTTTTCAATATTTCTAATTCCCATCAAAGCCTGATATCCATCCATAACCGGCATCATGATGTCCAGACACACCAAATCATATGGTTCATCTTCCTCTAATGCAAGCATAAAAGCGTCAACAGCCTCCATTCCATCTACAGTGACATCGCAATCACCATATTTAGATAAGAAATTTGCCATAAATTTACGTGTTACAAAATCGTCCTCTGCTAAAAGTATCTTCATATTCAATCTCTCCCTCACATTTTATTCAAAAGTAAGCATGTCTTTTTTGCTATATTATTTAATTTCTCCTGATACGTAACTGCACCTATATCATAAGCAACCTTCGGCATACCATACACAACGCATGTAGATTCGTCCTGACCTATTGTGACAGCACCTGCTTCTTTCATTTTCAAAAGTCCTGATGCACCATCTCGCCCCATACCTGTAAGAATAATTCCAAGAGCGTCTTTTCCTACAACATCAGCAACTGAATCAAATAAAACATCTACTGATGGACAATGACCATTTACTTTATGCCCCTCCTTTAAGCTAACCTGATAGTTATTACCAACCTTGACAACTCGCATCTGCTGGCTTCCGCCTGGAGCAATCAACACATGTCCAGGCATAATTGTGTCTCCAGTCTCAGCTTCTTTAACTTTTACCCGGCTTTGATCATTAAGTCTCTTGGCAAACATCTGTGTAAAACCGACAGGCATATGCTGTACTATAACTGTACCCGGCATATCCGGTGGAAAATCCTTAACAACAGCCGCAATCGCCTCTGTCCCACCTGTCGATGCACCAATTGCAATAACAATATTCTTATCATTTGCAAGTCTTCGTGCTGGCTCTGCACATCTTGTACTACTTTTAATTTTACCAATACTGGCCGTAGATGCAACCTTTATTTTTACAGGGAGCTCCTTGGTCAGAAATGTATCAAGCTGTTTTCGATCCGAAGTCCTTGGTTTTACAACAAAATCAACAGCTCCTGCCTGAAGTGCATCAAAAACTTTGTCACTTAATGAACTTACCATAACAATCGGAATCGGATATTGCGGCATTAATTTTCTTACAAATTCAATTCCATCCATCTTAGGCATCTCTATGTCCAGGGTCATGACATCAGGATGATATTCTATTATCTTATCCCGCGCCTCAAATGGGTCACCTGCAGTACCTACAACTGTAAGTGCCGGATCATTATTAATACTCGATACCAGCATATCTCTGTATACGCGGGAATCTTCAACAACAAGTACACGTATCTTACGCATCTATATACCTCTATTTTCTAAATACTGACGGCATGACCAATTCAAACGGTACATCCTGTCTATTCAAAGTCTCCGTCCTGCCGAGGAACAAATATCCTCCGGGCTCAAGAGTATCATATATTTTTCTAAGCAGTCTTAACTTTGTAGGTTCATCAAAATATATCATAACATTTCTGAGAAAAATAACATGCATTTTTCTTCTGAATGGAAACTGATCCATCAAATTAAATTTTCTAAACAACACCTGCTTTTTTAATTCGTTTTTAACAACATAATTGTCCGAATCCTTACAGCTATTGAAAAACCTTCTCTTCCATGCATCTGGAAGTGGCTCAATCTGTTCCTCGCTATATTCTCCTTTTATTGCAGTCTGAAGTGCCTGTGTCGACACATCTGTTGCAAGTATCTGAGTATCCCATTTAGCATGCTCTAGTCCAAAGAAGTCAATCAGAATCATTGCTAGTGTGTATGGCTCCTCACCTGAAGATGATGCTGCACACCATATTCGCAAATCTTTGCTTACTTCTTCTTTTTTCTTCAAATACGGAAGAACCTCTCTTCTTAAGAACTCGAAATGTTCTGCTTCTCTCATAAAATAAGTATGGTTTGTAGTCAAAATATTTACAAACTGTTTTTCTAACTTTCCAGTGATATCCTCTTCTACATCATTCATATATTGGGAATAACTTGACCAGCCATTTGACCGTAAATAATTCTCCAGACGACCTTCGACAATCTTCTTTTTTCCCTTCATATCAATACCATATTTATTTTTAAGAAAAGTTTTTATTCTAATAAATTCTTCATCTGTCATCTAAAACCTCTACCGAAACTGTCTATAGATTTTCTTACAAATATCATATATATCAGAATTAAATTTCTTTCCTGATTCCTCTCCCATAATCTTAATTGCCTCTTCACAATTATACACACCCCTGTAAGTTCGCTTTTCTGTGAGAGCACAATATGCACTAATTATCGATACAATTTGTGCTGCAAGAGGTATATCATCGCCTTTCAATCCCTCCGGATATCCAGAACCATCCCAGTTTTCATGATGTGATTTAGCTATATCTATTGACATCTTAACAAAATCATTGTAATCACCATGAGTCTCCACATCATTTAATATTTTTGCACCAATAACCGTGTGCGTCCTCATAATATCAGCCTCATGTTCATCGAGACATGTATCTTTCTGTAAAATATCAGTAGGAATTGCAACATTTCCCAAATCACAAAGTGGTGCAGACAATTCGATAGTCTCTATAAATGTATCGGAAATTTTCTGCTCATATTTAGGAGATAACTGCATTGCCTGAGCTAAAATCTTGCAGTTATACTGCAGGCGCTCCATATGAGCCTCCTCATAACAGGCATTTTCACGCGCCACACTAACAAGAGCATACAACACATTCTTTTTTTCCTGTTCCATCTGCTTAAGCTGTGCCTGAATTGATGCCGTAAGCTGCCTGTTCGCACTAAGCAGATTTGCATTTGCATCAGACAATTTAAGATGGACATTTACTCTCGCCTTAACCACTTCCTTTATAAAAGGCTTAGTAACATAATCCTCTCCACCAACATTAAATCCTTTAATAACATCCTCAGGTTCATCAAATGCAGATATAAAAATAACCGGAATATCTCTTGTCTTTGGGTCTGCTTTTATAATCTCGCAAAATTCAAAACCATCCATCTGAGGCATCGACACATCAAGCAAAATCAGATGTGGCATAATATGTTCCATAATCTTTAACGCCTGAACTCCATTTTCTGCCAAAACCGGCTGATGCCCCATATCTACTATAATATTTCTAAGGATAAATCGGTTTGCCTCAACATCATCTACAATCATTATTCTTTTAGCTTCACTTGTTTTTACTTCATTACCCATACATATACCTTTCACTAATCAAGTAATTCCATCACAGCATCATAGGCTGCAATTGCTTTGTCATAATCACTTTTCTGTACTGCCATTTTAAGCTTAAGTGTAGCCGTTCTCATTTCTTTTGGTGCTTCCACCGTAAGATGCTTAATAGAATCTGTAAAGCTTTCTGCTTTCTCCCAGTTTTCCATTTCGATACAAAGAACAATCTTGGACAACTGTTTTTTAAGCTCTTCCATATTCTCTTTTGTTCCAAAAGCAAGCATATTAGAACTTTCTGAATCTTCTTTCAGGGTATCACTCAGACTCTTTGCAACATATGTATCGACATGTGACATCGATTCTTCTACTTCCTCCTCAGGTAATTCTACCCAAATAGAGAAAGAAAACATCGTTCCTTTGTTAACTTCACTGTCTACAGAAATATTTCCACCCATAAGTTCAACAAGCTGACTTGAAATATTAAGTCCAAGACCTGTTCCACCATATTTTCGTGATACTGATGCATCCACCTGCGAAAAACTTTTAAAGAGCTTATCTATATCTGCTTTGGCAATTCCAATACCTGTATCTATAACCATGAAAAACAACTCAACCCTGTTTCCATTTTGAGCTGTCTTAAGCACTTCAAGAGAAACCTTTCCAACATGAGTAAATTTACATGCATTTGATAATAAATTATTAAGCACCTGGCCAATTCTCAGTTCATCTCCAATTACATATTCAGGGATTTCCGGAGATACAGTCACAAAAAACTTAAGACCTTTCTCTGTAATCTTGGGCATATGAGTTGATCTGACATAATCAATCATACTCCTAAATTCAAACTTTCTCTGCTCAAGAGTAAACTTACCTGCCTCCAGCTTAGAGAAGTCCAATATATTATTTATGAGATTATTCATAGTCTTACATCCTGTTTCAATAGTACGCAACATATGTAATTTTTCAGAATCATTTTCTGTTTCCAAAAGTATATTGGTATTTCCCAAAATTCCATTGACCGGTGTTCGAAGCTCATGTGTGACATTTGCAACAAATTCATTCTTTACTTTTGCTGATGCTTCGGCTTCCTGCTTTACTTTCTCAATTGTCTTCTCAAGAGAATTCTTATATGATTCATTATTGAGCATAAGTCCATACTTATCACCATATTCATCCAGCTTAACTACTTTGACAGTAGCACTGAAACATGTTCTGTTCTTACGATACACCATCGTCTCCATAACATAACCATTCTCTAATTCTAACTCTTCAGGTATAACATCAACAACCCGATGATTAACCAGCCCCTGCTCGTATCCAAGCTCTTCATTGCATCCCGAATTAGAATACAGAATAATACCATTCTTATCCTGTATAATAATCATCTCAATTGCATTTTCCAGAAGTATTCCAAATAAATCTCTAAGTTCGTTCATAACCCCCCCATAATATGCACAAAAAGGAATCACAGAACTCATATTTCTGTAATTCCCTCTATAAACTATTCATTATCAAAATACAGATGTATAATCTCATGTTGTAAACCCCTATTCCACATGTATCCTAAGTACTATTATATCTTTTATACTTTTAATTTGCAAGCTTTCCTTTTGTAAAGGCTTGATGTATAATTAGAACAAGCTTAAATAAAAAAGGAGAACAATTATGCAGGAAAAAGCGTATAAAGCAATGGGAAAAACAGGAGCAACCAATCTCGTTATCGGTATTTGTGTATTAGCCGGTGGTATAGTATCCGGTATTTTATTAATCGTACATGGTGCTATACTACTCTCAGAACGAAAGAAGCTTACTTTCTAAGCTTCTCTTTTCTTTCCCCAGAAAAATAATGCAATCGTTCCAGGACCGGTATGACTGCCAATTGTTGTACCGACAGAGTATATCTCTACCTTTCCTTTTAAATGTGGAAAAGAAGTCTCTATCAGATCTGCAACAGCCTTTGCATCTTCATAGCATGCGGAATTTGAAATATAGCATTTATCTGAATAATCAAGGCCATCTTTTGCAAGTTTTTTCATAATTTTTACCACTTCCATGATGGCTCTTTTTTTGGTGCGAATCTTTTGTCTTGGTATTAATTTGCCTTCATAATCCACATCCAGAAGCGGACATATATTCATTACTCCACCGATAAAGCCTGCTGTTTTAGAGATTCTTCCACCCTTAATATAAAAAGTAAGGTCAGTAGAGAAAAACCAATGATTCACTTCTGTCTTATGCTCCTCAGCCCATGCACACAGCTCTTCAATACTTAGTCCCAAATCTCTTAAATCAGCTAGCTTATCCATCAAAAGACCATATCCCGATGATGCCGCAAGCGAATCAACTATAAAGATTTTTCTGTTTGGATATTTCTCTTTTAACATAATCTGAGCAATCTTTGCCGAATTAATTGTACCTGACAAACCAGAAGAAAGTGTAAGATGCAAAATATCCAGTCCCTGCTCCAAAAAAGGCTCAAAATAATCTATATATTCATCTGTATTAATCTGTGATGTTCTCGTATCAGCCCCATCTTTCATAGCCTGATAAAATTCATCAAATGGCATAGACTCACCCAGATCATCAAAATATTCCTTGTCATTTAATGCATAATGAAAACATACATATTTGATATTTCTTTTTTCCAAATGTTCCTTTGTAAGATCAGCTGTCGAACAGCAGCTTAAAACATATTCAGACATAACATCTCCTATCAAATTATTTTTCAAATCTTAATGCGTATGATATACTATCTGCGTTTAATTGTCAATTTTATAACTTATCTCGCAACTATTCAGTTCCTTCATAGTTACGAACCGCAAGTGCATTAAAATCAGCTACGCTGAATGGGCACTTGCTCCAACAAACTATGCTCTTTCTTACGAAATATGCGGTTCAGCATATTTCTGTACTGGACAGTTACCTTATCTCATCATCTAGCGACTTGATATGATTAAATGGAAAATAAACACATTTTGCCTTTGCAATAATTGCATTTCTGTTTACATATGTATTTTCCCATACTCTCGAATCAATCGAAGAATTTCTATTATCACCAAGCATTAGATAACAATTCTGTGGCACATTGAATTCATAATAACCATTATTTATAACCCATGCTTCTCTCAAATATGGTTCTTCCAGCGGAACTTTTGAATCATTAATATATATTTGGGCATTATCAATAACTACCTTATCACCTGGCAATCCAATTACTCTTTTGATATATAATTCTTCCACTTCATCTGGCGCATAGAAAATAACAATATCGCCTCTCTCCGGTTCTTTTTCATTATATGCTAATCTATCCGCCAATACCAAATCTTTCTCCTGTATTGTATTCATCATTGATCCGGTCGGAACATTTGCAAGAACTATTATTTTCTGTGTAATAACAAAAGTAATTGCAAAAATAATAACTACAGACTTAACCCACCATATTATTTCCTTTATAATTTGATTTTTATTCATCTTCATAACCTCCAAATAATCAAAACATGTATGTAAATTATAAAACTCCTTCGAATATCTTTCAATACATATGCACACACTATTAAGACAATCTTAAGTATTGGAGGACTTATTTTATTATGGAAGAAAAATTATCAAGTATACTGCCAAAAGCTGCACTAGATGACATTCCAACTCCCAAAAATGATGCGGTTTCAATAACAGGCTTAGTCAAGCAAAAAGGGAAAATAACCGGATATCAGCTTTCAGATGATAGAATTGTCAGCCGCGAAGATGGTGTTGCATTAGCAAAAGCTGGTGAGATAAAAGGTGTAGGAATTGCCCATCGTAAAGATACAGAATACCTGAAAGCAATTCCTGATGATAACGAGAATAATAATCTATCCTCACTTCCAACTGTAAAATAAAAATAATCCGCTTCAAAAACTTCTATGTTCCTGAAGCGGATTATTAATATAGTATAATCAACTACTTGCTATTCGTTTTACTATCATTCTTTTGATTCTTTTTATTATCATTTTCCTTCACTACCAAAGTCTCAAGAACTGTTATCGTTGCATCATGATTCCCCTGAATCACAAGCTGACCATTATTTGCCACATCACTTATTGGCAATTCACCTGACAAAACTCCCATGAGAGTCTCTGCGTTAACATATACAACAGCATCTCTATCATAGTATTCATACGGCATTACAAAAATTCTGCCTCTGTCAATCTCAACATAAAAAGCACCCTCTCCCTCGCCATATATGTTAAATTGGATAGCTATGTGATAACAAATATGTACTGCATTACTGTTAATTGCATTTTTCTGTACTTTACTTACAATTTCCTGATACGTCATAGGCTGTCTCCTCCTTTTTGTATATTATAAAAACCCGTTCGATTATTATCTAATATTATAATTTAATTTTATCACAAAAATAGGAAAATGGAACTGTTATTTTATTTTTAATTGTATTATTTTAACAACTATACTTATAGTTTTTTAGTACTAATATCCATTGCAATTATAGTACTAAATTTCTATAATAAATTTAGTATATTCGTAATCTTATAAGATGAAGAGGATTCTATATGAAGTCATATTTCAAAAGATTCTTGACAGTTATTCTAACTACTGCACTATTAATTGGCAGTTTTTCTTCTAAAGGGACAAACTACTACTCTTAAAGTGAAAAATGCAAAAGGAAAAATAGTTTGGAAAAGCAGTAAAAGTTCTGTAGTAAAAGTATCTAAGGGAAAACTCACTGCACTTAAAGCTGGTACTGCTACAATAACTGTTAAAGCAAATAAACAAACTAAGAAATGTAAAGTTACTGTAGAAGATCCAAAACTTTCTGAAACCTCTCTTGAACTTGAAGTTGAGGATGAAGACGAACTTAAAATCGAGGGATGTAATCATAAAGCCACCTGGAAATCTTCTACCCCATCTGTTGCAACTGTAAATGATGGAGAAATTGTCGCTGTCGCAGCTGGTACCGCTGTTATTTCTGCAACAGTTCATGGAAAAACCTTCAAATGTACTGTTACTGTGACCGAACCAACTGACGATGATGAAGATATTGATGACGCTAAAGATGATTATGAAGATGATTATGATTATGAAGAAGATGATGATGACGATACTGATGATAATAGCGTTGAAGACGACAGTGATGTAACTCAATAAAAATTTCTAAAAGAGATTGTCTAGCCGACAATCTCTTTTGTAACATTTAGACAATTATGTTATCATATTTTTACACATTTTTAACAAAAAGAACCTTTATTTTTTTACAAATAAGCGATATTATATCAATGGAAAAAAATGAAAGGAGGATACATTTATGAATTTATATGATTTATGTGAAGCACTTAGTCTGTACATTACCAGATATATTAATGAAAACAATGAAAATCTAATAAGTCTTTTTTCTCCTGAAAATATCCAGTTTATGATTCGCCAGCACAAGACATCAGAGTTAGAATTCTTTCTTACAGCGCGAAAATCTTTAGAGGCGATGGTGCTTTTGGATTCATTACGTTTTTACGCTAGATATAACTAAAATTATCCCTCTAAGTCAACTGACTTAGAGGGACTACTAATTACCTGTAATCTATATTATACCGCAAGTTATACACTTTCTTACGAAATATGCGGTTTCGCATATTTCTGCAATGAACAGTTACATTATATCATCTATTTTTTTCAATTCTTCTTCAGTAAAATGTGTATTTTTAATGCATTCAACACAATCTTCTATTTGACTCGGACGACTTGCCCCAATAAGCACACTTGTAATATCATTATCTTTTAAAATCCAGCTAAGAGCAAATTGTGCCAAACTTTGACCTCTGTTTTTTGCCATTTCATTAAGTTTCATAATCTGTTCCATGCGTTTCGAATTCACATCTGATTCATGAAGAAATCTTCCATCCCTTCTAATACGACTATCTTCAGGAATTCCATTTAAATACTTATCAGTAAGAATTCCCTGTGCAAGAGGAGAAAATGTAATAATTCCCTTTTCCGCCTTTGATGCAACAGATTTTAGACCATTTTTCTCAATTGCTCGGTCAAATATATTATATCGGTTCTGATTAATTATAAATGGCGTTTTTAACTCTTCAAGAATTCTCTGTGCTTTTAGCATAGTCTCGCCGTCATAATTTGATAAGCCAACATAAAGTGCTTTTCCGGAACGAACTATCTGATCAAGGGCAAGCATCGTTTCCTCAAGTGGCGTATCCGGATCCATTCTATGATGGTAAAAAATATCTACATATTCAAGACCCATACGTCTTAAACTTTGATCAAGACTTGCAATGAGATATTTGCGGCTGCCAAAATTTCCATATGGACCTGGCCACATATCATATCCCGCTTTTGTAGAAATAATTAATTCATCTCTGTATGCATTAAAATCGTCTTTTAAAATCTTACCCAAATTCGTCTCCGCTGCCCCATTATCCGGGCCATAGTTATTCGCAAGATCAAAATGAGTTATACCCAAATCAAACGCCCTTTTACACATATTACGCATGTTTTCATAATTATCATTTGTCCCAAAATTATGCCATAACCCCAAAGAAACTGCTGGTAGCCGTAACCCGGAATTTCCGCATCTATTGTATTTCATATTATCATATCTATTTTCTGATGCTATATATTTTTCACTTGTTACCATAAATTTCTAGTGCCAATACTCCTTCCTACAAATACTAAAATAGAGAGTCTGAAAAAACAGACTCCCTATTATATTTAGAATTTTTAAATTAATAATTCTTATTTGTTGCTGATTGCAGCCTGTGCAGCAGCAAGTCTTGCGATTGGTACACGGAATGGTGAACATGATACATAATCAAGACCAATCTTGTGGCAGAACTCAACTGATGAAGGATCTCCACCGTGCTCTCCACAGATACCAACGTGAAG
>JAXELM010000171.1:0-4455 GCA_034100525.1 Agathobacter sp.
CAAAAGAGAAAAGAATATGACTTATGGAGATATGAATATCCTATAAATGAAGCAAAAGAGTTTTCAGCAAAAATTCGCCTTCATCAGGAAAAAGAGCGTTTAGAAAAACAATTAAGAGATATCAATGAGTTACTAGATTCACAAAAAGAATAAGTTACAACAAAAGCCACAGACTACAAAATCTGTGGCTTTTCCCCTAAATAAATATACATATTATACGGTAAATATTGTTGAAAAACGTAACCATTTTTTAACCACGCTTTTCTGAAACCCAGTATTTATGCGGGTTTCGAGGTTTTTCACATCACTCAAACTCAATCGTTCCAGGTGGCTTACTAGTCAAATCATAGAATACTCTATTTACACCCTTCACTTCATTTATAATTCTACTCATCACCACCTGAAGTACCTCAAATGGAATCTCAGCAGCATCGGCTGTCATGAAGTCCACCGTGCGCACTGCACGTACCGCTACAGCATAATCATAAGTACGCTCGTCACCCATTACACCTACACTACGCATGTTGGTGAGGGCTGCGAAATACTGGTTTGGCATCCATGATGGCTCCTCGCCGTGAGCATCCTTATATTCTTTTGCTGCTTTTTCGACTTCGCTGCGGTAAATCCAATCAGCATCCTGTACGATACGTACCTTGTCCGCTGTTACTTCTCCGATGATACGGATTCCAAGTCCTGGACCTGGGAATGGCTGACGGAATACTAAGTAATCTGGAAGTCCAAGCTCAAGACCGGCTTTACGTACCTCATCCTTGAAGAGGTTACGAAGTGGTTCGATGATTTCCTTGAAATCTACATAGTCAGGGAGACCGCCAACATTATGGTGAGACTTGATAACTGCAGACTCACCGCCAAGTCCGCTTTCTACTACATCCGGATAAATTGTTCCCTGTGCGAGGAAATCAACTGTTCCGATTTTCTTTGCTTCTTCTTCAAATACTCTGATGAATTCCTCACCAATTATTTTTCGCTTCTGCTCAGGCTCTGTCACTCCTGCAAGCTTTGCATAATAGCGTTCCTGTGCATTTACTCTTACGAAGTTGATGTCAAATGTTCCGTCTTTTCCGAATACGCTTTCTACCTCATCACCTTCATTTTTACGAAGCAGCCCGTGGTCTACAAATACGCATGTAAGCTGTTTCCCAATTGCTTTTGCAAGAAGTGCGGCAAGCACTGAAGAATCAACTCCACCTGAAAGCGCAAGGAGCACTTTTCCATCTCCTACTTTCTCGCGTACTTCCTGAATTGCATTCTCTACAAATGAATCCATCTTCCATGTTCCAGCACATCCACATACACCACGAACGAAATTGTAAATCATCTGGGTTCCATTAATTGTATGAAGTACCTCTGGGTGGAACTGCACTGCGTACAGTTTTTTCTCCACATTCTGTGTTGCAGCGATTGGGCAGTCTGCTGTATGTGCTACGACTTCAAATCCAGGTGCTGCTTCGGCTATTCTATCAAAATGACTCATCCAGCATACTGATGTCTCCGGAAGCTCCTTGAACATCACTCCGTTTGAAGCGTAGTGAATCTCTGTCTTTCCGTATTCTCCTACTTCAGGAGTAATAACCTTTCCGCCTAATTTGTGCATCATAAGCTGCGCGCCATAACAGATACCAAGCACTGGAATTCCCAGCTCGAATAACTCCTTCTGATATGACGGTGAATCCTCTTCGTAACAGCTGTTTGGCCCACCTGTAAGAATAATGCCCTTTGGATTCATCTCTTTAATTTTCTCAATATCTATCTTGTATGAGTAAATCTCACAGTATACATTGCATTCACGGACTCTACGAGCGACAAGCTGGTTGTACTGCCCACCGAAGTCAATGACAATGACCTTTTCCTGATCCATTTTGTTTTCCTCCTGAATGTATTTAAATTATCTATTCTAAGGTGGCTCGAATAGAGTCACCGCCCCATATATGAGCAAAATTAGCTACATAGTAGCGGTAAAGCACGACTAGTCGTGCATTTTTGCGAATGTATGGGTATGGTTCTGAATAATTATATTTACCTCATTTAGTTATTATAGAGTACAGAAACCATTATCGCAAGCACTTAACCGTGAATAATTTTATCTTATTTTCTATTGTTGCTGATGAAGATATTTTTCCCGGGTTGCAAGTCCACCACGTATATGTCTTTCGGACTTGTTGACATCCAGAACTTTTCTTACATCTTTGGCAATTGTTGGATTTATCATCAGCATTCTTTCGCTGATATCCTTGTGCACTGTCGATTTGCTTA
This sequence comes from Agathobacter sp., assembly GCA_034100525.1. Classification (GTDB taxonomy): domain Bacteria; phylum Bacillota; class Clostridia; order Lachnospirales; family Lachnospiraceae; genus Roseburia. The sequence goes on from JAXELM010000171.1 coordinate 2,275, forward strand.
TGCCAAATGCTTTGGCAGCCTGGCGCACTGTGGCATTATTCTCAATTATGTAACTGGCGATTTCTATCGCTCTTTGTTCAATATATTCTTTCATAAGAAAAACCCCTGCATAACTTGTTTTTACAATCTATGCAAAGGTTTTACTCATTATTCATGTATTTTATTTCCTCTAAAAAACTTCACTTTCATCTACATCATTAATACACAACGGACTAACGCAATGATTTCTAATTATATCTGTCATATAATTTCTGGAACGCCCCAAACGAACGCTTTATCATCTCACCATCCACGCAGTACGAAATTCTCACCCATCCCGGACATCCGAAACCATCTGCTGCCACAAGCAGAAGCTCATCTTCTTTTGCTTTTTCACAGAAGCTTTGAGAGTCATCCTCAAGAGCTTTTACAAACATATAAAAAGCCCCATCCGGTTTGAAACACTTGTATCCGATTTTTGTCAATCCATCATACAATAAATCTCTGTTTGTCTTATATGCATCAATATCGCCTGTCTGTCCGATACATTTCACAAGCATTTTCTGGAAAAGACTCGGTGCGCAAACATATCCCAATGCACGGCCTGAGCCTGCTACTGCTGCATAGAGGTTCTTACTCTCATATGCCTCATCAGGCACTAACACCCATCCAATTCTTTCGCCCGGGAGCGAAAGCGATTTGCTATACGAATAGCACACAAGTGTATTTTTGTAGTATTTTGTCACGAAAGGAACTTCTATTCCGTCATATGCGATTTCCCTGTATGGTTCATCTGCAATAATGAAAATCTGTGTTCCAAATTCACTTTGCTTTTTCTCAAGAAGTGCTGCAAGCTTTTCAATTGTAGCTGCCGAATACACTGCTCCTGAAGGGTTATTCGGTGAATTAATTACGATTCCTTTTGTATTTTTGCTGATTCTTGCCTCAAGTGCCTCGAAGTCAATCTGGAAATTTTCTGCATCAGGAGGAACAACGACCGGCTTTGCCCCTGCTGCTGAAATAAATACTGAATACTCTGGGAAAAATGGAGCGATTACAATAAATTCATCCTCTTCACTTGTCGTAAGCGACTTAAAACAAATCGAAAGCGACGCTGCCGCTCCCATCGTAATATAGAAATTATCTGCATTGAAATTTGTTCCATGCGTTTTGTTCAGATATTCTGCCACAGCCTGTCGGGTCTCGACATCCCCCTGCGCTGATGTATATCCATGAAGCGCAACTGAGTCAAGTGACTGTGTAAGTTCACGAATTGTCTCATTTACGATTTCTGGTGCCGGAATGCTTGGATTTCCAATAGAAAAATCATAAACATTCTCTGCTCCTACTACTGCTGCACGTTTTTTCCCGTACTCAAAGAGCTCTCTGATGGCAGAACGTACACTGCCGAGCTGGTACATTTTTTCATTTACTATCATTTCACATCACCTCATTTTATACATTAAAAGTAACTCTATTCAGCAACCCCTTTTTTATTGTAACTCACATTCAGGACCGACGCCACTCTTCCATACACTGGCGATTATACTGCTCAATCGTCTCCTTCAGCTCCCTCGCCGACATTCTAAGTGCACCGAGACTAAGCACCGTCTGCTGCTCAAGTCCATCATTTGTTGCGACAGTCACCTTATATTTATCCCTTATTTCATGGACACGCCTCTCGATAAAAGCATCTGCCGTCTCATCCTGCCTGGTATAATACACCTCAATTGCAGGCTTGTCTCCAGCTTCATACGTCGCATCTTTTGCCAGACTACGACTGACTCCATCATATATTTCGCGCTTACCTGCATTCCCTTTAACCTTGTACGCATCAAACACTACGATAACATTACATCGCTTATACCCCTGATAATTTAACAGCTCGTCTTTGAGAGCATCCCTCGCCGCATCAATACTTGTGCGCGACAATTCATTCAACTCATCCCATGAAAAAATTATGTTGTATCCATCAACTATCAGATATTCTTCCTGAGGTTTCTTTGCAGGATAAATCGGATTTCCCTTTTTATCATGCTTTACTGTTCGCGGCTTGCCTGAAAGTCCCTCTGGTATACCACTCTTCGCCTTTGCCCATTTGCGGCGTTCCTCTTCTTCGAGCTCACTTTTGCTCATTCCAAACTCTCTTGCATACACATCTGCAAGCTCTGCGTCCAGTTCATACGAGGACATTTTTGACAC
>JAXELM010000187.1:0-2548 GCA_034100525.1 Agathobacter sp.
AAATCCCCAGTCACAACAGTCGTAAACACCATTGCGAATGCAAGAATAAAACAAAACAGTCTTTTTCCCATTTTAGTTCCCATTTATTTTTCCTCCCTTGTAAATTTTTATAATAAATGACCACTATTAGAAGTATAGCAAATTAATTCCTATTTTGCAAAAAAAAAGATAATGCAATCGCACATCCAATAGTACTCACTGGCAATTCGCCTTCATAATAATTCAAAATGATATAAATATACTTTACCATATATCATCTTAAATTGTTACTATTTTCCCAATAATTATTTCTCATGCGAAATATATTTTTGTCAAATAAACTGGAAAGAGCCCCAATGCCTTTGGCAATGGAGCTCTTTCCGAGGAGTTTAGTTATGAAAATGTTTATTAATAAAAAGGGAATAATGAAAAGGAAAATTTTCCTTTACACGCATAGTATATATATCATATATGGACTAAATATGTACAAATTATAAAATATTTATAAACTATTAACACTTTGTGTTTATAAACACTTTATATCTACCTATATTAAGCAAATTCGACTAATTTATAAAACAATTCCCTCTTCTTCAAATCGCCACAACTATTTGTGAATTCAACAGTTCCTTTTTTACTTCTATCAGATAACAAATCAACCTCTGCAAGTCTTCTCTTCATCTCTTTTGCAGTTCCATTTCCACCATCAAAAATCATGACATTCTCTCCTAAAGTCTCACTTATCATTTTCTTGACAAATGGGTAATGCGTACATCCCAAAACTGCTGCATCTACCGGATTATGCTTATATTCAAACAACAGCTCCGTCAGATACTTCCTCAAATCCTCACCATCCAAATCGCCTCTCTCGACAAAATCCATAAGCCCGGGACATGGCAGTGGAATAATCTCTCCCTGATCCTCATACCTTTGCATTAATTTTTGAAATTTTTCCTCACGAATTGTCATAGGAGTTGCCATAACCAAAACCCTTGGATGCTCCTTGCACATGACAGCAGGCTTAACAGCCGGTTCGATTCCTACAATGGGAATTGTAGGATAAGTCTCCCTCAGTACACGAACTGCTGCACTTGTCGCAGTGTTGCAGGCTACAACAAGTCCCTTAGCGCCATCCTCAAACAGTCTCTTCGCATGCTCACAGGTAAGCTCCCTAACCTCCTCGAGAGTCTTAACTCCATACGGTGCATTGGCAGAATCCCCGAAATAAATATAATTTTCATTGGGCATTACCCTGATAAGCTCCCGTAATACACTAACTCCACCAAGTCCCGAATCAAATACAGCTATTGGATTCTCTTTATATAAAGTAAAAGACAAGACAAGCACTTCCTTTCTGTATTTCAAATATTAAAAAAATATGTTATAATAACTCTATATTAACACAAGTAATCATAAAAGAGGGATTCATTTTGAATAAATCACAGCATCTATTTAATAATTTAAAACTATGTAAAGTATGTAACCGACCTCTCCCTGAAAGCTATAATAACTCAATATGCCCTGCATGTCAGGAAAATCAGCTTTTCCATGAGGTCAGGGAATACATTCGAACTAATGATGTAACAGAATATCAGGTTGCAGAACACTTCGGCATTTCGCTTAAACAGGTAAAAAGCTGGATTCGCGAAGGAAGAATCGAATACAAAGAAAAAAGTGCATCCAACACTATCGCCGGACTTCACTGCCAGCGGTGCGGTGCACCTGTTTCATTTGGGGCACTTTGCCCTAAATGTCTTAAAGTATTAAATGGTGGAAAAGGATACAATGTCAATAACAATTCCACCCGCGAAAATAATAAAATGAGATATCTCGAGCAGGAGTAATTATACTCCTGCTTTTTTTACAACCTTTGATGCATTCTTGTGACACACAGCATCAAGATATTTATCATCAAGCTCTGCTTTGATAAGCAAATATTTATTATTTTCTTTATCCTTTATTACGATATCATAATAACCAGCATCTTTGTTGCCCGATGTATAATCTATCATTTTGACATTGTTGTCATTCTCATAATTGTACACGCTTCTATCTCCTGCCGGTGCAATTGTAACAACATCCTCAATATGATAAGATTTTAATGCCTTTCTTCTGCTCTTGCTCATAATCTTAGCAAAACGAAGCTCCCCATCAAAATATGAATACTCATATTCAAGTCCGCTCTTAAAAAGAAGAAAATACCACAATGCGCCAAACAATATACCAATTATAAAAAATGAATACATTGAACATGACAGAAACAGGCAAATTAAAGCAAGGCAGAGACAAAGCCAAGCCATGAATGCCTTAAGGACTGATTTTTTCTTTTCAACTAATACATATACTTCTACCATAAATCCAATCACCTTTCCGTATTTTATTAAATTTTATATATGCATGGTACTGCATTAAGTTAACTATACTATAATAACAGATTTTTGTTAATCCGTATAGATTTTTTCGTATTTATTCGTTACAATATTCCTAGTAATATTTGAATTCAGGAGGTGCTTATGCACTATCATATTTCCAAAAATGACTTATCCGATTTTGACAAAAATATACGCCG
>JAXELM010000224.1:0-8263 GCA_034100525.1 Agathobacter sp.
TGCTTATCCAGCTTTACTATTTTCTCCGGCTCCAAGCGAAATAAAATCATCTGTGAATAATAGAATTCTTCCTGATTAAATTCTCCATCATTTGTTGCAGAAGAAAATTTATGGATTTTTCCTTTTATTGTGGGACAATCGCCGACTGATAAAATATCATTGTCTGAATAAATTAATATCTTAAATCCAGAATTGCTTTTCAGATAATAGCTATAAGAATTGTTTTTATATTCACTTTTGTATATTCTCCCAAATACGTATACAGACTCCCCATCTGTCAGTTTCGATAAATACTGTCCTCTCTCATTATCTTTTACTGTACAGTTAACTTCAGAAACCATAAAGGCTATTATCAGTATACTCCCCCATATAACAGCCTTTATGTATTTCTTTTTAGTAAGCAGATTAAACTGTGCATATATTATAATTCCAACCAGAAAAATTATAATCAACAAATAATGATAAAGAGAGAACACAATACCACAAATCGAAACAACTGCGAGCATAAAACATGGTCGCTTATTAATTGCTTTTCTCCTCCTATATTAAATTTCTGTATATTATTCTTCAGCATTTATCACTATACTATCATCAAACTCGTACATAGCCGACAATTCGTAATTGTATCGTACCTTGCCTGATGACTCACCATTTACAGTAATCTGTACCTTGGATACATCCTGTAAAGAACAAAGCGAATTCACTATCGAATATAGAACCACCTGTTCCGGAATCTCATTATTTTGATTGTTAATAAATGTATCCGTCAAATTGATATAACACACTCCATCATAGATAGACGATGTAATAATATTCGTACCAGATGGCAGTGTCGCAATCATACCATCACCTTCTGATGGACCCTCTATAAGTTTTTCCATTACAACCTTTTCAAGTGTCTTGTTTGTGTATGTTACGTTCTCTGTCTTATTAATCAACTTAGTCGGATCATTAGCATCTGCAAAAAAGAGTGTAATCTGTGTAGTCTGTTTTGAATTAATCTGAGCCCCCGGATTTTCAACAAAGCTGTCTTCATTCATACAACCAATTACTCTTCCTTCTGCATCGACAAGAGGCTCTGAATCAATAGTAATATTTATAAATGAATAATCCGGTATCTGAATCAGGGTACGAACAACAGCCGCCCTTACAAGAGTCTGTTCCACAACAGACATATCATAATACTTATCATCAAAATCCAAATTCAGTATATACCCCGCTGGCGAAAAACTATAACTCAAATCACTCGGTATAGTCTGTCTAAGTGCAGTCATCTCAGGCTCTCCCTGAAGTCTCTCAAGTAATTCTTTCGTAAGCTCCTCAGCATTTCCTGTCTTGCACACAGGCTGATATTCCTCCCTTAGAACACTCGTTGCATCCATATTCAGATAATAAATATAGTAGTTGCTTTCCTCTTTATCCTTACTGCAGCCAACTATTGTACATATCAAAAAAAGAATAAATAGCCAACTAAATTTCTTCATACATATACTCCTACACGATATAGTTTAAAGGAATTCTCACATCAAAGGTCGTTCCCTCTCCAAGAACACTGTGAACTTTTATTGCACCTCTATGCATAAGAATTGAACTTCTTGTTATTGCTAGTCCAAGTCCTGTTCCACCGATTTCTCTTGAATGAGATTTGTCGACTCTGTAAAATCTCTCATAAATATGCTCGAGGTCTTCCTCAGGAATTCCCATTCCTGAATCCTCAACCTTCAGATAGAAAAACTGATGATCCGCATTAAGTGATACATGCACCCAGCCTTCACCATCATTTCTATTATACTTTATACCGTTCTCAATCAAATTCGTAATTGCAAGTGTAAGCTTAACTTCATCAACCTCAGCACTTACAGGTCTAAAGCTTTCCAATACAAGAGCAACATTCTGCTTATCCGCTATTGGCTGCAAACGCTTTAATATCTGCTCAACAAGTTCATTGATATTAATCTGCGCAATATTCAAATCCGCCGCTGATTTATCCATCTTAACCAAAGAAAGAAGATCGTTAATAATCTTCGTCTCTCTCTCTATCTCATTTGTGATATCGCCCATGAACTCCTGATATAATTCAATTGGAGCTTCTCCACCCATACTGTTTATAGAATCAGCGAGAACCTTCATTGAAGTAAGCGGTGTCTTTAATTCATGCGAGACATTGGAAACGAATTCCTGTCTTGACTCATCCATCTGCTTCATATTGCTCATTATTGAATTAAAGTTCGAACATATCCTTGCAGTCTCTGAACAATCATTTACCTCAAGATTACCATCGCTATATCCTTTATTTATACCCTCAATGTCACTTGAAAGCTTCTGAACAGGTGAAAGAAATATATTGGTAAACACAATTCCTATTGCACATATAACAACTATAAGTACACACGCAATCGCAAATGCAATCTCTGATAAATAAGCGTGATTAAGTACAATATTATTTGTTGAAACTGTAACCAACATCACACCAAGTATTCCGGAATCAACATTGTCAGGATCAGTAAGTGGTATTGTAATCTCAATATAATTATTCTCAGAATCATAGTTTGCCGGAACATCTTTGCCGGTAAGTGTCTTGACCACTTCCTCAGAAATAATAGTTCTATGCTCATCCAGATTATATGTATCAAGTACAATTCCGAGATTTTGATCAACCACCATTATTCTGCCATCGTAAATTGTAGCAAGCATATCTATCTGTGATTGCAGTTTCTTAGCACTCTCATTATTCAGATTATCCATATATCCAATTGTAACAACCTGATTCGCCAGCATTTTAGCCTGACCTAGGACTTCACTTTCGCGAATAGATATGGCTCTTAACTTATATGAATACAGTAAGCCCACACCGAGCAGGCTTACCGAAATCACTATGCACAAAGCAAGAAGTGCAATTATTCTTAATTTTAGACTCTTAAAAAATTTTAAAAAACGCGTATTTTTCAGCATGAAAATACCTTTCTATCATTTCTGGCTGTAATAATATCCAACTCCCCATTTGGTGTGAACATACTTTGGTTCGCTCGGATTTCCTTCGATTTTCTCTCTGAGACGTCTCACATGGACATCAACAGTTCTCACATCTCCCGGATAATCCTTTCCCCATACGATATTAAGAAGATTCTCTCTACTATAAACCTTGTTCTCGTTCTTGACCATAAGCTCGAGTATTTCAAACTCTCTTGCTGTCAGATTAATCTCTTTTCCCATTATATATAATCTTCTGCTGTCACACTCTAATCTAAGGTCACCCTTTTCAATGACAGATGCGTCCTCACTCTTTGCTTTAGCCGGAGATGTTCTTCGCATGATTGCCTTAATTCTGGCTTTAACTTCCAATATATTAAATGGCTTTGTAATATAATCATCAGCACCATATTCAAGTCCCAGGATTTTGTCCATATCATCTCCCTTGGCTGTAAGCATGACAATAGGCATATCAGAAAATTCTCTTATAGCCTGACAAACCTCAAAACCATCCATCTTCGGAAGCATTATATCTAACAATATCATATCATAGTCATTAGTCTTCGCCAGATTGAGTGCCTCTTCTCCATCGTATGCACAATCAACCTCCATACCATCCTGCTCCAAACTAAATCGTATTCCTTTTACAATCAACTTTTCATCATCAACAACAAGAACTTTTTTTGCCATAAATTGCTCCTTAATTTACAGTAATATAATCTTTAATATTCTCAAAAATCGAATCTCCAATACCAGAGACATTCTTAATATCTTCGATAGTTGCAAACTTTCCATGCTCTGATCTGTATTTTATAATGCTTTCTGCCCTGCCATCTCCAATACCGGAGATAGAAGTCAGCTGTTCTTTGGTTGCGGTATTTATATTAATCTTCCCATCGTCCGCAGACGCTCCACCGCGTTCTCCCTGCAAGTACTCATCACTTCTTACATAAGCCTCTTCCTCAGTAGGAACATAAATCATCTCGCCATCATTAACAGTCTGTGCCTGATTCAAATAATCAACACTCGCATCCTCTGTAAATCCACCGGCTTTCTCAATTACATCGCATATCCTTGCACCCTCTGGCAACTGATATACCCCTGGTGAATTAACAGCTCCACAGATATACACACAATACGGATACTTTGCCTCATCACTCTGTGTATCCGGCTCATCTACCTGCGTTTCTGGTGATGTCTGCTCTGTTTGTGTATCAGCGGTATAAAACACTTTCTCTTTAGAACCACAACCGAAGAAAACCATGCATGAGACCATGCACAGCATTCCTTCTAATATAAATTTATTTAATTTATTCATAATGCTCCTTCCACTAGTGGGGAGCGCAATTTGATGTTATTCCCATTGTAACGATTTTTGAGAAGTATTACAAGCTATTTATTTTAAAAGCTCCTCAATTGTTTCTGAAAGTATCGAAACCATCTTGTCGACATCTTCTTTTGTAATCACAAGCGGTGGTACAAAACGAAGCACATCACTTCCGGCAGTTATAACTATAAGCCCTTTCTCTAAAGCCTTTGCAGAAACCTGTCCTACCGGTAAAGTACAGACAATACCCTGCATAAGTCCAAGACCACGTCTTGCCGTAAAGCAGTCATATTTAGCAACAAGTTCATCAAGCTTCTGCTCGAGATATGGTGCAACCTCGTTCACCTGTCCTAATATATTTAATTCTTTAAACTGGTCAAATACAGCAGAAACAGCTGCTCCAACAAATGGATTTCCACCATATGTAGTTCCATGATCTCCAGGTGCCAGCGATTTGTCTGCAACTTTCTGAGTCATAATGAATGCACCTACAGGCACACCACATCCTAATGCTTTTGCACATGTCATTATATCTGGCACAACATCATAATTCTGCCATGCGAACATTTTGCCTGTTCGTCCCATTCCACATTGTATTTCATCGAGAATTAAAAGAATATCTTTTTCATCGCATAGTTCTCTTACACCCTCTAAAAACGCTTTGTCAGCCGGGTATATTCCCCCCTCGCCCTGTACTGTCTCAAGAATAATCGCACAGGTCTTTTCATTTACAAGAGCCTTAATGCTTTCAAGATTATTATATTCTGCGAATTTTACTCCTGGCATCAATGGTTCAAACGGCTCCTGATAATGTGCGTTACCAGTAACAGATAATGCACCTATACTTCTTCCATGGAATGAATGATTCATCGCAATTATCTCATGACCAGCATGACCATCACGTGTATATGCATATTTCTTTGCTGCCTTTATTGCACCCTCAATTGCTTCTGTTCCGCTGTTTGTAAAAAATATTCTATCTAATCCACATGAATCTAATACTTTCTTTGCAGCCTCAACTGTTGGTACGTTATAGTAAAGATTAGATGTATGAAGTAGTTTATCCACCTGCTCTTTTAACGCATTTTTGTATGCTTCATTACTATATCCTAATGCACACACAGCGATTCCTGCCGCAAAATCCAGGTATTCTTTTCCATCAGTATCATATAAATATACGCCCTCGCCATGATCAAAAACCACTTGATAACGATTATATGTATGTAATATTTCCTGTTCTGCTAAATCTATATATTCGTTTTTATTCATTATAGAACTTATCCTCCTTGTCACCTAATATAGCAGTTCCAATTCCTTTGTTTGTAAATATCTCAAGAAGTAAGCAATGCGCTATTCTTCCGTCAAGGATATGAACTCTTGAAACGCCATTGTCGATTGCATCAATACAATTGTTTAACTTTGGAAGCATTCCTCCACCAATAAATCCCTCTGTAATTAACTCTCTTGCTTCTGATACCGTAAGCTCTGAGATAAGTGTATCAGGATCATCAGGGTCTTTGTAAACGCCCTCAATGTCAGTAAGGAAAGCGAGCTTTTCAGCCTCAACTGCTCTTGCGATTGCACACGCAGCATCGTCTGCGTTGATATTGTATGTATTATAATCATCATCCATACCTATCGGGCATACGATTGGAAGGAAATCCTTCTCGAGTAAATCAAATAAAATCTTTGGATTAACCTCTTTTATTTCTCCTACAAATCCAATATCCTCACCATTTGAAAGCTTCTTATCTACCTTGAGAAGTCCACCGTCCTTACCACTTATTCCAACAGATAACACTCCTAACTCCTGAACAAGCTTGACAAGTGATTTGTTTACCTTATTAAGAACCATCTCAGCAATTTCCATTGTAGGCTCATCAGTAACACGAAGACCATTTATAAATTTAGGCTCCATTCCTACCTTCTCCACCCAGCGGCTAATCTCTTTTCCACCACCATGTACAATAATAGGCTTAAATCCAACAAGCTTGAGCAATGTCACATCCTGAATTACCTGATGCTTTAATTCTTCATCAACCATTGCTGATCCGCCATATTTTACTACGATGATTTTCCTGTTAAATCTCTGAATATATGGTAACGCCTCTATTAATACCTGAGCTTTTTCTAATACTTTGTCCATGTTCTTCTCTTCCATTTTTCATCCTCACTTACTGATTAAATTTTGTAATATTATCTTCGTTCAAAGTAAAATCATAATAATTCAAATCATCTCTGAATGTCCATCCTTCTTCCTTCCAGAAATGATTGCCAATCTGGTTAGTCTTGAATGCAATTATATTTACTTTGTTAATATGTTCTTTCTGCAATGCTCTCATACAGGCAACAGCCATTGACTTACCAATACCATGCTTTCTGAAATCCTCATGCACACATACGTGATAAAGACATCCTCGTCTTCCGTCATGACCACAAAGAATTGAACCTACAATCCTGCCATCTGCAACAGCTACTACACTAGTTGTAGGATTTCTTTTAATGAACCGTTCCACTCCCTCATATGAATCATCAATAGAACGAATTCCGAATCCATGGATACTCATCCACAAATCGTGAACCTGTTCATAATCTTCAATTGTCATAACACGTATCTTATATTCCAAATTATTCATATATTCCTCTTTTTCTATGGGAACATTGGAACTAAATTAAGACCTTCTGTCTCATCAAATCCAAATAGCAGATTCATATTCTGTACTGCCTGACCAGCTGCTCCCTTTACTATATTGTCAAGAGCTCCCATCATAATGATTCTGCCTGTTCTTTCATCTATCACAAAATTCACATCGACATAATTACTTCCCTCAACCCATTTTGTCTCAGGACATACACCTTTTTTGAGAACTCTGACAAACTTCTCATCCTTATAATATTTATCATATACAGCTTTAATCTCATCATATGTCGGATATGTTCCATCCGCCTTCTTATTTAAACTAGCATACTCAGTAGCAAGAATACCTCTGTTCATAGGAACAAGGTGTGGTGTGAAGTTGATAAGAATTTCTCTGCCAGCTGCATATCCAAGCTGCTCCTCAATTTCCGGAGTATGTCTGTGACTTGCAACTCCATATGCTTTAATGTTCTCATTCACCTCACAGAAAAGATTAGGTGTTTTTGCACCTCTTCCTGCTCCCGATGTACCTGACTTTGCGTCAACTATAAGAGTATCTACATCTATAAGTCCTTCTTTTACAAGTGGATATGCTGTCAAAATAGAACATGTAGTATAGCATCCTGGATTTGCAATAAGTCTTGTATCTTTATTTATCTTATCTCTGTTAATCTCACAAAGACCATAAACTGCTTCTTCAATAAACTGAGGACTCTTATGCTCAATCTTGTACCATTTCTCATATGTTGCTACGTCCTTAATTCTGTAGTCTGCACTAAGGTCGACAATCTTTACTTTCTGTAATATCTCTTCAGTCAAAATGCCTGCCAGATATCCCTGTGGCGTAGCTGTAAAAATAACATCGACAGCCTCAGCTAACTGTTCTATATTATCATCCATACATTTGGCATCAACGATTTCAAACATATTGCCATATACATCTGCATAATCCTGGTCAACATAACTTCTCGACCCGTACCATTTAATCTCCACCTCTTTATGATTCATCAAAATGCGCACAAGCTCAGCTCCTGCATATCCTGTCGCACCAATTATTCCTGCTTTAATCATATGTATTTCCTCTTTTTCATTTAAATTTTAATTATTCAGAACCACTCCTTTACATTCGCAAAAACACACGACAAGCTAAACGCTTCTGAATAGTTCCTAGGTTATTAATATATAATATAGTACACATCTCAAAAACCGTAAAGAGAAAATTTATACAAAATTATGTATATTTATACATAAAAGATGTATATTATTTCACTTGCAATATCTTAAATTGTTATATATACTTATTTTAGTTTCATTATAAGAAAAGAGAG
>JAXELM010000188.1:0-13870 GCA_034100525.1 Agathobacter sp.
CTTAGATCAGGAAGCAACAATGTTACGGGAACAGTTCTTAAGACTGCTACTGTAGATGCTAGTGGATACTATACATTTACAGACGTTCCTGCAGGTGTATATACAGTTGAGGCTGTTGATTTACGTACAGGTTTAGATGCCAATGCTGTTACATATAATCAGGCATTTAAATCAATTGTTGTTGCAAGTGGATATATTCCAACAACAAGTGCTTCATACAATTTTGTAATGAGTCGTCATTATGTAAATAGCATAATTTCAGGAACTGGTCAGGTTCAGTTTACTCTTGAGTGGGGTAATGAAGAATCTGGTGCAGATAGAGATTTGGATTCACATCTGTTTGGACCAAAAGCTACTGGTGAGGCAGATCCATTCCATGTATATTTTGGAAAGAAGAAGTATACTGTAGATAATGATGTTTTTGCAGACCTTGATGTAGATGATGTTACATATGAAGGACCAGAGCATACTACTATTTATAATCAGACTGCTGGACAGTATCGTTTCTATGTACATACTTACACAAGCAGATATGATGATAGTTCGAGTGTAAGACTTGCAAATTCTAGTGCTAAGGTTACTGTTAGTATTGGAAATTCAGTACAGACATACTATTGTCCGTTGGGCAGCGGTACAGTATGGTATGTAGGATACTATGATTCAACTACTAGAACATTCCATCCTGTTAACCAGATGGGAACTGGTAAGATGAATTATGGAGATAATTTCTCTCAGATTGTTACAGGTACAGCAATTTCACCAGATGTAGTGCAGAGAGATATTCAGGAGATTTTAGCTTCAGAAGAAAAATAAAATAATATTTTTAGTCCGATGCAGATTGCATCGGACTAATTTTTTTGGTAACATTATCCTATGTGAAAAATGGGGTGAACTAATGAGAAAAAATATATTTTTATTTATACTAAGCAGCTTTATTTTAATATTTGCAATAGAGGAGAATCCTGTATATGGACAGGAAAATACTAATATTGATAATTCTCAATTCCAGTTATATATAGGAGAATTGAGATATTCAGAAAAAGCAGTTATATTATCATGGGATATGGTTGCAAACAGCAGTAACTATATTATTTTGACATTGGAGAATGATATTCAAATTGAACTTGCCAGGACAAATGAACTGACAGCGAATATTTCATTAGCTGAATATGGAAAGCATTATAGTGTTTATGTTGCTGCGTATGATATAAATGGTCAGTTGCTTGCTTGTTCAGACGTTGTCGACATTTTTTTGCCAAATGAAGTTAAGAATATAAAAACGACATCTGTTTCTAAGAAATGCGTGAAAATAGCATGGGAAGCGTCAGAAGGATGCAATAAGTATGAAGTCTATGAGAAGAAGAGTGAGGATAAATACAAGCTGGTTGCAGAAACTTCGGATAATTCAATTAGAACAACTGTAGAAAAAAATAAGAAGTATTCATATAAGATTGTGGCAGTGTATGTCAGTGATTTGTATACTTTATCAACAGCTGGAAAACAAAAGGAATTTGACAATGGGGAATTTGTTGATATTTCTCATCAGAAATATACATACAGTGAGATGGTTTCGGATATAAAGTCGATATGCAATAAATACAGTGATTATGTATCATATAAATCAATTGGTAAGACGAAACAGAACAGGCAGATATACGACGTGATACTTGGAAATCCGGATGCGAAGATGTCATTGCTTGTTGTAAGTACTCTTCATGCCAGAGAATATGTTGCTACAGTGACATGTATGAAACAGCTTGAATACTATTTGCTTAACTATAATTCGAAGGTAGATAATGTAAAGCCGGCAGATATTTTTAATAAGTGCTGTATTCATTATATTATGATGGGCAATCCTGATGGAGTAATGTATTCCCAGACAAAAAAGTCGACATGGAAAGCGAATGCAAATGGTGTGAATCTTAATAATAATTTTCCATACAGATTCAAGAAGAGCGGTCGTGCAAAATATGGAACATATACTGGAAAAAAAGCTTTATGTGAGAATGAAACAAAGGCGATAGCAGCTATTACTAAACAACTTGCAGCAAAAGGTGATTTAGCAGTAGTAAATTACCATGCTATGGGAGAAATTGTATTTGGTGACTATAGCGGAAAGAATAAAGCTTTAAAACGTAAAATAAACAATATGTATTCCATTGCGAGGAAAACTACAGGATATTCGGACGCAGGAGGCTATGGTGGTAAAAGTAATGGTAGTTATAGAGATTATCTTAGTTATGTTTTGAAGATACCAAGTATAACCATTGAGGTTGGAAGTACACCTTGTCCGGTAAATAAGCGGTACTATAATTCTATTTTCAATAAAAATAAATATGTTATACTAAGAGAAGCGCAAGCAGTCTGAGGTTATTATTACTATTACCTGTAATTATAGTACAAGAATTGCTTGACAAAGTTTGATTATAGTACTATGATTTCCATAGTGAGTGAACAATATTAATAAGTTAGGAAGGTTTTCGTATGAGAAGACGGTCATATTCTCTTTTAGTTGAGAACAATCCGGGCGTTACAAGTCGTATATCGGGATTGTTTAGCAGAAGAGGCTTTAACATGGAGAGTATTTCAGCTGGAGTTACAGCTGATGAGCGTTATTCAAGAGTTACTGTTGTAGCTAGTGGTGACGAGCAAAGCTTAGAACAGATTGAAAAACAGCTTGCCAAGCTTGAGGATGTCATTGATATCAAGATACTAAGAGCTGGTGCATCTGTTACAAGAGAGCTGATACTTGTGAAGATTCGTGCAACTGATGTACAGCGTCAGGCAATTATGAATGTGACAGAGATTTTCCATGGAAAAGTAGTAGATGTTACTTTAGATTCTATGGTTATAGAGCTTACAGGACATCAGGATAAGCTTGAAGCTTTTATGGATTTATTGCAGGGATATGAGATTCTTGAGCTGGCAAGAACCGGCATAACAGGATTATCAAGAGGAACTGCTGATGTAGTAATGCTAGACTAATAGTCTTAAACATATCATTTTAAATTAGGAGGATATTTTAAATGTCAGAAGCAAAGATTTATTATCAGGAAGATTGTAACTTATCATTATTAGAGGGAAAGACAATTGCCATTATTGGTTATGGTAGCCAGGGACATGCTCATGCTCTTAATGCAAAAGAGTCTGGATGCAATGTTATCATCGGTCTTTATGAAGGTTCAAAATCATGGGACAAGGCTGTAAAGCAGGGATTTGAAGTTTATACAGCAGCTGAAGCAGCAAAGAAAGCTGATATCATCATGATTCTTATCAACGATGAGAAACAGGCAGCATTATATAAGAATGACATCGAGCCAAACCTTGAGGCTGGAAATATGCTTATGTTTGCTCATGGTTTCAACATTCATTTCGGATGTATCGTTCCACCAGCAGATGTTGATGTAACTATGATTGCACCAAAGGGACCAGGACATACAGTACGTTCAGAGTATCAGGCTGGAAAAGGAGTTCCTTGTTTAGTAGCAGTACAGCAGGATGCAACAGGAAAAGCTTTAGAGACAGCACTTGCTTACTCTTTAGCAATCGGTGGAGCTAGAGCTGGAGTTCTTGAGACTACATTCCGTACAGAGACAGAGACAGATCTCTTCGGTGAGCAGGCGGTTCTTTGTGGTGGTGTTTGTGCACTTATGCAGGCTGGTTTTGAGACTCTTACAGAGGCTGGATATGATCCAAGAAATGCATACTTTGAGTGTATCCACGAGATGAAGCTTATTGTTGACCTTATTTACCAGTCAGGCTTCGCTGGAATGAGATATTCTATTTCTAACACAGCTGAGTATGGTGATTACATAACAGGACCAAAGATTATTACAGAAGAGACAAAGAAAGCTATGAAGAAAGTACTTTCAGACATTCAGGATGGTTCATTCGCAAAAGAGTTCTTACTTGATATGTCAGATGCTGGAAAGCAGGTACACTTCAAGGCTATGAGAAAGCTTGCTTCAGAGCATCCATCTGAGAAGGTTGGAGAGGAAATCCGTAAGCTTTACAGCTGGAACAACGAGGATGACAAGCTCATCAACAACTAATATATAATAGTTTATAATTAATAAGTGGTATTAAAAGGCATGGTTGCTGCAATCATGTCTTTTTTACTGTATAGGAATTGACAAAAAAATACCTTATGTGTAGAATTGTTTTGTGTTTGTTTTTATATTATTAGGCAAATACAGCTATGAAGAATAATTGGAAGAGGCGAAAATATGTCAGAAGTATACAATCATAAAGCTGTTGAAGCAAAATGGCAGAAATATTGGGAAGAAAATGAGACATTCAAGACAGATGTATGGGATTTTAGTAAGCCTAAATACTATGCACTTGATATGTTCCCATATCCATCAGGTGTAGGTCTTCATGCAGGACATCCTGAAGGATATACAGCGACAGATATTATGTCGAGAATGAAGAGAATGCAGGGATATAATGTATTACATCCAATGGGATATGATTCTTTTGGTTTACCTGCTGAGCAGTATGCAGTATCTACAGGAAATCATCCGGCAGGATTTACACAGGAGAATATCAAGACCTTCTCAAAACAGTTAAAGGAATTAGGTTTTGATTATGACTGGTCCAAGATGATTGCTACGTCTGATCCTGAATTTTATAAATGGACACAGTGGATTTTTAAACAGTTATATGAAGCCGGATATGCCAAGTACATTGATATGCCGGTTAACTGGTGTGAAGAGCTCGGAACTGTTCTGTCGAACGATGAAGTAATAGATGGAAAATCAGAGCGTGGAGGATACCCTGTTGTTCGTAAGAATATGAAGCAGTGGGTTATTGATCAGCCCGCTTTTGCTGAGAAGCTCTTAGAGGGTCTGGACGAGATTGACTGGCCAGAGTCTACTAAAGAGATGCAGCGTAACTGGATTGGAAAGAGTACTGGTGTAGAAGTTGATTTTGAGATTGTAGGCGGTGGAAAATTCTCTATATTTACTACATGTATAGAGACTATTTATGGTATTACTTTCATGGTTCTTGCTCCTGATGGAGAGATTGTCCGTGGACTTATGGACAGAGTTGAGAATCGCGAAGAAGTTCAGGCTTATATAGATGAGACTAACAAAAAAAGTGATATGGATCGTACTGAGCTTAACAAGACTAAGTCAGGCTGCGAACTTAAGGGTCTTAAGTGTATCAATCCTGTAAATGGAAAAGAAGTTCGTATGTTTATCGGAGATTTTGTTCTTGCAAGCTATGGAACAGGAGCAGTTATGGCTGTTCCTTCACATGATCAGCGAGACTTTGAATATGCGATTGCTCACAATATTGATATGATTCAGGTTATCGAGGGCAGGGATGTTTCGGAATGTGCATTTGAAAAACAGGATTATCTTGGTAAGGGCTGTAAGCTCATCAATTCAGAAGAGTTTACCGGCATGACAGTTGAGGAAGCAAAAGAGGCTATCACTGTTAAGCTTGAAAAGATGGGGGTTGCCAGAAGAACAGTAAATTACAAATTCAGAGAGTGGATTTTTGCACGTCAGAGATACTGGGGAGAGCCGGTTCCTTGTGTATATAAAGAGGATGGAGAGATTTATTTCCTTCCAGATGAGGAGTTACCACTTGTATTGCCTGAGCTTGAGGATTATAAGGGTAAGAATGGTAAAGCACCACTTGAGAATGCTACAGAGTGGAAGCAGTATGACAGAAATGGTATAAAGGGAGTTCGCGAGACTTCTACTATGCCTGGTTCGGCAGGTTCTTCATGGTATTACATGAGATATATCGACCCTCATAATGATAAGGAATTTGCAAATCAGGAGCTTTTGAAGCATTGGCTACCGGTAGATTTGTATGTTGGTGGACCAGAGCATGCAGTAGGTCATTTGATGTATTCGAGAATCTGGAACAGATTCCTTTATGATAAGGGCTTATCACCTGTAAAAGAGCCATTCAAGAAGCTTGTTCATCAGGGTATGATTCTTGGTTCTAACGGTATCAAGATGGGTAAGAGATACCCGGAGTTTGTTGTTAATCCTAGCGATGTAGTGGAGGAGTACGGCGCAGATACACTTAGACTTTATGAGATGTTCATGGGACCTCTTGAAGTGTCAAAGCCATGGAATGATAATAATGTTCAAGGTGCAAAGAGATTCATCACAAGAGTATGGAATTTCTTCACTAACCCGGAGAATATTACAGAGGAGACTGGTGGAGCACTTGAGAAAGTATATCATCAGACCGTGAAGAAGGTTACAAATGATTTTGAGGTACTTGCATTTAATACTGCAATCAGTCAGATGATGATTTTTGTCAACGAAGTTTACAAGGTTGGAAAATGCCCAAGAGAATATGCAGAAGGTCTTATCAAGATGCTTTCATGTGTATGTCCTCATGTTGGTGAAGAAATATGGCAGAAGTTAGGACATGACAATACTATTGCATTTGAGGCATGGCCGACATATGATGATGCAAAAACTGTTGAGAATACAGTTGAGATTGCTGTTCAGATTAACGGAAAGACTAAAGGAACACTGGCTATTAGCAAGGATGATCCTAAGGATGAAGTTATCAGTAGAGCTAAAGAGGTTATAGCAGATAAGCTTACAGGCAATATCATAAAAGAGATTTATGTGCCTGGTAAGATTGTAAATATCGTTATGAAATAATTTTAAATTAAAGCGCCGGACAAATGTCCGGCGTTTTTATGCATATTTACTTTTTTATTACATGAGGTGGAAGAGAAGGGTCGCTTCCGCGCAGCTTCTGCATGCCGCGTTGGATTGCATCTTTTGAGTCCTTCCAATCTGCATCCTTATTTTTGTAGTCATATTTTTCTATGAACCAGGCAACATCCTCATAAACACGGGTCAGGTTCTCTTTTGTCATAGGAATGACCATGTCATAGAAATCAGTTAATTCCTTCCCTTTTAAGTTGGAATCAGCATATTCGAGAATTACTTTGAGATGGTCAAGGCAAAAGCCTTTTGTTCCGGCTACCTGTTTTTTGAATTCGTCGCCTTTTTTGTACATATCAAAGAATGTCTTCATATAGGCATTGAAAGTCTTATTTACTGTATTGCAGATAAAACAGGTAGATTCTCTTTTGTTTATCCAGTTTACGATAGAATTTGAGCTTTCTTCCTTTTTGGAAAACAGTCCTTTTTTGGCAGTACTGTCAGGCTTAAAATGCTTAATTTCTTTGTCGAGCTCTTCTAAGTGTCTCATGTACAGAGTCTTAAGAATCCATGCATTTCCAAGAGAATTGCCGTAATCGAACATTTTCTTGAAATGTGCGCGACAGAAGCCTTCCCGGTCAGTCATATCGCGTATATCTGCTTCCATGTATGAAGCTCCATGACCGAGAACAAAGTCCATTGTGTGATTCTCAGTGCGTCGTTCTATGTAGCAGAATGGACATTCACCAGAGTTCGCCATTGCGTCAGCTATTGGTATAGTGTGTATCTGTTCTTTCATATATCAGGCCTCCTCCGGTTGGTATTCTTCGTAGAATTTAATAAATGCCTGAAGTGACGAAGATGGATTGAAGTTCTGTTTGTATGCAAATCCGACTTCACGCTTGTGGATAGGTATTCCAAGAGGTATTTCAATCAGATTTCCATTCGCCAAGTCCTTTTTAACAAAGTTTTTTACTACACAGGCAACACCAACACCAATTTTTGCGAAGTCAATCAATAAATCCATGTTTGAAATATCGATTGAATCTGCGACTGTAATTTGATTTTCCTGCAGATAATCGTCTATATACTGTCTTGTCATATTGTTTTTATCAAGCAGCATAAGAGTGGAGTTCTGCAGTATCTCTGATTTTTTGATTCCGCGTGCACCGAGATTTCTAAGGTAATCTTTGGTTGTGACAAAAATATCTTCTATATTGTCTAAGTAATAGAAGTTGATATTCTTAGTGTTGGATGGTTTACCTATAAGTCCAATATCGATCTTGTTATCCTCTAAAAGCTTAAGTGTTTCGTTTGTCGATTGACAGTTTATTGAAATACTAATATGAGGATTTCTTTTAATAAATTCCTTCAGGTATGGTAAAAGCATGTATTTGCACAGTGTAGAGCTGACTCCGATTTTGAGATGTCCTACACCAAGCTCAATAGAACGCTTGAGTTTTTCCTCCCCCATTCCAAGCGTCTCGAATGCTTCTTTTACATGTCCATACAAAAGATTTCCTTCATCTGTAAGAATTACTCCACGGGAACTGCGGGAGAAGAGCTTACAGTTTAGGCTTTCTTCAAGCTTTTGAATCGATTTGCTGATAGCCGGCTGACTTATGTAGAGCTCTTTGGCAGCTTTTGAAATATTACCGGCATTGGCAACAGTATAAAAAATCCAATAAGATGATAAATTCTGATTCATACAAGCCCCCTTATTTAATTATTTATGTTAATATAATAACATGAAATTAGGTTATGGTAAATATGTTTATTATGTATTTTTATTATATATTTACATATGCTATCATTTCAAATGAAAAAGGTTTTGTATGTTCACTCACACGATTGCAATATCATAGAATGTAGGAGGAATGAGACATGGGAATGACAATGACACAGAAGATTCTTGCGGCACATGCAGGTCTTGAGTCTGTTACAGCAGGTCAACTTATTGAAGCTGAACTTGATCTTGTACTTGGAAATGATATCACATCACCTGTCGCTATTCATGAGATTGAGAAGATGAATGTCGATGGTGTATTTCATAAAGATAAAATTGCTCTTGTTATGGACCATTTTGCACCAAACAAGGATATTAAATCAGCACAGCATTGTAAATGTGTTAGAGAGTTTGCATGTAAGCATGAGATTAGCAATTATTTTGATGTAGGAGAGATGGGAATTGAGCATGCCCTTTTACCAGAGAAAGGTCTTACAGTCGCAGGCGATGTAATAATTGGTGCTGATTCTCATACATGTACATACGGAGCACTTGGAGCGTTTTCTACAGGTGTAGGAAGTACAGATATGGCAGCTGGTATGGCTACAGGAAAAGCATGGTTTAAAGTACCATCAGCCATCAAGTTTAATATAGTTGGAAAGCCGGCAAAGTGGGTAAGCGGTAAAGACGTAATCCTTCATATCATAGGTATGATAGGAGTTGATGGTGCTTTGTATCGTTCCATGGAATTTGTTGGAGAAGGCATCAAATATCTTACAATGGACGATAGATTCACAATTGCCAACATGGCTATTGAGGCAGGCGGCAAAAATGGGATTTTCCCGGTAGATGATTTGACTCGCGAATATATGAAGGAGCATTCAGCAAGAAATTTCGTAGAGTATGAAGCTGATGAAGATGCAGAATATGATGAGGAATACACTATTGATTTGAGTACACTTAAGCCAACAGTTGCATTTCCACATTTGCCAGAGAATACAAGAACTATCGATGAAGTTGGTGATGTGAAAATCGATCAGGTTGTAATCGGTTCATGTACCAATGGACGTATGGATGACCTTAGAGTTGCTGCTTCTATCTTAGAGGGCAAGAAAGTGGCAAAGGGATTAAGAGTAATCGTAATACCTGCTACTCAGAAGATTTATCTTCAGGCAATGGAGGAAGGACTACTTCGTACATTTGTCGAGGCAGGTGCTATTGTCAGCACACCTACATGTGGTCCTTGTCTTGGAGGATACATGGGCGTTATGGCTGAAGGAGAGCGTTGTGTTTCTACAACTAATCGTAACTTTGTAGGTCGTATGGGACATGTCGAGTCAGAGGTATATCTTGCAAGCCCTGCTGTTGCTGCAGCTAGTGCAATTACTGGTAAGATTTCCGGACCTGATGAAGTGATGTAAGAAGTGGAGGAAGAAAAATGAAAGCTGCACATGGTAATGTTTTTAAATATGGAGACAATGTAGATACTGATGTAATTATCCCTGCTCGCTATCTTAATTCTTCAGACCCAAAAGAGCTTGCGACTCATTGTATGGAAGATATAGATAAGGATTTCGTAAGTAATGTAAAAGAAGGCGATATTATTGTTGCGAATAAGAATTTTGGATGTGGTTCCTCAAGAGAACATGCACCAATCGCAATCAAGGCTGCTGGTGTAAGCTGTGTTATAGCTGAGACATTTGCCAGAATTTTTTATCGTAATGCGATTAATATTGGATTACCAATTATTGAGTGCCCACAGGCGGCAGTTGCAATTGCACAGGGGGATGAGGTTGAAGTGGATTTTGATTCAGGTGTGATAACAGATATCACAACAGGAGAGAAATATCAGGGTCAGGCTTTTCCGCCATTTATGCAAAAAATAATTGATTGTGAAGGTCTTGTAAATTATATCAACCAGAAATAATTGTAAAAAATGCGCAGATGTTTTACATCTGCGCTAATCAATTATATATGAATTATCAGTGTTATAGGGAATCGAGATATTTAATATATTTCGATGAGATTTTTAGTCGTGAATATAAGTCAGCATATTCTTTGCCGGACATAGTCTCTATGTAATTTTCAGGAAAGTTCTTGTTGATTCCATGCAGTTTGGCAAGGTCAACAGCTTTGTTGTATGCAATTGCGGCCTTTTCCTCAGTTGAATAGGTGCCAATTGTGTAATTGCCATTTATATGGATTTTGGTTTTGTATTTATATTCACCACTCCGCTCGATTCGACTGACACCGTGATAATGGTTGATAATGAGCAGATTGGAGTATCTAAAGTCATTGGGATCACCGTTGACAAACTGATAGTCACGACCTTCTACTGCGTGACTTTTGATGCCATACCGGCTTTGGATTGTGACCTGCATACCATAATCATTTACGAACAGGTGACCTTTGCGCTGCATTATTTTGTGACTCGAATAGTAGAATAAATCATCTATATCGAATTTGAGCTCCTGATTTATGCTTAAGTAATAGCTGAAATAGTTTTTGCGCAGATAAATAGGTGTTGAAATATACATATTGTTATCTCTGAAATTTATTAAAGAGACAATTTTCTCAAATGGAAGAGCGTATGTCATATAGTAGGAATCTTCTATTGAGGCAGTATCTGTCAGTATAGAAGAAGCTACACGGTATGCCTGATGGGCTGCGGCTTCTGAATCGTAGCTGCCGAGGCTTATATGTTTATTTTTAAAAGTGAGATTTGAACGATAATATATTGTTCCATCCTTTTTTTTAGCTTCGAAAACACCAGGTAACATATTGACTCCTTTTTTGCTTTTTATTATATTCTAACATAAAAGAATAAAGTTGACACTGATACATTATTTTTTTATACTGTATCATAGTAATTATTAAAACATAAGAAAGATTTTGAGGTAGGAAAATGGAATTAATGTATTCTAGTACAAGGAATAGTGATAAGAAAATAACTGCATCACAGGCGATTTTAAAGGGTCTTGCTGATGATGGTGGTTTATTTGTACCTGAAAGTATTCCATCTTTGGATGTGTCATTAGAAGAACTTGCGAAGATGTCATATCAGGAGACAGCGTATGCTGTTATGAAACAGTTCTTTACAGATTTTACAGAAGAAGAGCTTAAAAACTGTATTAATAATGCATATGATAGCAAATTTGACACTACAGAGATTGCTCCATTAGTGTCAGCAGATGGTGCATATTATTTAGAGTTATTTCATGGTTCTACTATTGCATTTAAAGATATGGCATTATCTATTTTGCCACACCTTCTTATAACAGCAGCCAGAAAGAATAATGTAAAGAATGACATTGTTATCCTGACAGCTACATCAGGTGATACAGGAAAAGCGGCTCTTGCAGGCTTCGCAGATGTAGAAGGTACAAAGATTATTGTATTTTATCCTAAGAATGGTGTAAGCCCAATTCAGGAAAAGCAGATGGTTACCCAGAAGGGAAAGAATACATTTGTTGTTGGTATAAATGGAAACTTTGATCAGGCACAGACTGGTGTTAAGCAGATGTTTGGAGACAAGGCACTTGCAAGCGAGATGGATGCTGCAGGATATCAGTTCTCATCTGCTAACTCAATCAATATAGGAAGACTTGTTCCACAGGTAGTTTATTATGTATATGCTTATGCGAAGATGTATGCAAATGGTGCTATTGCAAAGGATGAGAAGATTAATGTAGTAGTTCCAACAGGTAATTTCGGAAATATCCTTGCTGCATTCTATGCAAAGAACATGGGACTTCCAATTGGAAAGCTTATTTGTGCATCAAACGAGAACAAGGTATTATATGATTTCTTTAGCACAGGTACATATGATAAGAATCGTGATTTTATTTTGACAAGCTCACCTTCTATGGATATCCTTATTTCATCTAACCTTGAGAGACTTATTTACAATATAGCGGGTAATGATGCCGAGAAGAACGCACAGCTTATGAGCATGTTACAGACATCAGGTAAATATGATATAACTGATGATATGAAAGCAAAATTAGCTGATTTCTATGGAAACTATACAAGCGAGCAGGAGACTGCTGCAGTTATCAAGGATTTGTACGATAAAACAGGATATATCATAGATACACATACAGCAGTAGCTGCGGGCGTGTATGGAAAGTATAAAGCGGATACAAAGGACACTGAGACTAAGACTGTTATTGCTTCAACAGCAAGTCCATTCAAGTTTACAAGAAGTGTAATGAATGCGATTGATTCCAAATATGATGCAATGGGAGATTTTGAATTAGTTGATGAATTGTCAAAGCTTGGTAATGTAAAAGTTCCTCAGGCTATAGAAGAGATTAGAACAGCTGATGTACTTCATGACACAGTTTGTGAAGTAGATGAAATGCCATCTGTTGTAAAGAAATTTCTTGGAATGTAATAAATAAAAGAAACGGTGCTTAGAGCACCGTTTCTTTAGTCAATATCACATTTTTTCTTGATTTCGAGGATGAAATGCACAATACCGAAAGAGTACAGTATTGGAAAATAATATGCATCATTTTCAAAAGTAAGTATTGAGTTCTCGCAATGCTCAGGTGCTGAAATTGAAAGCTCTAAAGAGTAATCATTTGAGCAGTTTACAATAAAGAGTCCATTATGAAGATTAAGGAAATCATCCAAAGAAGCTTGTACATATTCATCGTACTCTGTAAACTGGTCTCCAACATATCTTGAAGCAAATTCAATAGCAGTAGCCTCGTCCATATTCAGATATGCAGATACCGAATAATCCCCTATAATCTTCTGAAGAACACAGCATTCCGTAGGGAATTCTTGGACTTTTTCAGAAGAGAGTGGAGTAAAGTCTTCTCCGACAAATCTGATGAAATTGTTGAACAAAAGCTCTAAGAACATTCTGCCTAATTTAGAAACAGGAGTTTCTGACATAATAAAGAAGTTCTCGAACAATCGAGCGATATCTTCCTGATTTTCAACAGTCATGTCGAACTCAATCATCTCATTTTTAGAGCGGTAATCTGTTATGATATTTTCCAAATCAGAGTTGGTTATAACACCATCGTCAACAAGTACCTGTCCAAGCAGGAGAAAATCTGGATTCTGTGTCTTCAATAAATCCACAACCTGTTCATTAGTCAGATAACCATGCTCGATTGCAAGTTCTCCGAATTTCTTATCATAATGTGTTTGTAAAATTACTATCTGATCAACCTCTTCGGCAGTCATTAATCCGGCATGCATTGCAAGTGTTCCTAATTTCATACGCTGAGAGGACTGCTTCTGCATTGCTTCAAATAACTGTTCCTGGGTTACATATCCCTGAGAGAGCAGGTAGTTTCCAAAAAATTGTGTATACATAATTTATCTCCCTTCGATAAATTTTGTTAATATATCTATTACCTGCTGCTTATCTAGAGGTTTCTGTACGAAATCTTTGGCACCAGCCTGAAGTGCACATTTGAGCTGAGACTGTGTACCGACAGATGAAGCGATAATAATAGTTGCGTTTGAATCATAA
>JAXELM010000009.1:0-2034 GCA_034100525.1 Agathobacter sp.
TGTAAGATCAGAATCCTTTGCCAGCGCTTCATCATATGCGGCCTGAACTTTCTGCTGTAGTTTCACAAAATCAGGTTGTTGCATATACTGCTGAACCAAAGAATAGATGTCAGAATTTACTTCATTATCCATAAAGTTCAAGTTGAAAATGCTGTAAGCATTATTGATATACAACTTTCCATTTTCGTCCTTCTGTACATAGAAGAAATCAAGTGCTGGAGCTTTTGTCTTTACTCCATCAAAAGAAATCTCATTTTCAACAGAAACAAAATATGCATCCTTTTGTGCTGCTGGCTTACTATAATACGTAAGCTTCTCAATCTTATCATAGTATTTGCTTACAACAGCAATATAACTCTTCTCATTATCACTGATTGGATAAGCTACCTTTTCAAGGGCAGCCACATCATTGTCTGTATAAGCTTTGTAGTAAGTGGAAAGAAGCGTCTTCATCTCCTCATCGCTGTCTACATCGAATGTATCCTGGAATACAAATGTAGATTTATCTTCTGTAATTTCAGTAATTTCAGTACCTTCAGCAATCTCAGATACCATTGCTTCTGTATCACCAGCATCCATTTGCTTTTTCAATCCTGTAGAATTTGAAAACTCAAGTACAATTACAAATGCTATAAATAAGCCACACGCACCAATATATCTCTTATATGTTAAACAAAAGTTCTTTATCTTATCAAAAATGTCCTGCATAAAACTCTCCTTATCTTTATGACATAAAAAATGCGCCCGACGGGAATCGAACCCACATCGCAGGAGTCGGAGTCCTGTGTTTTATCCATTAAACTACGGCCGCATATTTATATTTATAACACAATCAATCTACAAAATCAATATAACGACAGTACTATTTTTCATCTTTATGCTCAACTTTATTGTGCAGATAAACAATTATGAAGCGATTCCAATATGGTCAAAAGCTCATTTTTCGGGAGCTGTCCAGGTGCACTTGCCTGTTCTCCCGCTCCAAAGGTCACGCAGGAACCCACATATTCCCCTGCCACCCTGGAGATTGTTCCAAGTGCCCCCATTGACATTGTGATCACTGGCACATTTGGATTTTCTGTATGGAATCGGTTCGTTTCTTCCAACAAATGAAGAACATCCTTCATATTCTGTGGCATAACTGCAAGTTTAACGATTGATGCCCCACTATTTCTCATCAGTTCCAAAAGCATACGAATCACTTTTCTCTCCGGAGTCTCCTCAAAATCATGATGTGATGCGATTACATGACATCCCTGCTTTTGCAAACTTCTGATCTCTTTCTCTGCCTTTTCTTCTGCAAAATACTCTACATCTATAAAATCCGGCACTTTTGTTTCTGCCGCAACCTGATGAATGTCGCGAATCATTTCTGCCGGATGTTCTCCAAGACCACCCTGGGCTTTTGAACGGTAGGTATATACCAAGATGGTGTCTTTCGTAATCGGTTCCAATCCTTCAAGAACACAGCGAATGGAATTCATGCTAGATGCCTCAGAAAATGCATCCACTCTCCATTCAATCATCTCTGCCCCTTGTGCTACCAAAGTTGCAGCTTCTTTTATGATCTGTTTCGAATCCGATACCATAATCGGCACACAGACTAACGGACGTCCCTCTCCTATTTTCTTTCCCTTTATATTAAGTAATTGACCCATCAATCCAGTTTTCTCCTTTTTCAGTCTATTGCCTAACTATTGTATCACATTTATAAGTCACATACTATACTTATAATTTGACATTTTTTGCAATTTGCATTATATTTTTGACAATAAACAGTAAGGAGTTCATTATGAGTTTTACATTTTTAAATCAATTACCATCTCCAGCTGAAATTAAGGAGCGTTTTCCAATCTCTAAAAAGCTGGTTGAATTAAAGAAACATCGTGATGCTATGATTTCAGATATCATCACTGGAAAAGATGACCGTATTTTATTAGTAATCGGTCCATGTTCTGCAGATAACGAGGATTCTGTCTGCGACTATATCAGCCGTCTTACAAAGGTACAGGAAGATGTCAAAGACCGTATCGT
>JAXELM010000042.1:0-3910 GCA_034100525.1 Agathobacter sp.
ACATGTATAAAATTGTTTCATGGTATCTCACCTCCTCGCCTGGATCATACCACACAATTATGTACTTGTGGTTTCACTTATAGTGAAAGAAATAAACAGGTGATTGTACAATACTATGGTATTATGTCTATAGCCCCATTCACACAAAAATCTCCCCGCCACCCCGCCATGTTCCGCTCGATTCCGCTCCGCTTCATCTCGCTGTACGGCTGTCGCCGTATAAGTCTAAAAATAACAAAACCATCGGTTGAGAACACAAGTGCTCTCCCCGATGGTTCTGTTATTCTTATCCTTGCATGGCTCGTAGCTTATTCAAACTCGCAAAGTTCTATTTAACAGACTTTGCCACTATATGCTTTTCCATACATTTTAGTATCAAATATCTCTGTATTTCTTCTATTCCATCTCGTTTCAAGAACTTTTAGTACCAAAACAGTACCAGTGGGTATTTTCTTTACTCATGATGGTTCGAGTGGCTTGCAAGTCATTAATCGCCACTTACAGAATAATCTGCGATTAACTTGCTCTCATTCCTAAGCAAATTATAGAATCGAATATGTTGTTTTGCAAGCAATTAATATTTTTACTAGTTTGTGTCGCAAAGAAACTTCTTCTCTATTTCATGCTTATACCCATTTGCTTCAAATCCTGCTTCATTTTATTAAAAGGATTTTTACATTGTTCTGGCAAATCACACTCAAGTATGAGCCAATCATTGATATCATTTAATGCATTTTCAACATATTCATCCTTACATTCGCACCCAATCTGTTTTAAAAACGCAATTCGTAAAGCCAACTCTACAACATAGGTGAAATACCAATTAATGTAATCCTTTGTAACCGCTTTTGAATTCACCTCAAAATCAGTCAAGCTACCTTCTTTCATAATATAGTGATCAATTTCATGGCGTTCCAACATAAGTGCATCATACATTTTTTGAGGCGGTATCCCCAACAACGACGCCCCATATTTAACCATTTTGGAATCCAGCGCAGTACCAATAACTTTTGCTATGTTTGCTTTAACATTATTATTGGAGCCAAATATATTTATAACAAAACCATCACATATATTTAATAGCAACGACAACCTATGATTAACATTTATTGCTTCATATGATTCAGAATGTATGTAGAAATATGAATTAATCAACGATTTGAGCATCTCTCCAGATGTTCTGCCCTTATTTCTAAATTCAGTGTAATCCAATATTCTCTTTTCTGAAAAATCTTTATCTGCGCCCACTAGAGTACTTGCACAGTTTCTCCATGTCTTACCTGTCTTATAATACGAGAGAAAATATAGCTTTTCTACATTCACATCAATACCATCAACATTGTATTTGCACGGCTTATAGAAATAACCATCATACAAAAATGCCAGTTCCCATATGTTACGAAATACTTCTATAACATCTTCTGCATTACCTTCAAGGAATATTACAAATTTCTTTGTTTCTTGTATCAGATTACCGGATACATTTCGAAAATTAATATTTTGAGGTTGCATGATATTAGTATTTACATTTGGCTTTGTTTCAAATTCAACTGTACTCCTCAATTTCAACCTCCTATTGTTGTTTAACCCAAACTTCAAAGAAACTCTTTTCTCTAACCTTCTTTACTGGGTGACTTGTGATAAAACCTTTCCTTTGTAGTTGTGATAATAATTTTTCATTATGTCCATTTACATCAATCGAAATTTCTTCCTTATGTCTGGATTTATTATCACTAAGTTTACTCCACTCACCCCCAAGCTCCGTTAATAATCTCGAGATTTCTGCAATACTATACACTTGTAAATGATGCACAAGCAGCATGTGTCTTCCTGCATTATCCAATATTTTCCATGCGCATTCAACATATACCTTATCTGCATTAAACTGATTATTTGCAATAGTCTTTGCCAGTTTTTCCGTCATACTACTTGCTGATATTTTTTTCAGTATTTCAGGCTTATACTTCTTATCAATAGTCGTATCATTCAGTAACATAACAATTTCGCTTTCAGTAAGTGAAATAGATGGCAAATCATTTACAAAGTCATCAATATATTCTTTACAATATGCTCCAAAGCTATCTCTTGCATGGTTTCTAATCTTTTCAGTCTTTGATACGGAATATCTTATATATGACAACTTTTCAACTTAGTTACACTAAATTCATTTGAGTGTAACTAAAAAGTTCAATAAGCCGCAGAAATACGGCGTTTTCGCTTGCATACAATCGAAATATCTGATACAATTTTAGTGTAACAGTTACACTAAATGGAGGCGTTAAATTGTATTTCGATTATGCAGTTGCAATACCCCTTGAAAAAGGGAAAATTATTACCAAGAAAAAAGGTAATGCTGTCTATGTTCTTTATCAACATGGGCAAGTATACAAGCCTGATAAAAAATATGCGATTCCTCAACGCACCATTATTGGAAAGGTTAATCCTGATTCTCCAGATACCATGTATCCTAATGAACACTTTCAAGAGTTCTTTCCTACGGTCATACTACCGGAGGAATTGCCTGAGGCCTATCGCAGCTGTGCCTTACGAATAGGCTCATATGCTGTAATAAAAAAGGTTCTTGATGATTATGAAATCCCTCGGATGCTCAGAAACTACTTCTACAAAGAAAGTGGTCTCATCCTAGACCTTGTGGCATACATGATTGTTGACGAAGAAAATGCCGGCCAGTATTATCCTGATTTTGCATTTAATCATCCGCTGTTTTCCGAGAATATGCGAATCTATAGTGATTCAAAGGTATGCCGCCTGCTTAAAAGTATCTCTAAGGAACAGATCAATGCATTCCTAAATGAATGGAATGACAACCGTGACCATAAGCAGCGCATATATGTTTCCTATGATTCAACCAATAAGAACTGCCACGCCGGAGACATTGACATTATTGAGTATGGCAAACCCAAGGATGACCAAGGATTACCAATCTTTAATCTTGCAATTGCTTACGATAAGAACAATCGTGTCCCCCTGTTTTATGAGGAATATCCTGGGTCTATCACCGATGTATCGCAGTTTAGATACATGGTTGATAAGGTTGAACAGTATAACTACAAGAATGTAGGATTTATCCTGGACCGCGGATATTTCAGCAAAGAAAACATTCAATACATGGATGATAATAAACATCCATTTGTAATAATGGTTAAGGGGCAGAAGGAATTGGTCTCCGCCCTTGTCCACGAACACCGTAACACCTTTGAGACGGATAGAAGCTGTGCCATTCGATCCTATCGAGTATATGGCAAATCCGTATTCTCAAAGCTTTATGAAGATGATAACTGTGAAAGGCAGTTTCATATATACTACAATCCATCAAAGCAGGCTGCTGAACGCGAACAGTTTGAGCAGCAGCTTGACAAAATCAAGATGTACCTTGACAAACACATAGGTGAAAACATAACTGTTCCTAATACATACAAGAAATACTTTACCCTTCGCTACAACAAGAAGGATGAATTACTCTCTTATGAAGAAAAGGCTGATGTCATCCAATCAAAGCTCGAACTGTGCGGATATTTCTGTATTATTACATCAGAAAGAATGACTGCGCAGGAAGCGTTGATTCACTATAAAGGGCGTGATGTTTCAGAGAAGCTGTTTAGCGCTGACAAATCCTTTATAGGCTCAAAAAGCATGAGGGTTCAAACTGCTGAATCACTATCTGCCAAGATATTTATCGAGTTTATTGCTCTGATAGTAAGGAACAGAATCTACAATCTTCTCAAGGAAACACTCCTGAGGATGGAAACTCGTCAGAACTATATGACGGTACCAGCTGCAATACGCGAGCTCGAAAAAATTGAGATGGTTAAGCGTACGAATGGCCAGTATCGCTTGGATCATGCTGTATCAAAAAAGCAGAAAACAATACTAAGTGCCTTTGGTATGG
>JAXELM010000053.1:0-20334 GCA_034100525.1 Agathobacter sp.
TGCATAGCAAAATCTTCAAATAGACCTGCGAAGTAGCAGTTTACAGCAGGCTGTAAACTGCTATAAATTGCCATGGACGGCAATTTCAGCGAATATGAGCCAGGACGGCGAATATGAGCGACAGCGTCACTTATAGATATACCTGAAGAATTATTTAGAGCCTCTTAACACGAGGACATAAACGCACAAAATATATTACTATCCCCTCAAATCATACATACAACTACAATAGCCCCTTCACCCAGAGTGCCTCGACTCATGTCTGCGATAACCTGAAAAGCGGTTGCCCACCCCCCGAGCTAAACAGAAATTTGTATACAAATGTTGATATTTTACGACAAATTTATTGTTGTAATATGGGACAAACTGATGATAGAGGAGTTTGTGAAATGTTTGTAGTAAATCAGGAAGAAATTCAAAAAGCACTTAGTATTATTAATGCCAAAAGAACGGAAGCAGATATAAAAGCATTTAATGATATAAATAAAATAGGCGATATGATAAATTTGGTTAATTATTCTATAAGATATTTTGGACAGGGAATGGCGCTGGTTTTGAAGCTTCGACATGAATATAAAGAAGCAAACATAATTGAAAACGTAAATATAGAAAATCTAAACATAGAAAGTGTAAACATAAATAATGGAATATATGATAATGATGAATATAGAGAATATATTGAAGCTTGTTTGGAAAGTAATTATTATGCGATTATATCAAGTGTAATAAATAGAAACGAGAGGGGATAAAAATTATGCAGTATGGGATGCCAACATTAATAGAAAATAAAACACTAAATGACAACATTAAGCTTTGTAAAGAATTAGGATTAAAATTTATCGAATTGAATATGAACTTTCCAGAATATCAGATTGATAAATTAGAAAAAGTATCGGAATTATATTATGCGGCAGATGAGGCGGAAATCTATTATACTATTCATTTAGATGAGAATCTCAATATTGCAGATTTTAATCCTCTGGTTCGAGACGCATATCTTGAGACTGTAGGAAGAACCATTGAGGTAGCTAAACATTTTGTAGAATTAAAAAATAAATATGGTAACGAAAACCAACCATTAACAATTAATATGCATATGCATCATGGAATCTATATCACACTTCCTGACCGAAAGGTACAGATGTATGAAAGGGATTTTGATACATATATGGAATATTTCAAAATCTTCCGTAGTTCCTGTGAAAAGTGGATTGGTGAATCAGACATTAAAATCTCCATAGAAAATACAGATGGGTTTAGGGATTATGAGAAGAAGGCGATTGATTATCTGTTTGAGTCGCCTTATTTTGTGCTGACGTGGGATATTGGTCATTCGAAGGCGACAGGTGAAATAGATGTTCCTTTCATACAGGAAAGAAAAGATAAACTAAAGCATTTTCATATTCATGATGGAACTGAAAATCCACCTAAGAATCATCTGGCTTTAGGAGATGGAATAATTGATTTGAAAACACGTCTTAATATGGCTAAGGAATGTAATGCCAGATGTGTATTGGAGACAAAGACTATTGAAGCATTAAGGAAATCTGTGAAATGGATTAGTGATTAATATAATATGAAACATATGTATACAGCTTATTTTCAAAAGAGAAGATTTGTGAAGTTTTACGGAATTTGTATATCCAATATTCTTTTGTAAGAGATGGATGCAAATGACAGAGGCATTATGAAATGTACTGTCTGCACAACGAACAGGAACTAGGTCGAAGTCTTCATGTAAATCAATGAAAAGAAATCTTAGGCTGTTTTGAAAAATATATTGTGAAAGAAGGATAAAAAGATGAAACTTACAACAATTCTGTTAGACTTGGACGGAACGCTGCTTCCTATGGACAACGATGCCTTTACAAAGGGGTATTTCAAGCTCCTGGCTGCAAAACTGTCACCCCACGGCTACGAGCCGAAGCAACTTGTGGATGCCATCTGGACAGGTACTGCCGCAATGGTAAAAAACGATGGGGCAAGGAGCAACGAAGAAGTCTTCTGGAAGAAATTTGCTGATATATACGGTGAAAAGATGTTTGCGGACAAGATGATATTTGATGAATTTTACGAAAAGGATTTTCAAGCAGCTAAAGAATTTTGTGGATTTAACCCGAAATCTTCTATAGCTGTTCATTCATTAAAGGAAATGGGCTATCGGGTTGCTCTTGCAACAAATCCGATTTTCCCTTTGGTAGCAACGGAAAGCAGAATAGGCTGGGCGGGTCTTGAACCACAGGATTTTGAACTATATACAACCTATGAAAATATCGGTTACTGCAAGCCAAATCCCGAATACTACAAGGAGATTGCAAGCCGGCTTGGGGTAAGTGCCGAACAGTGTCTTATGGTTGGAAACGATGTTACCGAGGATATGGAAGCTGCACAAGAGGCAGGAATGAGTGTTTTTCTGATTACTGATTGCCTTATAAACAAGGAGCGCAAGGATATTTCCGCTTATCACCGCGGCAGCTTTGAACAGCTACTTGACTATGCAAATGAGTTAATTTAATTGCTTTGTTTGAAATAATTTGTTTTGTGAAAATGAGGTGCTGAAATGACTGAAAAAGAAAAGCGTGATGGTGGCTTTACCTATTACAGTCGGCAACAGTGTGTGGTTCGGCGCAGGTGTAATTGTTCTAGGCGGAGTGACTATTGGAGATAATACTGTCATTGCCGCAGGAAGCGTTGTAACAAAGGATATTCCCTCAAATGTTATTGCTGCCGGAGTAATGCAGCTGAATACCTGAAACTTATTATTAGATGTGTAGGATATTGCTCAAAATAAACACAGCGTTAAATATAAGGAAGGGTAGAAGGTTCGATTGATATGTCGGATGTGATAATTATGAATATGTGCAATTTACATTTTATGTTTTCCGACATTTCATATGAATTCAATATTGGAAAATAAATAGTTTATATTTGAATGTAAATGGGTTTTTATTGGATGAATAGCCCCTTTTGAAATCATATAAAAATTTGTGCAAAAAAACAATTGTCTTCTTCTGCAAATTCAACTATTCCGTTAATTGAATTAATTTAAGACTTCATATGACGAATCACAGAGTCAGCAGACAATGGATATGGAAATTTATAGTGTTCTTGTATTTGATATATTTAGTTGAAGCAATGCTATTGGCTGTTATAGGATTAGTTGTTTCTAAAGTGCCACGTGGAAATATCGAAGCATTTACAATGATGAGTGTTGTTTTGGTAGGGAAGCAATTGTTTGCTTTGTTAATGTGATATTTTGTGTATTATCTGTAAAGCGGTTGACACCCACCCCGATAAACGAGAATTCCATTATGGAAATGGATACATATGATTTTGCATCATGTATTCAACAGATTTCTCAAGGGCTTCATATCCACGAACCTCAATAAGAACAGAAGGTTTAGCATCAGAAGCAAAGCTGTCCATGAAATTGTTATAGACAGACCATGGGATAGATGCTGAACCTACAGGGGTGTGGGAATCCTCAATTCCATTGTTGTCATTAATGTGAACATGTCTGACATATGGGAGGACAGAGTTACACCAGCTCTCAATTGATTCATCTGAGATGAAAGCATGCGCAATATCAAGACAAATACCAAATCGAGGTTCATCTTTCATTCTTTTAGCCAGTTGCACGATAAGAGAAGAATCCAAATCAAACATATTCTCAATGTAAACTTCCATATCAGCATATTCCTTCAAAAGCTTACGCCAGTACTGTTCATTTGAATCAACCCAGCCATCAAGATAGCTTTGCAGTTTGAAATTTGGTATCTGATTTGTATGAAAAATGACCTTTTTAACACCTAATCTGGACGCAATATTCATACTCTGATGAATGCGATAATCAGAAGCTTTGTAGATTAAAGAGTCACAACTATGAACGCACACGTCGAAAAAAACACCATGCAAAGTATCCTCACTGCAATCTCGATTGAGTGAAGTGTATGAGTCTATGAGCTGCGAAACAAGCTCTTCATCATCAAGTACACTTGGAAGAAAAAAATCATTATACTCAAATCCGGCATTGTATTTTTGAGAAAAATCAATGTAGCTTGATATTTGGTTTAAATTTGGAATACAGTAAAGAGCTTTCATGCAGAAACTCCTTTCTACCTATAGCATTAGGGGCTTGTGGCTTATCTATGGTTTCTATTTGATAAGTGGTTACGGCTTGTGCTTTTCCTTTAAGAGATAAGTTGCCGATTGATGACGCTACACAACGCTCATTTATTTTTTTATACATAGATTCACTGATTAGAATCTGTCCTGGTTTTGCGTTAGATTCAAGGCGGGAAGCAGTATTAACCACATCACCTATTGCAGTATAGTCCATGCGCCTAATACAGCCGATATTGCCAACTATTGCATCACCACAGTTGATTCCAATTCCGATATCTATGTTTCGTTTATATTTGTCTTTGAAATACTGTTTTATTGGTTCAAATCCTTTGATTATATCATCAGCGGCACATGCAGCTTTAAATTCAAAATCCTCTAAATCAGTTGGGGCATTGAATATCGCCATAGCTGCGTCGCCTATGAATTTATCCAGTGTTCCGTTCCATGCTTCGATAGAAGAGTACACAACGGTAAAGTATTGGTTTAGAACATCTACAACCTGCTCCGGCTGAAGGCTTTCAGATAAAGTCGTAAACCCTCTGATATCAACGAACAAAACTGCAATATTTCTTCGTTCACTTAAACTGGAAAGCTCAAAAGGACTTGTTTCTGAGATTTTATT
Source organism: Agathobacter sp. (assembly GCA_034100525.1). Classification (GTDB taxonomy): domain Bacteria; phylum Bacillota; class Clostridia; order Lachnospirales; family Lachnospiraceae; genus Roseburia. Next base: position 4,748 of record JAXELM010000053.1, read on the forward strand.
TACAACCTGCGAATCAACATACAGATTCAGTGTCCTTTTTATACGATATTGTTCATAGGATGAATAAATAAGCTTTTGAAGCAGATAAATCAGGGAGGATGCAAGAGCCAGAATTGCAGGCACCAGCAGTAGTATCCGATATCCCTGTAAATACATAAAATAGCTGAATATCAAAAATATCAGAATAGTTGAAATATATGCAACAATAGCGAAAATTGTCCTGTGTTTTGAACAGACAATATACAGTATTGCTACTAATAAGGCTAGTAGAGCCGCCTGTAATGTCTTAGGGACATTGTGAATAGTTTTGTTTGTAAGTAATGCCTGAATAATGGCAGACTGTATAAGGACTTCCTGTTTTGCTGAATCTGATTTAAAGTAATTAAAATCAAAATACTTATTTGCTTTTTCTACTTCTTTGTATTCGCCAATTAATACTATGTGGTTATCTATATAGCTGGAATCATAATTATCACTCAGTAAATCTGAAAAAGAGATTATCTGGTAGCTGTTCGTATCATATATGTTATTGAAACCAAAAAGATTCTGATTATCAATCTCTGGAAAATCGTATTCTTCTCCTACAGAGTCTTTGTAAAGCATATATGCGACAGATGCAAAGCTTGCCTGTGTATCATCAGGTCCTATATTTACATCTAATGCGGCGGCTCGGATAGAATTGTCAGAGCCTTGCTGAATTGCATTAGTTATACCTGTCTTTGTTACTGATTTAAGTGCTTCAAATGGATATGAAATACTTGTGACAGAATGGTCATTCCAATCCATGGATGAATCAGCTGGCATGGCAAGTGCCATATCATTTGGAGCTGATGCTTCATTTTCTGGTTGTGGCATATTTTTGGAGTCAAATTGTGCGCTTGCCATTGTAACTACTGAGCCGTGATTTTTGCAGGCTGTTACTAACTGGGCATCTCCGTCAGAGTCCTTTGTAGCTGACAGGTCGGTATCGAGTCCGATTACGGATGCTTTTTCGTCGGTCAGCTTTTCAACAGCTTCAGCAAGAAGTGCTCTCGACCAGGTGCTATACTTACCATATTGTTCTTCGCTGGCGGAATCAATGGCAATGATTGTGATTCTCTCATCAGCCTTCTCAAGTGGATTATATGTGTAGAAATAGTTTGAGATAAATTCATCCGGTATTTCAAGTACTTGGGAATATGAGAGTGTAAAAGCTGATATTGCCAGAAAAATTGTGCAGAATATAGTCATAATCTGATTGAGTGTTATTTTTTTTGCCATAAAAATCTCCCAGGATTAACTTGATTTTTGTATATACTCACGGTTTAGTTTTTCAAGAGAAGAACTCAGATACTTGAGCAGCTCCCATACATAGTCAGGGTCTTTCTTTGCAATAGCATCAAAAGAACGCACATCCATTTTCTGGATGGTATTGTAAATTGGATTCTTTCTATATTGAAATACATATTTTTTATCAGTTTCATTTAGTCTGTCGAGCATTCCATTTAATCGATTGTTGAGTGTAAGGAGAAGCCTGTATGTAATAGAGGAAGCGTTGAGTAACAGTTTTGTGAAATCTGTCTCTGATACTTCAAGCACAGTAACCTCATCGGAGCATGCAACAATAGTGGCAGAGCGTGGTTTGTCTTCAAGGAGAGACATTTCACCAAAGAAGCTTCCCTCAGGCATTTTTCCTAAAGACTTAGGATTATCAGAAAAGGAATTGATTGATATCTCAACCTCGCCCTTTAAAAGGATATACATTGAATGACCGATTTCGCCTTCCTGACACAGTACCTGTCCCTTATTAAATACAGTTGTTTTACCACATGTTTTTAGAACATCTATATCCATTTTGTCACCTCTGAAAAATAATTTGTTTGCTTTAAAATTATAGTTCAATTTTACCACCAAATTAGGAAAAAAGATACAAAAAACTCTATACAAAATATAAAAAATCTATTTTGTATAGAGTTTATTAAAATTCTTTAATTAGCTTCTTTAATTAGCTTCTTTTTTTAGATTCTTCTGTGCTGTCGAAAGCATGAGCTTAATTCTGTTTAACTGATTAACTTCAGAAGCACCTGGGTCATAGTCTATAGCAACAATGTTTGCATTTGGGAATTCCTTGCGGATTTCCTTGATTACTCCCTTACCTACGATATGGTTTGGAAGACAGGCAAATGGCTGTGCACAAACTATATTAGTTGCGCCCTGATGTATAAGTTCAAGCATTTCACCTGTTAAGAACCAGCCTTCACCTGTCTGGTTACCACATGATACAATTGGTTCAGCAAGTTTTGCCAAATCTTCTATGTAGGCAGTAGGCTCAAAATGTTTGCTCTTTGCAAGCTCATCGCGGGCAGCTTTTCTTAACCATTCAAAGAACTTGATAAGCATATTGTTGGTACGTTTTGCTTTCTTTGACTCTCCAAGATAATCACTCTTGAAATTAGCATTATAGCAACAGTAGAGCAGGAAGTCTGTTAAATCAGGAACAACAGCCTCTGCCCCTTCAGCCTCAAGTAAATCTACCACATAGTTGTTGGCTGCTGGAAGGAATTTGACAAGTATTTCTCCAACTACACCAACTCGAGGTTTTTTGATATCAAGCATTGGAAGAGTATCAAAATCACGAATGATTTCACGACACATCTTCTTGTATTTCTTATGAGATAGAATCTTCTTATTACTTAAGAATTCTATTACTTTTTTCTTCCATTTCTCGTGAAGTTCATTTGCACTTCCAGGTACAGCTTCGTAAGGACGAACCCGGTACAAACATCTCATGAAAATATCACCAAAAATAAGAGCGTATAATCCGTGCTGGATAAGACTTGGTGTAAATTTAAAGCCTGGGTTTTTCTCAAGTCCGACCATGTTGATAGAGATAACCGGTACATCCGGATATCCGGCTTTTATAAGAGCTCGTCTGATAAAGCCAATATAGTTTGTTGCACGGCAGCCACCACCAGTCTGTGAAATCAGGATGGCAGTGTGATTCATGTCATATTCGCCTGACATAACAGCACTCATTATCTGACCGATTACAATAAGTGATGGATAGCAGGCATCGTTGTTTACGAATTTAAGTCCAACATCTACACATTCTCTTGCTGGAACATCTGGAATTACCAGATTGTATCCTGCTGCGCGGAATGCAGGTAGTAGTAAATCAAAGTGGATAGGAGACATCTGAGGACATATAATTGTATAATTGTCCTTAAACATTTTCTCTGTAAAAATAACTCGCTCATAATTTGCAGGTTTAATTTCACGCTTAGTATTCTGTTTCTCTTTTACGCGGATTGCCGCTAGAAGAGAACGTACACGGATACGTGCAGCACCGAGGTTGTTTACTTCGTCAATTTTCAGACATGTATATATTTTGCCTGAATTGGTGAGGATATCATTTACGCAGTCTGTTGTAACAGCATCAAGTCCACAACCAAATGAGTTAAGCTGTATCATATCAAGGTCATCACGTGTCTTGACGAAGTTAGCTGCAGAGTAAAGTCTTGAGTGGTACATCCACTGATCCATTACGATAAGAGGTCTTTCTATATTGCCAAGGTGCGATACTGAATCTTCGGTAAGAACACAGATGCCGTAAGAGTTAATAAGCTCTGGGATACCATGATTGATTTCTGGGTCGACATGGTAAGGTCTTCCAGCAAGAACGATACCTCTTACATGGTTGTCTTCCATATATTTGAGGACTTCCTCACCTTTCTTTTGCATATCGAGTCTTGTCATGGCAAGCTCTTTCCAGGCATCATGTGCTGCATCACGAACCTCTGATTCAGGAATGTTGAATTCATCTGAGCAAAATGTTGCAACAAGCTGTTTTGAGAGAGTTTCTTCGTTTGTAAAAGCCATAAAAGGATTTATGAAACGAACATCACCATTTGTAATCGCATCCACGTTGTTCTTGATGTTCTCAGAATAAGAAGTAACGATAGGACAGTTGTAGTGATTATTTGCATCAGGAAACTCGTTTCGCTCATATGGTATCGCCGGATAGAAAATGAAATCAACATTTTTGCTGATAAGCCAGCTTATGTGTCCATGCACAAGCTTCGCAGGATAACATTCTGATTCACTTGGGATAGAATCGATTCCAAGCTCGTATATCTTGCGGGTTGACTGTGGGGATAAAACCACAGAGAATCCTAGTTTTTTGAAGAAAACTGCCCAGAATGGATAATTTTCATACATGTTAAGTACACGAGGAATACCAACAGTTCCACGTTTGGCCTCCTGTGGGTCGAGAACCTCATAATCAAAGATTCTCTTGTTTTTGTATTCAAAAAGGTTTGGAATATTATTTTTATTTTTTTCTTTTCCAAGACCACGCTCACATCTGTTTCCGGTTATATATTGTCTGTTGTCTGAGAATTTGTTTATCGTGAGCAGACAGTGGTTGGTACATCCCTGACATCTTGCAAGCTTGGTTGTATAAGTAAGCTCATTAATCTGGTCGATGCTAAGCATTGAAGTAGTGTAGTCTTCGCTATGTCGCTCGCGGGCGATAAGTGCGGCACCAAAAGCACCCATGATTCCGGCAATATCAGGTCGTGTAGCCTGAACACCGGCAATTTTTTCGAAGCTTCGAAGTACAGCATCGTTGTAGAAGGTTCCACCCTGAACAACGATATTGTTTCCTAAGTCCTTGGCATCTGATAACTTTATTACTTTAAAAAGAGCATTCTTGATTACTGAGTAAGCAAGTCCGGCAGAAATATCTGCAACTGATGCTCCTTCTTTCTGAGCCTGTTTAACTTTTGAGTTCATGAAAACGGTACATCTTGTACCAAGATCAATTGGATTTTCGGCAAAAAGAGCTTCTTTGGCAAAATCCTGAACAGAGAAGTTAAGAGACTTCGCGAAAGTCTCTATGAAGGAACCACATCCTGATGAGCAGGCTTCGTTAAGCTGTACAGAATCAACAGTCTGATTCTTGATTTTGATACACTTCATGTCCTGACCACCGATATCGAGGATACAGTCAACAGAAGGATCAAAAAACGCAGCAGCATAGTAGTGAGCTACAGTCTCAACCTCGCCTTCATCAAGCATAAGTGCAGCCTTAAGCAATGCTTCACCATATCCTGTTGAGCACGAATGAACGATGTGTGCTTTATCTGGTAATTTTGAATATATTTCCTGTATTGATTTAATTGCTGTTGCAAGAGGACTTCCATTGTTGTTGCAGTAAAAAGAATACAACAGGTCTCCATCCTCGCTTACAAGGGCAATCTTTGTAGTGGTAGAACCAGCATCAATACCCAGATAACAATTACCTTCATATGTACTAAGGTCAGCTGTATGAACGTGATTGTTTCCATGGCGTGTTGTAAACTCTTCGTATTCAGCCTCGTCCTTAAATAAAGGATCAAGTCTTGCAACTTCGAATTCCATCTTTATTCCGTTTGAGAGTGTGTTTAACAGATTGGATAAAGTATTCACACATTCTTTTTTGTAGTTAAGTGCAGAGCCGATAGCTGCAAAAAGATGAGAGTTTTCTGGTGTGATTGCGTGTTCCTCATCGAGATTAAGTGTTCTGATAAAAGCAGCCTTCAATTCTGAAAGGAAGTGCAATGGTCCACCAAGGAAAGCAACATGTCCACGAATAGGCTTTCCGCAAGCAAGTCCACTTATTGTCTGATTTACTACAGCCTGAAAAATAGATGCTGACAAATCTTCACGTGTAGCACCTTCATTGATAAGAGGCTGGATATCAGTCTTGGCAAATACTCCACATCTTGCAGCAATAGGATATATAGCCTTGTATTCTTTGGCGAATTCATTTAATCCTGTTGCATCAGTCTGAATCAGTGCAGCCATCTGGTCTATAAAGGAGCCTGTTCCACCGGCGCAGATTCCATTCATACGCTGTTCAACGTTTCCACCTTCGAAATATATGATTTTGGCATCCTCGCCACCTAACTCTATGGCAACATCAGTCTGAGGTACATAGTGTTCAAGTGCTGTAGAGACAGAGATTACTTCCTGTACAAAAGGCACTTCGAGATGGTTTGCAAGAGTAAGACCACCCGAACCGGTAATCATTGGTGAGACATTGCAGTCACCACAACTGTTTATAGCTTTTTCAATAAGACTTGCAAGAGTCTCCTGAATATTAGCGTAATGACGCTCGTAATCTGAAAACAGAATAGTGTCATTTTCATCCAATAATGCTATTTTTACTGTTGTAGAACCAATGTCGATTCCCAGTTTATGTAAACTATTATTTCCCATTGTATATCCTCCAGAAGGGTGTTTATATTTACCTATTATAATGTATTAATGTTGAAAACCTCGATTATTATACGACAGTATCCGACAAAATACAACAGACATAATTATAAAGAATTTGTTAATAATATGATGTTTCATTGACAAAAATGAATAGAAATATTTATAATCGTGTTAAACTATTTATTTATGGAGAGATTATATGAACTGGTTAGACAAGTTAGAACAAAAATGGGGTAATAAAGGTATTCCCAATATAACAACAGTATTTCTTATTACAACACTATTTGGTACATTGATTATGTATGCTGCTGCAGCTGGAAATACAGCTGCCGGAATTTTTTATAATTTACTTGCTTATAATCCAAATGCAATTTTACATGGACAGGTATGGAGACTTTTCACATGGATATTTATGCCAATTAATTCATTGTCTTTTTGGTCATTACTTTTTATGCTGTGTCTGTTTATGCTTGGCAAAAGCTTAGAGAGTGGACTTGGTACATTTAAGATGAATGTATATTTTATAGGTGGATGGCTGCTTAATACATTAGGTGGACTGATAATTTATCTGATTTTTCATGTGTCAATTTATCTTACACCATACTATTTGCTTTTTTCACTATATCTTATGCTCGGTATATTTATGCCGGAGGCTGAGATGCGATTATACTTTGTTTTACCAATACGAATGAAATGGCTTGTTATTGTATATTTTGTTGAACTTGCATATGAGATTTATTCATATTTTAGTCAGGGCGCAGCCGTTGGAATTGCACTCAGTGCACAGATTGTATTTGCAATAATAAATCTGCTTGCCTTTGTATCAGCATGCAAGAATCATTTGTCGGTGAGAAATCGACGTAAACAGCACAAGAGACAACAGCAGTATCAGAGACAGTTTAGTACACCGAGACCTGGCTCGGGAATTACGCATCATAAGTGTTCAATCTGCGGTCGTACAGAGCTTGATGACCCTAATCTTACATTTAGATATTGTTCGAAATGCGAGGGAAACCACGAATTTTGTCAGGATCATCTTTTTACGCACCAGCATTTTAGAATGAACTAAAACAATGTAATATTGACAAAGATAAAACTCAAAATTATAATTAAACGGGGTTGTAGATTTAGCAGCCTCGTTTTACTATTTTAGGAGGTATAAATGATGGAAAAGATGGAAAATGAAGTTGTTTCCAAGAATTTTATTGAACAGATTATAGAGAAGGATTTAGCTGAGGGTCATTGTAAGACAGTTAAGACTCGTTTCCCACCAGAACCAAATGGATATCTCCATATTGGACATGCCAAATCAATTCTTTTAAATTATGGATTGGCACAGAAATATAATGGACAGTTTAATTTTCGTTTTGACGATACAAATCCTACAAAGGAGAAGCTTGAATTCGTTGAGTCAATTCAGGCTGATGTGAAGTGGTTAGGAGCAGACTGGGAGGACAGACTTTTTTATGCGTCTAATTATTTTGACCAGATGTATGAGTGTGCTGTCGGACTTATCAAAAAAGGAAAGGCATATGTTTCAGACCTTACTGCTGAACAGATTAGAGAATACAGAGGTACACTTACAGAGCCAGGCAAAGAAGACCCATATTCAAGTAGAAGTGTAGAAGAGAATCTTCAGTTGTTTGAGGATATGAAAGCCGGCAAATTTGAGGATGGAAGCAAGGTTTTAAGAGCCAGAATCGATATGACATCTTCCAATATCAATATGAGAGATCCGATTCTTTATAGAGTTGCCCATATGACTCATCACAATACTGGGGATAAATGGTGTGTTTATCCTATGTATGATTTTGCTCACCCTATTGAGGATGCGATTGAGGGAATTACACATTCAATTTGTACTCTTGAGTTTGAAGACCACAGACCACTTTATGATTGGGTTGTAATCGAGTGTGGATTTAAAAATACTCCTGAGGAGTCACCAAAGCAGATTGAGTTTGCTAAGCTTTATCTTACAAATGTTGTAACCGGAAAGAGATATATTAAGAGACTTGTTGAGAATGGACCAGTGGATGGATGGGATGATCCAAGACTTGTATCTATCGCTGCACTTAGAAGAAGAGGCTTTACACCGGAATCTATTAAGAATTTTGTTGAATTATGTGGTGTTTCAAAGGCAAACAGCTCTGTTGATTATGCAATGCTTGAGTACTGTATCAGGGAGGATCTTAAGGTTAAGAGACCACGAATGATGGCTGTACTTGATCCGGTAAAGGTAGTAATTGACAATTATCCGGAAGGTCAGGTTGAGTATCTTGACGTGGATAACAATGTTGAAGCTCCAGAGCTTGGCAAACGTCAGGTGCCATTTACACGTGAGCTTTACATTGAGAGAGAAGATTTTATGGAGGAGCCACCTAAGAAATATTTTAGAATGTTCCCAGGAAATGAAGTGCGTCTTATGAATGCATATTTTGTAAAGTGCGAGAGCTTTGTAAAGGATGAAAATGGTATGATTACAGAGATACACTGTACATACGACCCTGCATCAAAGGGAGGAAACAGTCCTGATGGCAGAAAAGTAAAGGGCACAATACATTGGGTAAGTGCTGAGTATGGAAAGAAAGTAACCGCGAGATTATATGAGAATCTTGTCAATGAGGAATTGGGGGTTTACAACGAAGATGGTGAGGTGAATGTCAATCCAAATTCGCTTACAGTTTTAGAGAACTGTGTGGTTGAGCCTGCTCTTATTGAGGCAAAAGCATTTGAGAGCTTCCAGTTTGTAAGAAATGGATTTTTCTGTGTGGATTACAAGGATTCGACAGAGGGACATCCTGTTTTTAATAGAATTGTATCACTTAAGAGCTCATTTAAGCTTCCTGTGAATCCAGCATAATTATTGAAGGTAAAGCATATGAATAATTTTATGAATGATTTAGAAAAATTTGGTCTTTCAGGAATGGATATGTCTAATCTGTTTGAAGATGAGAAAGATGAAAACATAGAAAATGCTGTTGAAATTGTTAAAATTCAGAAGGAATCAACAGAAGTAGAGAAGATTAATGAGGAAGATTTTCTTTTTGATAAAACAATTGAATGTCCAGTTTGTGGGAAAAAATTTCATACTCGTATGGTTCGTACATCAAAAGCTCGTCGTATAGGTGCTGATGAAGATTTGCGTCCTAGATATAAAGGAATTGATACTATTAAATATGATGTGAGCTCATGTCCATATTGTGGATATACTGCTATGAATAGATTTTTTTCCAGCATTTCCACAGTACAAGCTAAGCTTATTAGAGAGAATGTCTCTTCGAGATTTCAACCAACAGTGGTTACTATGCCGCCGGTGATTGATTATGATATGGCAATTGACAGATATAAGCTTGCTTTGTTTAATGCGGTGACAAAGAAGTCAAAGATAAGTGAAAGAGCATATACTTGTCTAAAGATTTCTTGGTTGTGCAGAGGAAAAATAGAGGAGATGTTAGCAGAGCACGAAACTCCTGATACACCAAAGGTTGTACTATGTAAGCAAGAGGAGAACAGCTTTTATGAACAAGCATATGAAGGATTTATGAAAGCAATCTCAGCTGAGCCGTTTCCTATATGTGGAATGGACAGTGCAACGATGGATTATTTGCTCGCTGAGATGGCATTTAAACTTCAGAAATATGATATAGCATCAAAGCTGGTTGGAAGACTATTGGTATCAAACGCAAATAGAAATATTAAAGATAAAGCGTTGGATTTAAAACAGGAATTAATAAAAGCTTTAAAATCAGAACGGTAAAGCGGATTTATAAATGTATTTGTGCGCCTATATATAGGCGCACAAATCGTTTATAAGTGACAGCTCAATCAAATTTGTTACTCCATTTTAGAGCTTCTTCTCGGTATTTTTTGGCTACTTCCATCAGTTCTTCATATTGTATTTTGGCGCTTTCAATTACTTTATTTAGCTTATATATTTCTTGTTCTTTTTCTTTTATTATACTCTGATATTTAATTTCAAGATTGAGGTCTGATAATTGGTGAATATTGAAATTATGATCTATTAAGTAGATGTTGGAAAAAGTATTGTTGAACAAACAGATATATAAATATTTTTCTCCGGCATATATATCGATTTTTGTATTTTCATCTATTGGTTGATTAATTTTTAGAACAAAGTTAGGAAGAAAAGGGAAAATTGCATTTATATATCTTTTATTATCGTATTTCTTTTCCACTAAAATAATTAATTTCCCAGAAAATGATATTAGTCTAGGCATGAAATAGGTGTATGTGATGGATTCAGACATAAATAGAATTGAAGAATCAAAGAGTCTTCTGATTATCAGATTGTTATATAAATCAATGTATGAATAATATATTGAAGAATTAAACTGTGTATCAGATAAATCTTGCAGAAAATCTGAGGTTAACACTTGTCCTTTGCTAAACATATTGTCTTTTTTAGAACGTATAATAATGTGATTGGAATAAGTGTAAAGAAGATATCCAGTGTTATTTGAAGTATCATAGAAAGTTGACATAATTTCTTTCTTTTTTATTTATTTTATGGTCACAAGAGTTGGTTTAGAACATATTATGTACTAAACATAAATAAGGAATTGAAGATGGCAAAGTGTAAATGTAAATCAAAGCCCAAAATAGTGAGCAGCATGGTGAAGTCTATGAATGGACATTGTTGTAATGATGTCTGTACAAACCCTATATGCGGTGAGCCTGATAAGCTTAGTATTATGGCTCCGGTTATATACGATGAAATCGGAATAAATTTGTGTACATCGTTCGCAATTGGGGTAGATATACCGACTACGTATCCAACTGCAACGAGTGCCACTATACGTGTTATTAATGCAACATATACTTATGGAGCAGGTAATGTTTTGGTAGAGCCAATAGCTAATAGACCAAATTGTTATCAAATTACGTTATCAAATATTACATTGTTATTCGAACTTAGACTATATGATACAGCATGTCGTTTAATAGCAACAATTTATCCGACAGCAGTATATCTTCCATCCGATACTACTGCAGCTACCTATGATGAGGATACAAATCCTACATCCGTAGAACTTGAATTGTTTGCTCCATATGGAATAAGCTATGATACGACCCCAACTACACCAACTCCTGTAGTAAATTATATTGGATTTTCATCTATGGTAAATACAATCACACAAGGAATAAATTTGTATGGAAGAGCCAAATTAATTGATTTGGATATTGCAACTAGTTCTTTAACAGTAGGGTTGACTCTTGTTTTGCAAAGTTTATATTATGTAGGATATAAAGTTGATAATTGTGGTAAGATAGAGACTCCAAAAGGTTGTATAATTACTCCGGAAAACTCTGATTGTATGAGATTTGTAGCAGGGGAATTGCTTGAACTTGAAATTAAACCACTTGATTTGGGATACCCGGCTAATGAACAATATCTGAAGAAAGACTGTACGGTGCCATGTGGTAGCTGTAAATCAAATGAAACTTGCAATTGTGATAATATCTGCTGCCTTGAAGAAGACAATAATTTATAGTAGAATGCCCTTGGTTTTGCTGAGGGCATTTTATAGTTTGTAGGAATATTAGGAATTAATAATATATTATTGTATTTTGTATGTAAAAAAGAGTATAATAGGCAGGATGAAATTATTAATTGGAGAATGAGATGGTATACGATAATGTTTTACAGGCGATTGGACATACTCCAATGATTCGCCTCAATAGGATGAATAAAGCTGGTAATGCTGAAATATTGGTCAAATTTGAAGGACTTAATGTCGGAGGCTCAGTAAAGACACGTACCGCTCTTAATATGATAGAGCAGGCAGAAAAAGAAGGAAAAATAAATAAGGATACAATAATAGTAGAACCTACAAGTGGTAATCAGGGAATAGGCCTTGCATTGGTAGGTGCAGTAAAGGGATATAAGACAATTATTATCATGCCGGATTCTGTGAGTGAAGAGAGAAGATATCTTGTTTCTCATTATGGTGCAGAAGTGATGCTGGTTCATGATATTGGAGATATTGGTGCCTGTATACAAGAATGTCTAGACTCTGCACTTAGAATGGCAGAAGAGAATCCCAATGTATTTGTTCCACAGCAGTTTGAGAATGTAAATAATACACTTGCACATAAGCATCATACTGGACTCGAGATATTAGAGCAGGTAGCGGGGCCAATTCATGGATTTTGTTCTGGCATTGGTACAGGTGGAACTATTACAGGAATTGGTGAAGTTCTAAGAGCTCAGAATCCTGACATAGAAATCTGGGCAGTCGAACCGCAGAATGCAGCGATTCTGGCAGGTGGAGATATAGGAACTCATCTGCAGATGGGAATTGGCGATGGAATCATTCCAGATATATTAAATCAGAGTATTTATGATGATATATACATAGTGACAGATGAAGAAGCGTTAGATACTGCCAAGAGACTTGCGAAGGAAGAAGGACTTATGTGTGGAATATCGAGCGGAACGAATGTGGCGGCAGCACTTAAGCTTGCAGAGAAGCTCGGGGAAGGTAAGACTGTAGTTACAATCCTTCCGGACACCGCTGAGAGATATTTTTCAACTCCATTATTTGAGTAAGTTTTTAATCTTAATTATTTTGTAAGAATTATTTATGATTAATATGTTAATATAAAAGAAAAAAAGGAATCAGCTAAGATGAATAACATATTAATAGTAGATGATGAAAAAGAAATCACAGATTTACTGGAGGTATATCTGGTAGGTGAAGGATATAAAGTTTTTAAATTTTATTCTGCACAGGGCGTGATGGACTGCTTACAAAAAGAAAAAATTGATATTGCATTATTAGATATCATGCTCCCTGATGTAGATGGCTTTACATTGTGCCATCAGATTAGGGAGCATTGGTTTTTCCCTATTATTATGATTACTGCCAAGATTGAAAGCGCAGATAAGATAAATGGAATTACAATAGGGGCTGATGATTACATAACTAAACCATTCCAGCCGCTTGAGGTTGTTGCGAGAGTCAAAGCACTTTTGCGAAGAGTTGAGGTCTATAACCCAAGCAATTCCAATGAGCCTGACGAAGAAAGCTATGACTTAAGAGGGCTTGAAATATCAGTAAAAGAGCATTTGTGTAAAATATACGGTAAAGAAATTGCTCTTACACCTATGGAATTTAACATTGTATTGTATTTGTGCAGGCACTTAGGTCAGGCTGTTTCTACGGAAACTCTTTTTGAGGAAATTTGGGGCGAAAAATTTCTTGACTGTAACAATACTGTTATGACGCATGTTGCAAGAATACGTGAGAAGTTTGGAGAGAATGCAAGAAAACCTAAATGGATAAAGACAGTGTGGGGATTTGGATATAAGATAGAGGTGGAGTATTGACGATATAATGAAACAGACAAAAAATTTATGGAGTTATCAGTAATAAAAATGGGTTAAGTCATGTTGACTTAACCCTAATGTATAACTTGAATTATTTCTGATTCTCTAACTCTAACATTCTCATTGCACGAACTTTGAGTGGAAGTCCCCATAATGTGATGAAACCATCAGCGTCATGATGATCATATAAATCACCGGTTGTAAAGCTTGCGAGTGACTCACTGTAGAGAGAGTATGGAGAAGTTGTACCAGCTTTGATAATATTTCCTTTGTAAAGCTTGAATTTTACTTCACCTGTTACGTATTCCTGAGTTGACTCAACGAATGCCTGAATAGCTTCACGAAGTGGTGTGAACCATTTTCCTTCGTAGCATACCTGTGCAAGTTTATTGCCCATTTCTTTCTTAACTTCCATTGTGGCACGGTCAAGACATAACTCTTCGAGCTGTTGGTGAGCTTCCATAAGGATTGTTCCACCAGGAGTCTCATATACACCACGCGATTTCATACCTACTACACGGTTCTCAACGATGTCGATGATACCAATTCCGTGTTTTCCACCTAGACGGTTTAGCTCACGGATAATATCAGATACTTTCATCTGCTTTCCGTTTACAGATGTTGGTATACCTTTTTCAAATGTCATTGTAACATACTCGCCTTCGTCAGGTGCATTCTCAGGAGAAACACCGAGAACTAAAAGATGGTCATAGTTTGGTTCGCATGAAGGATCCTCAAGCTCTAAGCCTTCGTGGCTTATGTGCCATAAGTTACGGTCGCGGCTATAGCTTGAATCTGTAGAGAATGGAAGATCAATTCCATGAGCTTTACAGTACTCAATTTCTGCTTCACGGGAATCCATCTGCCAGTTATCCTGACGCCATGGAGCGATAACCTTGATATCAGGAGCAAGAGCCTTAATTCCTAATTCGAAACGAATCTGGTCATTTCCTTTACCTGTTGCACCGTGACAAATAGCAACAGCTCCTTCTTTTCTTGCAACCTCAACAAGCTTCTTTGCAATTCCCGGACGAGCCATAGCAGTACCAAGTAAATATTTGTTTTCGTATACAGCACCAGCCTGTACACAAGGAACAATATAATCATCACAAAATTCGTCTGTGATATCTTCGATATATAATTTAGAAGCACCTGAAAGCTTTGCACGTTCATCAAGTCCATCTAATTCTTCGCCCTGCCCACAGTTGATACAGCAGCAGATAACGTCATAATCGTATTGTTCTTTTAACCATGGAATGATAGCTGTAGTATCAAGTCCACCTGAATAAGCTAAAACTACTTTTTCTTTTGACATAATAAAATCCTCTCTTTTCTTATAATGAAACTAAAATAAGTATATATAACAATTTAAGATATTGCAAGTGAAATAATATACATCTTTTGTGCATAAATATACATAATTTTGTATAAATTTTCTCTTTACGGTTTTTTGTATGTGTACTATATTATATATCAGAGGTTTTTCTTTGACATATTGTATGAGCGGTATGAATAAATAGAGAAAATATATTTTATGAAAAGAGGATATACATATGATTAAAGCAGGGATAATTGGTGCAACAGGATATGCAGGAGCTGAGCTTGTGCGCATTTTGATGAATCATAAAGATGTGGAGATTAAATGGTACGGGTCGAGAAGCTATGTTGACCAGGATTATGCAGATGTATATGGCAATATGTTTGAAATCGTTGATGCCAAATGTATGGATGATAATATAGAAGAGTTAGCTGAGGCTGTCGATGTTATTTTTACAGCTACGCCACAGGGATATCTGGCAGGTATTTTGACTGAAGAGATATTACAGAAAGTTAAGATTGTGGATCTAAGTGCAGACTACAGAATTAAGGATGTAGCGACATATGAGAAATGGTACAAGATTGAGCATAAGAGTCCTCAGTTTATTGAAGAAGCAGTTTATGGTCTTTGTGAGATTAACAGAGATAAGATAAATAAAGATACAAGACTTATTGCAAA
>JAXELM010000094.1:0-2163 GCA_034100525.1 Agathobacter sp.
CAGTATTATCATATTACAAAGGAAAATGGTAGTGAGAAAAGAAAATATATAAAAAAGCGTGATATTAAATTGGCGGAAAAAATAGCACAATATGATTATGATGAAAAAATACATAAGGTGATAAGGAAAAGGTTAAATAGACTAGAGATACTTATTAATGATTACAATAGGCATGATTTATATGATATATATGATGAGATAATAGATGCTAGAAAAAAGTTAATAAAGCCAGTAGTTATTTCAGATAAAGAATTTGTAAAAGAGTGGGAGGACGTTGATTATCCAACGCACAATAAATATGATTTTCCTATAGAAATATATACAGAAAAAGGTGAGCAGGTCAGATCAAAATCTGAGAAAATAATTGCGGATAAGTTATATATGAAAAATATTCCATATAGATATGAATATCCATTAGAGTTAGAAAATGGATTTACAATATATCCTGATTTCATGATTTTAAATGTCGGGACACGTAAGGTAATATATTTGGAACATCTAGGAATGATGGATGATTATGAATACATGATGTTAGCAATGAAAAAAATAGAGAATTATGAAAAAAATGGATATTTGCTGGGAAAAGATTTGGTGCTGACTCACGAGACAAGCCAAAGACCTCTTGATGTTAGAGTTGTAGACAATATTATAGATACGTTTTTTAAATAATTTGATGAATATATATGCAAATATTGTTATTTTATACAAAAAACTTGCACAAATTGGAAACGTTTTGTAATATATTGACATCATTTTAGATTAAATGTTAAAATTTAATAACAATTATTTTTTGGATTTCATGTAGAGGTGTAATTGATTTATCAGGGAGGAATATTGGATAAATATGAAGGCGTATAAAGTAATAGAAGTAAAAAGAAGCATATTTGAAGACAATGATGCTGATGCGAAGAAATTGCGAGAAGAGCTTAAATCGGAGGGAACATTTCTTCTTAATCTTATGTCATCCCCAGGGGCAGGAAAGACAACCACACTAAAGCGCACAATAGCCATGCTAAAAGATGAGATGAAAATAGGTGTCATGGAAGCTGATATTGATTCAGAGGTTGATGCGCAGGCCATAATAGAGTCAGGTGTGAGAGCAATTCAGTTGCATACAGGAGGCATGTGCCATCTCGACGCAGATATGACGAGACAGGGATTAAAAGAGTTTGGAACGAGTGAACTTGATTTTGTTGTGCTTGAAAACGTAGGTAACCTCGTTTGTCCAGCGGAGTTTGATACGGGCAGCATCAAAAATGCGATGATTTTATCTGTGCCAGAAGGCGATGATAAGCCACTTAAATATCCGCTTATGTTTTCAATCAGCGATGTTGTGCTTATCAACAAGTGTGATACGCTTTCAGTGTTTGATGATTTTTCAAAAGAGGATGTTAAGGAGCGCATTTTAAAGCTTAATCCGAAGGCAAAGATTATTTTTGTTTCAGCCAAAACCGGTGAGGGCTTCGAAGAGTGGGCAGACTGGATTAGACAAGAAGTTGCAAAATTCAAAGGGAATATATAGTATGACACATTTGTTAGGAGGAGAATCTATGGCAGATCCATTAGGAGGTTTTGTACCGGAAACAGTAAAAAATGACGAGCCCATACGTGAACCAATCGTAAGACTGGGCAAGCTTGTATCTGACAGAATGGAAATCATGCTCGGAAAAGAGAAAATTACAAAAGAATCGCCTGAATATTGGGGGCTGGCTGGCATTGTGACAGATGAACAGGCTGAGATTGCTATTAAGATGAAAAAGCGCAAACCACGTACGCTGGCAGATATGAAAAAGCTTTGTCCGGAGTATAGTGAAGAGGAGCTTTTAAAGCAATTAGAAGAGATGTCATACAATGGACTTATAGAGTGGAATTATGAGAATCCGCAGCATGAGAAACAGTGGGTGCTACCAATGTATGTTCCTGGAAGTGCTGAGTTTGGCAATATGAACAAAGAGGTGCTTGATGAGCATCCTGAGCTTGCGCGTTTCTTCGAGAGGATGATTCGTCTTCCACTTGAAAAAGTAACGCCTATGGTACCACCAGGAGGTGCTGGAATCGGTATGCATGTTATCCCGGTTGAAAAAGCGATAGAGACGGAGAATAAGTCTATTTCAATCGAGCATATTTCTTAGTGGCTTGATAAGTATGAAGGCAAGTATGCAG
>JAXELM010000218.1:0-7509 GCA_034100525.1 Agathobacter sp.
CAATCATTTCATAGGTCATTCGTAACTATTCAGTACCTTCATAGTTACGAACCGCAAGTGCATTAAAATCAGCTACGCTGATGGGCACTTGCTCCAACAAACTATACTCTTTCTTACGAAATATGCGGTTCCGCATATTTCTGCACTGAACAGTTTCGGTCATTCCATAAATTTGTATTAACACATCATAGGATAATAGTCCATTTTCAATAAGTGAATTTAGCCTGTTTCTTAATATATTTTCGGTATACATGTATTTTCCTCCTTATGCTCAAATTGCTATGCGGTGTATTTTTACAGCACAGATTATAAGCATACAGCACAGCTTTATGAGAATATGAAAAAATTATTTAAGGATGTTCCGCAATTAATAAGTAGAATTGGAATACTAGAGCTTGTAGTTGTCATTATAGTAATGATTGTAAGCTTTATATATGTGCGTAAACCAGTGCGACAACTGAGCTGAAAGTCATTTGCCAGTTGGACATATATATTGTAAAATTATATAGTATAACTAGAGACAAAAAGGAGATTTAATATATATGTTGAAATTCATATCATGGAACATAGATTCTTTGAATGCAGCACTTACTTCTACATCGTCAAGAGCAAGCTTATCAAGAGATGTTTTGGCTACAATCAAAGAAGAAAATGCAGATGTTATTGCAATTCAGGAGACTAAACTTTCAGCAAATGGATTGACCGCAAAACATAAAGAAGTTTTAGATGAATATTTTGCAGAGTATAAGGTTGAATATGTTAGTTCAGAACCGCCAGCTAGAAAAGGATATGCAGGAACTATGGTTTTGTACCGCAATAGTATGGAAGCCAAGATGACTGCTCCTAAAATTGGCGCACCGGATACAATGGATGCAGAGGGGCGTTTGCTTACATTGGAATTTGATGATTTCTATTTTGTAAATGTGTATACTCCTAATGCAGGAGATGAATTAAAAAGGTTAGATGACAGACAGACCTGGGATGCTTTATATGCAGACTATTTGGCTAAGTTAGATGAGAAGAAACCAGTGATTGCATGTGGTGATTTTAATGTGGCTCATGAGGAAATTGACCTTGCTAATCCAGCATCAAATCATAGGTCTGCAGGCTTTACAGACGAGGAGAGAGCTGGTTTTACAAATCTTTTGAGCAAAGGCTTTGTAGATACATTTAGATATCTGCATGGTAATGTTGAGAATGTATATTCTTGGTGGGCGCAGAGAATTAAGACAAGTAAAATTAATAATTCCGGCTGGAGAATAGACTATTTCCTTGTCAGTGATAGAATTAAGGATCAGGTTAAGAAGTCTGAAATGATAGATTCAGGCCCAAGACAGGATCATGCTCCACTTATTTTGGAGTTAGAATAATGAATTTCGACACAAAATATGGTAAAATCTTGATATATAGTGTGATAACGCAACTATGAAGGTGCTGAATAGTTATGTGATGACATATTTAAGGAGGTGCTTGCTTGGCTAGAGTAATAATGGTTCAGGGTACAATGTCCAATGCTGGCAAAAGTCTGGTCGTAGCAGGCCTTTGCAGAATATTTAAGCAGGATGGATATAAGGTTGTTCCTTTTAAATCGCAGAATATGGCGCTCAATTCATTCATCACAGAGGATGGTCTGGAGATGGGGCGCGCGCAGGTGATGCAGGCAGAGGCGGCAGGAGTGGCACCGAGTGTGTATATGAATCCAATTTTGCTTAAACCGACGAATGATATCGGTTCGCAGGTGATAGTAAATGGAAAAGCAATTGGGAATATGTCGGCAAGAGACTATTTTAAATTCAAAAAAGAACTAATTCCGGATATTAAAAATGCATTTAAGAAGTTGAAAGAAACCGCGGATATTATAGTGATAGAAGGCGCAGGCAGTCCTGCTGAGATTAATCTTAAGTCGGATGATATTGTGAATATGGGATTGGCGAAGATTGTGGATGCGCCAGTGCTTCTGGTTGGAGATATTGATTTAGGTGGCGTTTTTGCACAGCTGCTGGGAACACTTATGCTGCTTGAAGATGATGAGCGTGCCAGAGTAAAAGGACTTATCATCAACAAATTCAGGGGAGACAAGACAATACTTGACCCGGGAATTGAGATGTTAGAAGAACGTGGGAATGTGCGTGTGGCTGGTGTTGTTCCATATTTGAATCTGTCAATTGATGACGAGGACAGCCTCAGCAACCGTCTTAAACAGGAAGAAATGGGTTTGATTGATTTAGCGGTAATCAGACTTCCGAAGTTGTCTAACTTTACGGACTTTGATGTGTTTGAACAGATATCTGGAGTAAAGGTGAGATATGTAAATAGTGTAGGAAAGCTTGGAAGACCGGATATACTTTTTATACCTGGAAGTAAAAGTACTATAGCTGATCTTAAATGGATGAGACAAAACGGACTTGAAGCGCAGATAAAGAAGCTTGCCAGGGATGATGTACCTGTTTTTGGAATATGTGGTGGGTTTCAGATGCTTGGAAACAGCATAAAAGACCCTGAAAATGTGGAGGGTGGAGGCGAGATACGTGGTATGGAGCTTTTACCTGTAGAAACGGTTCTTGAAGTGGAGAAAACTACCAGACAGACAAGAGGAAGAATCAATAATGTAGAAGGAATTTTCGAAGCACTGTCAGGCTTGGAGTACAAAGGCTATGAGATTCACATGGGTACCACGTATGCATGCGAATCGGTGTGTGAAGGTGATACAGAGATGCATCAGTTAAGTCAGGAGGAATGTATAGTAAATAATGGAAATATATATGGTTCATACATTCACGGAATCTTTGACAATGATAGTATTGCAAGGATTATGATTGAGACAGTTGCACGAAAAAAGGGGATAGAGCCGGACGATATATCTGAGTTTGATTATGCACGTTTCAGGGAAGAACAGTATGATAAACTGGCAAATGAAATGAGAGCGGCTCTTGATATGGAATACATTTATAGCATAATGAATGAGACTGGAATATAAATGTTAAAAGAAGAATTAATAAAAATACATGTAGAAAAATTAGACAAAAAACTATATAAAGCAGTTCAGGACAAATGGGATCTGGTGGCAAAGCCGCTAAATGGGTTAGGTGATTTCGAGAAGATATTCGACAGAATTGGTGCCATATCAGGAACGACTGATATAGATATCAGAAAGAAGCTTATTATATCAATGTGCGCTGACAATGGTGTGGTTGAGGAAGGCGTCAGCCAGTCCGGTCAGGAGGTCACAGCGATAGTTTCCGGTTTTATGGCGAAGATGCAGTCATCAGTTGGCAAGATGGCAAAGGTTGCAGGTTCTGATGTATGGGCTGTAGATGTTGGTATCAATTCGAGAGAGAAAATAGAAGGAATGATTGATGAGAAAGTGGCGTATGGAACTGCCAACTTTCTGAAACAGCCTGCAATGACTGAGGAAGAGGCACTTGCGGCTATTGAAGTCGGAATCAAAATGGTTTCTAAAGCGGTTGAAGCCGGCTATAAGATTATTGGAACTGGAGAGATGGGGATAGGAAATACTACCACCAGCAGTGCTTTGACTGCTATTCTTACAGGAGCCAGAGTTTCAGAGGTGACAGGAAGAGGGGCAGGACTTGATGACACAGGACTTGTTAGAAAAAGAGAAGTGATATGTCAGGCGATTGAAAAATATGGTTTTGAAGAGGGAAAGATTTATTCTGGTGCAGATGATGCTTTTAGGGCATTATGCTGCGTGGGAGGACTTGATATCGCAGGGCTTGTCGGAGTTTTTATAGGTGGTGGAATTTATCATGTTCCGATTGTTATTGATGGTGTAATAAGTGCCGTTTCTGCCTTAGTGGCATCAGAAATAATTCCAGATGTAAAAGAATACATGATTGCATCGCATTCAAGCAGTGAGCCGGCAGCGCAGGAGATAATGGTGCGGCTGGGAATTACTCCGGTCATAAATGCCGGACTTGCACTTGGTGAGGGAACCGGTGCAGTAATGATGTTTGGATTGCTTGATATGGCTTTTTCTTTGTATAATTCTCAGACGACCTTTGATGAGATGCAGATAGATCAATATGAGAGGTATGAGTAACATGATAACGCTTGTAATCGGTGGCAGTGGCAGTGGCAAATCGGATTATGCTGAATCGCTTCTCGACAGTTATTCGAATAAGAAGGTCTATCTTGCAACAATGCAGATATATGATGATGAAACACATAAGAAGGTCGAGCGTCACAGGAGAAGACGCGCAGGGAAAGGCTTTGAGACTGTTGAGATGCCTGTAGATGTAAATAGGCTTGCGCCGGTCATAAAGGATGATACATGTGCTGTTTTATTAGAGTGTGTTTCCAATCTTGTTGCTAACGAGATGTTTTGCGGTGATGAGGTCGATACTCTAAAAGCGGATGATGTGGCGGCCAAAATATTAGATGACATATCAGAGATTTCAAAGCTGATAGATGAATTTGTGATAGTGACAAACAATGTCGCGGAGGATGGCATTGTATATGACGATGGTACGATGGCGTATATAAAGGCGATTTCAGATGTGAATATAGGTCTTGCAGGTATGGCGGACAGGGTTGTAGAAGTCGTGGTCGGTATACCGGTCACTATAAAAGGAGAGCGTCAATGTCAGTAATTAAGTCTTTTTTTATATCTTTTTCTATATATTCTAAAATACCCATGCCCCAATTTGAGTGGAAAAAAGAGGATATGAGATATACACTTATATTTTTTCCATGGGTAGGTGCGGTTATAGGAGCTTTGTTGTATGGCTGGATGCGGTTATGTATTTATTTAGGATTAAATTCATGGTGTATGTATCTGATTGGGACAGCCATTCCGCTCATTGTCACTGGAGGATTTCATGTAGACGGGTATATGGACACGATGGATGCGTTTCATTCATACAAGCCAAAGGAAGCAAAGCTTGAAATATTAAAAGATTCGCATATAGGAGCATTTGCGGTAATAATGCTTGCTTTATATTACATGATTTATATTGGGGCATATTCACAGATACAGACGACAGAAGCTTATATTATTTTCTGCATGGGCTTTTATCTCTCTAGAATTTTAAGTGGAATTGGAGTAGTAAGCTTAAAGGCTGCAAAAACAGAGGGAATGCTTTTTGAGTTTGCAAGTACAGCGCATGAGAGAGTGGTTAAGATTAGTCTTTATGTGCAGCTATTGGTTTGTTTTATTTTGATGGCAATGGTAAGCATGGTTGTCGGTGTAATGGCAATTGCGGCGGCATGCATTTGTTTTATATATTATGGTGTAAAAAGCAAAAAAGAACTTGGTGGAATCACTGGTGATACAGCAGGATATTTTGTTACAATATGCGAATGTGCAGTTGCGATTGCAGCGGCAGTAGGGAGCTTGATTTAATGGAATTATACATTGGTGGATACAAACAAGGAAAATTAAAATATGTTTTAACAAAATATCCTGATGCTGAAAACAGGGTATATAACGGCCTACATGTGTGGATTAGAGAGATGCTTCAGGAAAATCAGGATGCCGAGTCAGAAGTAATCAGATATATTGAAGAGAATCCGGACTGTATTCTTATTTGTGATGAAATCGGAAACGGAATTGTTCCAGTGGACGCTTTCGAGAGAATGTACAGGGAGCAGGTCGGAAGAATTCTTATTGAAGTGGCAAAAAGAGCAGATAGAGTGGAGCGTGTGATATGCGGACTGGGACAGCGAATCAAATAGAAATTATACTTATCAGACACAGTTATACCAGAATGAACGAAGAACACAGGTACATCGGCAGAACAGATGAGAAGCTCTCCGAGAGAGGAATAAGTCTTGCCATGACGAAAAAGCAACAGACAGATGAGCCTGTTTTTTCAGGTCCGATGGAGCGCTGTGTTGAAACTGCGGAGAATATGTTTCCCGAGTCTGAGATAATAGAGATACCTGAGTGGACAGAAATTGATTTTGGTGATTTTGAAGGGAAAAATTATCAGGAATTAAATGGCAATGCTGACTATCAAAGATGGATAGACAGTGGTGGTTCGATTGCTTTTCCAAATGGGGAAAGCCGTGAGGCGTTTATAGAACGTTCAATGCAGGGTTTAGAAAATATGATAGAATACGCCAGAGAGAAAATATGTCAAATATACGCTGTATTACATGGCGGCAATATCATGGCGATTATGTACACTCTGCTGGGCGGCCAATATTTTGATTATCAGGTAAAGCCGGCAGAGGGGTATCGTCTGTTGGTTGATGTATCAGAGCAAATAAAAGTAATTGAGTATGAGGAGTGGAAATGATTCTTATTTATCATTTGATTGCATTTGGCACCGGATTCGTGCTTGATCTGATTTTGGGAGATCCTCATTTTATCTATCATCCAATCAGGCTAATCGGCAATCTCATTTCGCTTTGTGAAAGAAAATTAAATAAAGACATATACAGTGATAGAAAAAGACGTAGAAACGGATTTTTCCTTGTACTAATAGTTTTGACATGTACATTTGTTGTTGTGGCTATGATTATTGTGGGAGCGTATTTGATTAATCCATATGCTGGCATTGTGGCAGAATCCATAATGACATATCAGATACTTGCCACCAAAAGCCTTAAGGTTGAGAGCATGAAGGTGTATTACGCACTTGCCAAAGGTGATTTAGAGGAGGCAAGAAAAGCTGTTTCCATGATTGTCGGAAGAGATACCATAGAGCTTTCAGAGGAAGGTGTTGCTAAGGCGGCGATAGAGACTGTAGCAGAAAATACATCAGATGGTGTGGTGGCACCGATGCTTTATCTTGCTATAGGTGGTCCGGTTCTGGGTTTTTTATACAAGGCAGTAAATACGATGGATTCAATGGTCGGATACAAAAATGACAGTTATATTGATTTCGGAAAAAATGCGGCACGACTTGATGATGTTGCCAATTATATCCCTGCGAGAATAAGTGCAGTGGTTATGATAGTCGCAACTGGATTATTTGGAATTTTCTCAAAGAAATACAATGCAAAAAATGCCATACATATATTCATACGTGACAGGTATAAACATGCGAGCCCGAATTCGGCACAGACAGAAGCGGTATGTGCCGGAGCACTTGGAATACGCCTGGCGGGAGATGCAAGTTACTTTGGGAAAATAGTTAAAAAACCCTATATAGGTGAACCGATGCGTCCGGTGGAGGCATATGATATTGTGCGTGCAAACAGATTGTTATATGGCACGGCACTAATTTGCGAAATACTGGCTATTTTTTGTATGTGTATTATCATAAATGTGTTAATATAATAATCAGGTAACTATGAAGGTACTGAATAGTTACGAGTTTAGAATATGGAATGTAACAAAACAAGGGAGAGTAGATTTATGAAATATCCGGTGCATGGTGGAGATATTTACAGAAATAAAATACGTATGGATTTTTCTGTGAATGTTAATCCGCTTGGTGTAGATGCAAAAATTAAAAACAGATTAAATATGACAATGGACGAGATTTCCAACTATCCGGACCCGGAACAGATGAGACTTAGAATTGCAATTGCAGATAGATT
>JAXELM010000208.1:0-7159 GCA_034100525.1 Agathobacter sp.
CTCAGGTTTGTTCTCGCGGTCTTTATCTGAATACTTCCCGAAATATGTGAAGGCTCCTTTGTAATCCAGTCTTATTCCTGAAATCATATTGAGAAGAGTTGTCTTTCCAGCTCCATTTTCACCAATAAGTGCTGTCGCAAATCCCTTCGGAATCTTCAGCTCTGGGATATCCAGCGTAAATCCTTTAAATTTTTTACTTAAGTTTTCACCTTTGATAACGTATTCCTGTTGCATTGTCGTCTCCTTTAATCCTAATTATTCCATCTCATTCGTTGCCTTGATTAACACTTCCAGAGTCTCAACCAGTTCTTTTCTGGTCATACCTGCAATCTTAGCAGCATGTATCGCATCGGTAAGAGCGTCCTCCACCTTTCGCAGATGCTGTTCACGCATCATCTCGCTGTCCTGTGCATTTACATAGAAGCCTTTTCCCTGGACTGCTGTAACAGTTATATGTCAATAGTTTTTTTATATTGCCAAAAGTTATAAAAACTTATAAAATATAATAAAAGTTATAAAAACTTATAAAACAGTTAAAAACTTATAAAAGCTTATAAAGGAGTGGAAATTATGAACAATCCATTTACACTTTCTTTTGGAAAAAGACCGGTGCAATACATTTCACGTATTACACAGACAAATCAAATCATTAATAATTTTAGGGCAGAAGTTCCTTCTAACCAGATATTTATGATTACAGGTGTACGAGGTTCTGGAAAAACTGTTATGATGACCAATATAGCCGGAGAGATGCGTAAAGACAAAGATTGGATTGTACTTGAGCTCAATCCCACAAGAGATCTTTTACAAAGCCTTGCCGCTAAAATATATAGTTTACCAGAAATGCATGACAGATTCATAAAAGCAAAGCTTGATTTTTCTGCATTTGGACTGGGAGTGTCCATTGAAAACGCCGCTCCTGTTACCGATATCGAAAATGCAATTGAGCGTATGCTGGATCAGATTAAAGAAAGTGGTAAACGTCTTTTGATTACAGTTGATGAAGTAGTAAAATCTGAATATATCAAGATATTCGCAAGCTCTTTTCAGATTTTTTTACGTCAGGATTACCCTATTTATTTATTGATGACCGGATTATATGAAAATCTATATGAACTGCAAAATGACAAATCGTTAACATTCCTGTATCGTGCACCAAAAATAATACTGGAACCGCTTAATTATACAGCCGTACGTAAGCATTATCAGGACATATTCGGAATAGATGTGGAAACAGCTAACGTCATGACCTCCCTTACAAAAGGCTATCCGTTTGCTTTCCAGGTGCTTGGATATCTTTATTGGGAGAATCGTGAAACTAAGACATTAGAAGAAATACTTCCAGAATATGACCAGTATTTGGAAGAATATGTTTATAGTAAAATATGGTCGGAATTATCAGAAGTAGATAAAAAAATATTGATAGAGCTTTCCGAGACCAACGATAACCGAGTCAAAACAGTGAGGGGAAATTTGAATATGAAGTCGGAACAATTTTCTGTTTATCGAGAAAGGCTTAAGAGAAAAGGTGTGATTGACACAAGAGAGTATGGTAAGATTTCTATGGCTTTACCCCGCTTTGATGAATTTGTGAAAACAAAGCTAATATAAAAGTTTAGGCGGTCTTTTGACCGCCATTTTTAATCAAAAATTCAAATCAATCTCAATGCCCTTAATATCTTCATTGATCATATTATTATCCTTGAGGATTTTGTTCACCTGCTTCTGCGCTTCATCCATCTGACTGTCACTTGTTTTTTGAAGCTGCATTGAGTTCTCGAGTTTGTCTGTCTTCATATCGGCTTCTAATATTTCCTGCTGCTCCCTGCGATTTTCTTTCGCCTCATCTATCCGTTCCTGCTGCTCCTCGCGCTTTTCAGAAGCTTCCTCGGCTTTCTCTTTCTCCTCCTCCTGTTTCTCGTCGATTGAATCTTTGCCTTCCTGAATCATCATTCCAAGTATCTCTTTGTCAGAGGCTTCAAGTATTGAATCTGCAGCCTCACCGGCATTTAACATATCCTGGGATTTGAGCTGGTCGATTTTGGCATCTGTTATTGATTCAGTAATGCCTGCAACTTCATTTGTAAGCTTCTGAATTTCAATATCCAAAGTGCCCTTTGCCCCATTCTGTTCAAGAGCTTTCTTCTGATAGTCGCTAAGAGGAGTATTCTGCAGCTCCTTTAATCGTTCAACTTCATCCTTCGAGAAAGAATCAAAAGAAGAACCATTCCTGTTGTTCTGATATTTTTGCAAAAGCTCCAGATCCTTCTGCTCCTGCGAGTCAATATCTACACCATACTCCTGCCGATATTTCTCAATTGTGTTATCTATATCTTTTTTCTTAGAAACCAAATCACGGATCTTATCGAGTGTTTTTGTCTTTTCATCACTTAATTCATCTCGCCGGGCTACACCATTTTCGTCTCTCTTCCACGCATCGCCGACGAGCTTCATTGCCTGCTTTCTGGCAAGAGCGCGCTTTGCCTCTATTCGCTCATCCGTAGAGTTGCCCATTGTCAAGGCTCGCGCATCAATGCTTTTTCTATTTGTTTTTGTTACATCCTTCGCGTTATCGAAGAGATTAATGTTCTCCTGATTTCCTCTGATAGTAATAGACATACAAATTCCCCCTGTTTCTGACAACACTTTTATTAATATATATCGTTACTTTTTGTCAAAAAATTTATATACCTAATCACTTAGCTACGTATCACATCCTATGATTTTAATACCATCTGGTAATTGGCAAATCGTTATTTATCCCTTTTGTTGCTAAAATCTGGTGCAGATCAATGATTCCGTTGTGAAAAGTTGCTGCACATGAAGACAGGTATAAATCCCACATTCTGACAAATCTTTCATCGAACATTTCTCTTACAGCATCAATGTTTTCCCGATAATTTTTCTCCCAGCAAAGTAATGTTCTGTTGTAATGCTGTCTCAGATTCTCCACGTCCAGCACGTGAAAATTTTCCTCTCCCAATGCCCATATCATTTCGCGCAGACTTGGCACTGTGCCACCCGGAAAAATATATTTTCTTATCCAGGCATCGCCGGGATTTTCCTTAAGCGCACTGATAAAATGCAGCAGATACATACCACCATCCTTAAGGACTTTACTTACACACTCTGTAAATATCTGATAGTTTTTCCTTCCCACATGCTCAACCATTCCAACACTTACAACGCGGTCAAACTGTTTTCCCAAATTCTTGAGGTCCCGATAATCCATCAGCTCTACTGTAATCTGCCCATCCAGACCTTCACTCTCAATTCTTTTCTTAAATTCACTGTACTGCTCTTTACTAAGCGTGATACCAGTTCCATGTACTTTGTATTTTTTTGCAGCCTCTATCAACAAAAAGCCCCATCCGCATCCGATATCCAACAGTGTCATTCCCTCTTCCAGATGCAGTTTCTCCAGAATGTAATCCACTTTATTCACCTGCGCCTGATATAATGTGTCATCCGGATTTTTGAAATATCCACAGGAATAACTCAGCGTCTCATCCAGCCACAATTTATAAAATTCGTTTCCAATATCATAGTGTGATGATACCTCTTTCCGCTGATTCTT
The DNA here is from genome assembly GCA_034100525.1 of Agathobacter sp. GTDB lineage: Bacteria > Bacillota > Clostridia > Lachnospirales > Lachnospiraceae > Roseburia. The sequence continues at coordinate 3,578 of JAXELM010000208.1, forward strand.
TTTTGAAACAGATGTAAACATCAGCTTTTTAAGGGCGGATTCATCTGTTGAAAACTTTCCCATCTGTCCTAGAAAATGGTCCAATGCCTCATATAAGCTGCCCTCTATCTCCAGATTTCCGTCCATATATGCTTCCCCTAAAGCAATAGAAGTACTTGTAACCAGCTCCGATATCGGTATTTCCTTTTTAAAATTCACTGTAAATGACGGCTCTTTATCTCCTACTTTGTATTCATTATCATGAAAACGTATCAAAAAAGAATTCTCATCAAACTTCTCCAGGAACTGAACCATTGCCTTTTCTTCCACCTTTGCTAACACATGCTCCTCCTTACCACGCATTGATTTGGTATTTTTTACATAGTATATCTTTTTAAAGCCATATCTATGCACGGTAAGTTCATCACATATAGAGTAGTTTGGTCATATAATAAAAAAGGAACATCTGCTAAATTTTTAAAATGTAAAAATAGAAAGCGTTGAAAAATAAATGAGTTCTCGTTCGCGTATTAACAAAGCACTCCAACAGGCAATCCAATTACCTCTGTATTCTGACTCAAAATATGTAATTATCAGTGACTGCCACCGCGGAACCGGAAGTGAAAATGACAACTTTCTAAAAAATGAATTTATTTATCTTGCCGCTTTGAATTATTATTTCAATAGGAACTTCATCTATCTCGAATTAGGTGACGGAGATGAGCTTTGGGAGAACAGATACATATCAGACATAATATCTATGCATCCTGAGTCATTTGAAATGATTTCAAAATTTAATGATTTCCATAGATTTTATGGAATATATGGAAACCATGACATTATAAAGAAAAATCCAGAGTTACTGCCGAAGATCGATTTCTACCCTGGAATAGTTCTTAATGATGAGTGTTGCTACAAAGATATTTTTCTAATACATGGACATCAGGCAGATTTTTTCAACAGCACTCTTTGGCCATTCACACGATTCTTGGTTCGATACATTTGGAAACCTTTGGAGAAAATCGGAGTTCCTGACCCTACAAGTGCGTCAAAAAACAATAGAACTAAAAGAATTTCAGAGAAGAAATTAACCAGATGGGCTGAGTGTAATGACTATATTTTAATCACGGGTCATACCCATAATCCAATGCTTGGCACCAAAACTTCGCCATACTTCAATGCTGGCAGTTGTGTTTCTCCTGCCGGAATCACCTGCATCGAAATCGAAAATCGATGTATTTCTTTAGTAAAGTGGACAGTTCGAACTTCTGAGACGCAAGCTCTTTTTGTGACTAGAATTATGCTGGGTGACAAAGTATGTCTGGATGATTATTAATTTAATAAAAAACTACACTCCTATGTCTATGGATTTGGAATTAAAACATCAAACCCGTATTCTTCCAGTCTCTTGCACAATTCATCTGATTTTAAGCATTCAGGAGCATTTTCATTTATATAAATCTGTGTTTTAGACGCATTCCTATACAACACTTCAAACTGATATTGTCCAACCTCATCTGCGCTCTTTGCATGATATGGATAATATTTCTGCTCTATCATATCGCGTGCATATTGTGCCTCAAACCAAAGGGAAAATGGTTCACGCAGATTAAGCTTTACCTGTGCACAAGCGGCAATATTAACTGCGTCCGATTCAGCCTCGATCTTAAGTATTTGCTCGACCTCATTTTTCAGTTTTTCATCTGATTTCAAATTCTCGTTTTCACTCCACTGACAGTAAAAACAATCCAGAACAAGCCTCTCAAACGAGTCCTCTATTACGCTTTCCGATTGATAACAAGTATCAAGCGAACACTTTTGAAAGTAATTTCTATCAATACTACTTTCTATCATATAAATCTGCAAATCTTTACTATGTATCGGGGTCTGATTTACATACGCAATAACGCAATCAGCATTGTTATAGCAAACAGTCTCACATTTTTCTTCTGCCCATTCTACATATGTATTTTTCTTATGTCGTTGCTCTATATTATTAAAACAAACCATTATCGATACAATTGCAACACATAGAAACACAATTGCAATAACTATCTTTTTCTTTCTCAATCCATCCACCGAAAAACACTCTCTTAATATACACTCTTATCTAATTACAATTTCCTTATACACCTCTGATAACCATAAAGATAAATTCCTGTTATCAGTAGCATAAATATCACACATACACCAATTATTTGCATAATTCCTTTAAAATACGGATACGGAACTATAGTTTCATTATATGAGATCAACTGATACATTGTCAGCCCGGACGCATATATCAGCTTTTCTGCCTCTGTCAGTCCAGATAGTAGATCATTTAAATTTCCCGCATATACAAATAAAGTATTAAAATTTTCCCATGGTAACAACTCATTTATTTTCATCAAAACCGGGTTGTGAAATGTAACCGCTGTTGTGCTGGAATAAATTCTCTCGGCAAGTACATACAGACCAACACAGCTTCCGCCAATCCCAGACCTGGTCAGACAGGTAACTGCCATAGCCGCCATCCCCCAAAAACTTATTCCCAGCCAAAACATTACAAACGAAGCAAGCTGATATGGAGAAAACAATTCTTTCCACATAGTCGTATCAATATACGAGGCCATAAAAGAAAACGAGATTCCAATCCCAAAATAAATTAGCAGAATCACTAAATTATATATCATCAGAATCAAATACTTGTTCATAAAATACTTCCATTTATTTCTGTTAATTACTGCAATCTGAAGAAGTGTTTTTTCTTTCAGATCATCATAAACTATAATCGCACCCATAATAATGAATGGGACAATTTCAATTGACAATGACACCTGCAACAGCACCTGTCTGAATATGTTCTGCGGTTCCAAACAGCGAAGTTGCGTCTGTTCATAAGGGAGCCCTTGTTTTAATTCTTCAACTCCAGCATAATAAACAGAAAAAATCCATGTGACCATTATTAGAATCAATATTATTGATAACACATAAAATGATTTCTTATGAAATAGTCTTTTAAACTCTGCCCGAACCATTTTTGTCCTCCAATTCATTTATAATTTTTTCTACTGAGATATTTTCCCCTAAAACTCCCAAATTTCTTGAAACATTAGAATAATATTTAAGTTCCTTATCATAAAGAGCAAGAATATGGTCTGCAATATCAATATGATCATTCATATTATGAGAAGATAAAATCACTGTCTTTCCCAGTTTCTTCATTTCCGTCATTTTTAACTTCAACATATGCTGCGTTTCCATATCTAATCCATTAAAAGGCTCATCCAATAGCCAATAAGATGGATTTCTCATAAGCGACAAAACAATGCTCAATTTCTTTTTCATACCAAGAGAATATTGTCCGTACCGGATATCCTCAGCTCCAATATTCCATGTGTGGTACAAACTTTTTATAAAATTTTCATCCACCTTAATTCTTGCATTCTGATTAAAATACAGCAAATTCTCCAATCCTGTTAAGTATGGGAAAAAACACGGTTCATCAAACACAATCCCAATTGTATCCAGTGCTTCTTCTATAGATTTATCATCATACTTTATCTCTCCTTTTTGGGGTTTCAAAATCCCAACCATAAGCTTTAGCAAAGTGGTTTTTCC
>JAXELM010000247.1:0-2855 GCA_034100525.1 Agathobacter sp.
AAGGTTGAGGTTGCGATAAATCTCAACCTTTTCTTCATGTAAGAGACTGATATATTAACAGTTGTGGAGAGCGATATATGAGATATTCAGGTGTTGGTGGACAGGCCGTGATGGAAGGCATCATGATGAAAAATGAGGATAAGTATTCCGTTGCGGTCAGAAAGCCGGATAAAGAGATAGAGATAAAAGTAGAAGATTACAATCTTGGACAGAAGTTCAAAGCAATCAGAAAATTACCTATTTTCAGAGGTGTATTTAGTTTTGTAGATTCGCTTTATCTGGGTATGAGTACGCTTATGTATTCTGCTTCCTTTTTCGAAGAAGAGGAAGATGCAGATAAAGAGTTGAGTGCAGAAGAAGAGAGCAGGAAAAAGAAACAAGAAGATGCTCTTATGGCAGGTACAGTTGTTTTTTCTGTTGTGTTAGCGGTTGCCATATTTTTTGCACTGCCATATTTTTTATCTACATTATTTCAGCGTTTTACATCTTCAGTTTTAGTGATTTCTCTTTTGGAAGGAATAATAAGATTAGTGATTTTTTTGGCATATATATTTCTGATATCGCTTACTCCTGATATCAAGAGAGTGTTCATGTATCATGGTGCAGAGCATAAATGTATTAACTGCATAGAGCATGGCCTTGAGTTAAATGTTGAGAATGTCAGAAAAAGCTCTAAGCATCACAAGAGATGTGGGACAAGCTTTCTAATTATAGTGATGCTGATAAGTATTATTTTTTTCATGTTTATAAGAGTTGATTCGAAGGCATTAAGACTTGTTCTAAGACTTGTGCTTATTCCTGTTATAGCAGGAGTTTCGTATGAGTTTATAAGACTTGCGGGAAGATACGACAATCCTGTTGTTGATTTGCTTAGCAAGCCGGGACTTTGGATGCAGAGAATTACTACAAAAGAACCGGATGATGATATGATTGAGGTAGGTATCGCATCGGTTGAGGCTGTGTTTGATTGGAAGGCATGGCAAGAAGAAGAGGTATAATCTATGACATATCGAGAGGCGTATGCATTAGGGGAGAAGATTCTCGACATGGCACATATAGTAGATGCAAAAAATGACGCATGGCTATTACTTGAGATGGCATGCAGAATAGACAGGACATACTTTTATGTGCATATGGATGAGGAAATCGGTGCTGACGATTTGAAGGAATATGAGTCGGTACTTAAGAAAAGAACGGAGAGAATTCCGCTTCAGTATATAACCGGGGAGCAGGAATTTATGGGATACAAATTCCATGTTAACAGCCATGTACTGATTCCAAGACAGGATACTGAGACACTTGTAGAGGAAGCTCTTAAGGTTATAGAGCCGGGAATGAAGGTTCTTGATATGTGTACTGGTTCGGGATGCATCATAATAAGTATTTTAAAGAGCATAAGTGATGTGAGAGGGGTTGGCTGCGATATATCAAAGCAGGCACTTATAGTTGCCAAAGAAAATGCTAAGTTAAATGAAGTGAATGTAGAATTTGAACGAAGCGATTTGTTCGAAAATATAAATGAGAAATTTGATGTGATAGTATCTAATCCGCCTTACATAAGAAGCGAAGTGATTCCAACACTGATGCCGGAGGTGGCACAGTTTGAGCCGATTAGTGCTTTAGACGGTTGTGAAGATGGATTGGAATTTTACAGAAGAATAATAAAAGAAAGCAAGAACTATCTTAAAGAAGATGGTAGGATTTTATTTGAAATAGGTAATGATCAGGGAGAGGATGTGTCTAATATGCTCAAATATGCAGGATATTACAATGTTCGCGTGATAAAAGACCTTGCCAGAAATGACAGAGTAGTTTGCGGCGAATTAAAGAATCATTAAAGAATTATTGGTGAATAAAGTTATTAATATATATAGATTGATTATTGAGAGGAAGAAAAAATGTTTGATAAATTAGAAGATTTACTTCGTCATTATGAAGAATTAATGAATACACTTAGTGAACCTGATGTAGCAAACGATGCAAACAGGTTCAGAAAGCTTATGAAAGAACAAAGCGACCTTGCACCAATAGTTGAGGCATATAAGGAATATAAGCAGTGCAAGCAGAACATTGATGATTCACTTGCTATGCTTGAAGAAGAGTCTGACGAGGAGATGCGTGAGCTTGCCAAAGAGGAGTTGAATGAATCAAAGGCACGTCTTGAGGAGTTAGAAGGAGAGCTCAAGATTCTTTTACTTCCAAAGGACCCTAACGATGATAAGAACGTAATTGTTGAGATTCGTGCGGGCGCTGGTGGAGAAGAGGCCGCTCTTTTTGCTGCTGAGATATATCGTATGTATGTACACTATGCAGAGAGCCGTCGATGGAAGGTTGAGACATTAGAGGCTGATGAAACCGGAATCGGTGGTATGAAGTCGGTTGATTTTATGGTAACAGGTCAGGGCGCATATTCAGTTCTTAAATATGAGTCAGGTGTACATCGTGTACAGCGTGTTCCAGAGACTGAGTCACAGGGACGAATTCAGACATCTACATGTTCTGTTGCAGTTATGCCAGAGGCAGAGGATGTTGAAGTTGAAATAGATGAGAAGGATATTCGTATCGATGTAATGAGAGCGTCAGGAAACGGTGGTCAGTGTGTCAACACAACAGACTCCGCTGTACGACTTACACATTATCCAACCGGTATCGTAATCTACAGTCAGACAGAGAAGTCGCAGATACAGAACAAGGACAAGGCATTTGCACTTTTAAGAGCAAAGCTGTATGACCTTGAACAGCAGAAAAAGCAGGATGCTGAGTCTGAGCTGAGACGTAGTCAGATTGGAACAGGTGACCGCTCAGAGAAGATTCGTACTTACAACTTCCCACAGGGGCGTGTGACTGACCACCGA
>JAXELM010000002.1:0-12907 GCA_034100525.1 Agathobacter sp.
CTCATCCACTGCCATAGATGGTTTTACTAAGCCTTTGTTCATGCAAATCATTAGTGTAATGTTACTTTCATCCTCGAGGGCTGTTTTTGTCTTTGCCACAATCTGCCCATTTGAGAAAACAACATCACCATCATAACCAAATCCCCAGATTCTTGCATTTTTATCTGTTAATGAAGTTTTGTCCTCAAGATGGATTGTTAGATTTACATTTGTCGGAAAGAAATCCATGCCAGCATTTACGAATCTGTACAGACATCCATCATAATCGTTGTACGCTCTGATTAAATTCTTCAGCTCATATGTGATTATATAATGATTTTTTCCATATTCCGAGATACCCCAGCATAATTCTACACCGTCACCAACTTCATTGATACCACATTTATATGCCTTTTCATCAAATTCTGCATCGACATCCCACTCACCAATATTCTCATACGTCTTCTTTGAGTCTGACACTTTCAGATTGGAAAACTCCAGATACCCACTGTCTTTCTGGTACAAATAATATTCCGTGCCTTCATCTGTGTACGCATCCCATTCCTGCGTAATTATTGCTGAACCATCATCCCTAATTGTCACATCAATATCCATTTCTTTGACGTTGACATCAGCCTTAACTGTCTGTGGTGCAACTGCAAACCAAAGTATTGCTGTCATCATCACCACTATAAACGATAATCTTTTATTTGTTTTTCCCATAATTTTCCTCCTATTTATTTAGGATACTAATATTTTATACTATAATCTTTATAATTAATATGGTCTATGCGACAAATTATAGTACTTTATTTCTCTATACGTATTCTTTTATGTTAAGTTTTCACAATACATTGCCATGCATTTTATAATTATTTCACAATTCTACATATTTTTACAAATTGTGCTTGCAATTTAAAAACATGGTGTTATAATAAACTTATCAAACGAAAGACAAATCGTTAAAGTACAAAAGATAAAATTAAAGAAGGAGGTACGGTCCACCAAAATACTAAGTGCATTCGTTTCAGAATATTTAAAGAGGAAAACGTGACATAACTAAAAAGGAAAAAATGAGTTAGTATCAGCCTCAATTATGAATATATGATACAACTCCAATGTCATAGGTAGAACGAAATCAAGTAGATGGGAAGAAGCGAAGAAGATTAAAGGAATAATTAATAGAATACGGAGGTAAAGGTCCAATGGATGAAATAGTTTAAAAGGCGACATCGATTTATGAAAATCAGATGTCGCCTTTATTTTATTATTTTTTGGCATCGATTCGTATCAATGCTTTCTTAAGTGCAAATTCTGCACGTTTTACATCGATATCTTCTGTATGGCTTGCCAGACGCTGCTCTGCACGTTCTTTGGCTGCAATTGCACGCTGTTCGTCAATTTCATCTGGCCACTCTGCCAGTTCTGCCAGCAGTGTTACCTTATCTCCTAGAATCTCTGCAAATCCAGCATGTACTGCTGCCACCTTTTCCTCGTCACCATTGTGAATGGTGACAAGTCCTGGCGCAAGTACTGTTGTCATTGGAATATGATTTTTGTATACACCTAAGTCTCCTGTTTCAGCAGTAAATTCGAGAAAATCTGCTTCTCCTGTAAAGAAAACCCTGTCCGGTGTAATTATCTCTACTTTGAAAATATTATCTGCCATATACTCACTCCTTATTTAGGCACTAGTTCATTTTTGCTCGAACTTCATCTATGCTTCCTACATTTAAGAAATAAGCTTCTGGTACATCATCATGCTTTCCTTCGAGAATCTCTCTAAATCCTCTGATTGTCTCTGTAATTGGTACATATTTTCCTTCGAGACCTGTGAACTGTGTTGCTACGTTGAAAGGTTGAGATAAAAATCTCTGAATCTTTCTCGCACGGTTTACTACGAGCTTATCATCTTCTCCAAGCTCATCCATACCAAGGATTGCAATAATATCCTGTAATTCTTTATACTTCTGAAGAATCTCCTGTACTCCACGTGCTACCTCGAAATGCTCCTTACCAACGATACGAGGATCAAGAATACGTGATGTAGATGCAAGTGGATCTACAGCCGGATAAATACCTAACTCTGCAATTGAACGCTCAAGTACTGTTGTAGCATCCAAGTGTGCAAATGTTGTAGCTGGAGCTGGATCAGTCAAGTCATCAGCTGGTACATATACAGCCTGAACTGATGTAATTGATCCGTTCTTTGTAGATGTAATTCGCTCCTGAAGCGCACCCATCTCTGTCTGAAGTGTAGGCTGGTAACCTACGGCTGAAGGCATACGTCCAAGGAGGGCTGATACCTCTGATCCTGCCTGTGTGAAACGGAAAATATTGTCGATGAATAACAATACGTCTTTTCCACCTCTGTCACGGAAATACTCTGCCATTGTAAGACCTGTAAGAGCAACTCTCATACGTGCTCCTGGTGGCTCGTTCATCTGACCGAACACCATTGTGGTCTTGTCAATAACTCCTGATTCCTTCATTTCATAATACAAGTCGTTTCCTTCACGTGTACGCTCTCCTACACCTGTAAATACTGAATATCCACCATGCTCTGTAGCGATATTGTGAATCAACTCCTGAATAAGAACTGTTTTACCTACACCAGCACCACCGAAAAGTCCGATTTTACCACCCTTCTGATATGGACATAACAAATCTACGACCTTGATACCAGTCTCAAGCATCTCCTGTGAAGTTGCCTGATCCTCGTATTTTGGAGCTGGTCTGTGAATAGGCCATTTCTCTTGTGTTGCAGGCGGTTCAACCTCGTCAATCGGATTACCTAATACATTGAACATTCTTCCAAGTGTATTCTCTCCAACTGGAACAGAGATTGGTGCACCTGTTGCAATGGCATCCATTCCTCGAACCAAACCATCAGTTGGTCCCATGGCGATACATCTTACTGTATCATCACCAAGATGCTGAGCAACCTCAACAACAAGTTCTCCGCCATCTTTAAGCGGAACCTTTATTGCATCGTTGATCTCAGGCAGATTACCTTCTGTAAACTTAATATCCAGAACGGCACTGATAATCTGCGTAATTTTACCAACGTTTCTATCTGCCATTTTCTCTTTCTCCTTACAAATTATTTCTATAAACGTCTAAGATACCTTACATGCGGTTACGCCACCCTATGAAATCGCATTAGCACCAGCAATAATTTCAGTAAGCTCCTGCGTAATGGAACCCTGACGCGCTCTATTGTATTTAAGTGTCAGATCACTTATCATCTCTTCTGCATTGCTTGTTGCCGAATCCATCGCCTGCATACGTGCTCCATTCTCACTGGCATGTGATTCAACCAAAGCACCATAAAACAGACTCGTTACATACTTCGGAATAATCATGTCGAGAGCTTCTTCCTCGTTTGGCTCATAATTCATCATTATACCTGTATCATCAGCCTCCTCCGGGTCAATCTCCACCGGAAGCATCTTAATAAGCTGTGGCTCCTGTGATACAGTATTTTTGAAATGAGTATACGCCAGATAGATTTCTCCAACCTCACCATTTGAAAACGCATCAAGTACTTTCTGACAAAGTGCTGCCGCATCTTCATATGTTGGGTTTTCGATAACCTCCGGTGCGCTCTCTACAATATTGTAGCCTTTAGACAAAAGAGCTTCTTCACCTTTTCCTCCAACGGCATAAATATCAAGATCTTCTCTGTTAAAATCGCCGCCTGTGATGAGTTTTACAATATTACTATTGTATCCTCCTGCCAGGCCTCGGTTTGATGTAATCACAACTACTGCTTTTTTCTCAGTATCCCCTGCTTTTAAGTACGGATGATTAATATTCCCACTCTTAGCAAGCATTGAACTTACTGTCTTATACATGTAATTGAAATATGGATCTGTCTTTTCTGCTCTGGTCTTAGCTTTCTGCAGTTTTACAGTTGAAACAAGTTTCATCGCTTTGGTGATCTGCTGAGTACTTGAAATACTACTTTTTCTTCTTTTAATGTCTCGCATTGAGGCCATTTATATCACCAACTTTCCTAACGAAACTGTGCTTTACACTCTTCGATTGCTTTAATAAGCTTCTGCTCTGTCTCTTCATCAATTTCTTTTGTATTTATGATAGCTTCCGGTATCTCTGGATACTTTGTATCTATAAACTCAAAAAGTTCTGACTCGAAACGAAGGATATCTTCTACTGGAATATCAAGAAGATATTTCTTTGTAGCTGCATAAATTATTATAATCTGTTTCTCAACCGGCATTGGCTGATACTGTGGCTGTTTGAGAACTTCCTTGATACGGGCTCCCTGTGCCAGCTGTTCTGCTGTTGTTGCATCCAGCTCTGATCCGAACTGTGCAAATGCTGCAAGCTCTCTGTACTGTGCAAGCTCTACTCGAATTGGAGCTGCAATCTTCTTCATCGCCTTAATCTGAGCCGAACCTCCAACTCGCGATACGGAAAGACCTGCGTTGATAGCAGGACGGAAACCTGCGTTAAACATCTCTGTCTCAAGATAAATCTGACCATCTGTGATAGAGATAACATTCGTTGGAATGTATGCAGATACGTCACCAGCCTGTGTCTCTATGATTGGGAGTGCTGTGAGCGATCCTCCACCTAACTTGTCTGAAAGACGAGCAGCTCTCTCTAATAGTCTTGAATGGAGATAGAATACATCTCCAGGATAAGCCTCACGTCCAGGAGCTCTCTTTAACAAGAGTGAAAGTGTACGATAAGCTGCTGCGTGTTTACTTAAATCATCATAAACTACAAGAACATCCTCTCCATTCTCCATCCACTCTTCACCGATTGCACATCCTGAATATGGAGCAATATACTGAAGTGGCGCAAGTTCTGATGCTGTAGCTGCAACTACTGTTGTATAGCTCATTGCACCATAAGACTCTAACTCATTTACAAGCGCAGCAACCGTCGAAGCCTTCTGACCAATGGCAACATAAATACATTTTACGCCCTGACCCTTTTGGTTAATAATTGTGTCAATCGCAATTGCTGTCTTACCTGTCTGACGATCTCCGATAATAAGCTCACGCTGTCCACGTCCGATAGGAACCATGGAATCTATAGCTTTGATACCTGTCTGTAAAGGGGTATCTACTGATTTTCTTGAAATAACACCAGATGCAACTCTTTCTATCTGACGATATTTGCTAGTATTGATTGGTCCCTTGCCATCAATTGGCTGACCTAATGCATTTACTACACGTCCTAACATTGCATCTCCAACCGGAACCTCAACAACTCGTCCGGTAGTTTTAACGGTATCTCCCTCGTTGATGTTTTTCTGTGAGCCGAGAAGTACGGCACCAACATTATCTTCTTCAAGGTTTAATACCATTCCATAAACTTCTCCAGGGAACTCCAGAAGTTCTCCCTGCATTGCGTTCTCAAGACCATGAATACGTGCAATACCGTCTGCTACCTGAATAACTGTACCGACGTCTGCAACCTCAAGCTGAGAAGCGTATCTTTTAATCTGCTCTTTGATGACTGAGCTGATTTCTTCTGGTTTTAAATTCATGGAGCGCATTCACCTACTTTCAATTTTATATAGTAATTCTAGATAATTCGCGTGTCAGGTCATTTAGTTTATTCTTAATACTAGAATCTACAACCCTGTCACCTATTCGAATTTGCATGCCACCAATAAGTGTGGCGTCAACGTCAAAGTGCATCTCAAACTCTACATACTTTGTTGTTGCAAGCAATTTACTCTCAACCGCTTTCTTCTGAGCATCTGTAAGCTCAACGGCTGATGTAACATATGCTGTACCAATATTTTTGTACTCTTTTACTCTGCCAACAAAGTATTCAAATACACTATCCATCTCATCATAATGATCTTTTTCCACAATCATTCTCATGAGACCTACAAGCTCTCTCGATACCTGTCCTGTAAAAATGTCCTCGATGACCTTGATCTTTTCTTCTTTAACAATCTTCGGATGATTCATAAGCTTTGTCAGGTCCTCGTTCTCGGCTATTGCCAAAGAAACAGCCTTGACCTCTTCTAACAGAGAATCCAACTGGTTGTTCTCAAGGGCCAGTTCAAACAATGCATCACCGTATGTCTTAGATACTAGCTTAGCCATGTTGACTCTCCCATCTCTTTAAGTGTCTCTTCAACCAATGTATCCTGAATCTCTGTATTGATAGAAGCTGATACAACCTTCTGTGCCATGAGAGATGCTATCTGTACCATCTCCTGCTTCATATCATCCATCGCATGCTTCTTCTCAAGTTCAGCTTCTTCCTGCGCTCTCTTGATAATGCGGGCAGCTTCCTGCTTTGCTTCATCAATTATCTTGCTTTCATTCTTAAGAGCCTTCTGTCTGGCTTCTGAAAGAATTACTTCAGCTTCCTTGTCGACTTCTTTAAGCTTACTCTCATATTCAGCTTTAAGTGCAGCGGCACTTTCCTTGTCCTCTTTTGCAGCGTTGATATCGTTATCAATGCCTTCCTGCCTATCTTTTAACAGCTTTCTTGCTGGATTAAATAAAAGATATGACATAAGTAAAAATAGGAAAAATACTGCTACTGCAAGTAAAATCGTATCGAAGAGAAGCTGCGCATCCAAATTAAATAAAAACTTATATGGTTCTGTAGCTAACAGCATTTAACTCTCCTTTCCGTTTCCTTTTCAAATATTTTATCCAAGTGGATGAACGAAAAGTAAAAGTAACGCAATTACAAGTCCGTAAAGACCTGTTGTCTCGGCAACGGCCTGACCTAAAAGCATAGTAGACATAATCTTTCCCTGTGCACCTGGGTTACGTCCTACTGCTGAAGCACCATGTCCTGCGGCGATACCCTGTCCAATACCAGGTCCAATACCTGCGATAACTGCTAATCCTGCACCAATTGCTGAGCAAGCTCTAATTAAATCCTGTCCTGTAATATCCATAATATAGATCCTCCTTAAAAATATAACCTTTATTCTTCTGTGTCACACGCCTGTGTAACATATGTCATTGTCAGCATACAGAATACGTATGTCTGAATTGCTCCTGAGAACAAGTCAAAGTATACATGTAATACTGAAGGCCATGCTAATGCGATTATTCTAAGCAGGCCATATACCAGTGCCATAATAACAGTTCCTGAAAGCACGTTTGCAAACAAACGAAGTGATAATGAAATCGGAACAGCTATTTCACTGATAAGATTGATTGGCATCCAGATTGGAAGCCATGGTGGTAATGGCGAACACATATCTTTCCAGATAGTCTTTGCACTCTGATGCTTGATCTTGTTGTAATGAATCATTCCAAACGTAATCAGCGCAAGAGCAAGTGTTGTTCCATAATCAGCTGTTGGTGGGCGTAGCCCAAATAGTCCTGATATGTTGCTCATCAATATAAAGATAAATATTGTACTGATGTAGTTTACGAACTTTGGAGCAAATTTGCCCATTGTACCTTGTACTACACCATCAAGCATCTGTACTATCAGCTCAATTATATTCTGGAATCCATCCGGAACGTCTGAAGCCTTCGCCTTCTTTATCTTACGATTGGCAATTACGGCAAATATAACCATAAGCAGCATGATAATCAAAATACATGCATGAGATGTTGTTATCCAGACTTCCTGACCAAAGAAATTTAAAGAAAATATTCCTTGTATCATAAAGTCGATGTTGTCCGCATTACCCGCAAGTAAAATGGCTTGATTCACTCTGTCTCCTCCTTTCTCCCTTTTAATTTGTCAATAACCCTGCCCAATGCAGGTTGTGCGTATGCTGAAATCTTTAGTCCCAGCATACCTAGAAATGCTGTAAACAAATTTCCAAAGTTGAATATTCCCAATATGAAAAATAATATGACTATCACCACATATCTGAGTAGAGATTTGATAATTATTCTTCGTCGGGCATGGTCACTGTCGCCTAGTGAAACAGAATCATATATGACCTGGGCAAGATTAATGGCAGTTCCCACTGCAATTATTATGCCATACCATAAGCCAACAGAATATCGCAGCTTGTCATCAACAAACCACACGCCTGTAAGCTGTATGATTACACCATATATTATTATTCCTGCCACCAGACCTGGCAACGCATCATTCAATCTTCTCAACATAGATAAAATTATACCTCTTTTTACCCTAAAAAGTCTATGAAAATAAGATATTTTTCCTATTTCTTGTCCTGCGAATCTATAAATTTTTTTGACATCTTATATATGTTGTTGCCACCTGCTATTGCACCCACAAAAAATAGTGGTATGACTATCCAGCTTATATCAAATTTCTTGCCAAGCCAAACTCCTAAAAATGTACAAATAAATATTGGAACAAGCATATTTATGCCAAACTGAAATACCATAATAAACGCATCCCAGACATATCGCATATCATCTTTTTTATTCTTTTTACTCATTTTACAGCTCCAATTGTATAGTATGCCCTTTGCTGGAATATCTACGCAGCTTTATGCCTGCTGCATTAAACATTTTCTTTGATGCAACGACAGATGGTGTTCCGTCATATTTGTCACTGGCATATACCACCTCTTTAATTCCCGCCTGTATTATGGCTTTTGCACATTCATTGCATGGAAAAAGAGTCACATATATAGCTGCACCCTCGAGAGTTCCACCTCGATAATTCAGTATTGCATTGAGCTCACTATGTGTTGAATAAAAATATTTGTTATCATCTCCTTCTCTCTCCCAGGTAAACTCATCATCTGAGCATCCTGTCGGAAATCCATTATATCCCATCGAAAGAATCTTATGCTCTGGACTGACTATACATGCCCCCACCTGTGTGTTTGGATCTTTTGATCTCCTGGCTGAAAGCATTGCCACTCCCATGAAGTATTCATCCCAGCCTATGTAGTCCTCTCTTTTAGTTCCTGCCATATTTATGTCCTCCTGTATCGCCTCTCTTTTTATATGATTTGTGCGCAGAAGCACTGCTCCTACGCACATAGTATGATTTATTTTGTTCCAAATATTCTATCGCCGGCATCTCCAAGCCCTGGCACAATATATTTCTGTTCATTTAAGTGGTCATCAAGCGCACCTACATAGAGGTCCACATCAGGATGCGCCTCTGTCAGTCTCTTTATTCCTTCTGGTGCAGCGATTATGCACATAAAACGGATATTCTTGACACCCTTTTCCTTTAACATATCAAGTGCTGCAACTGCTGAGCCACCTGTTGCAAGCATTGGGTCTACTACAAATACTTCTCTGTTTGCACAGTCTGCTGGCAGCTTGCAGTAATATTCTATCGGTTCAGCTGTTTTCTCATCTCTGTACATTCCGATATGTCCTACTTTTGCAGCAGGTATCATCTCTAGCATACCCTCAACCATTCCAAGACCTGCCCTGAGAATAGGAACAACTGCTAATTTTTTGCCCTTTAATTCTTTGACTGTCGCCTTGCAGATTGGTGTCTCAATCTCTACATCCGCAAGTTCTAAATCTCTTGTTGCTTCGTAGCACTCAAGCATAGCCACTTCACTTACTAATTTTCTGAAATCCTTAGAACCCGTGTCAGTTCTTCTCATGATTCCAATCTTGTGCTGTATTAATGGATGATCCATTACAACTACCTTTGCCATTTTACTCTTCTACCTCGTATAATATTTTTATTAATTTCTTGATTGTCATTCGCAAACTCTCATAACATAATCCATAGTTTGGAAGTTGTCCTCCATATGGGTCTAATATCTCAAGTTCATCTCCTACAAATTCAGATAAAACAAATATCTGCTCTGGTAGGACTGTGGTGTAATTCTCTAATACTCTTTCTCTGTGAACAGTTTCCATAGTAAAAATTACAGTATCCGGTGTGACTTCACTCTCGTCAAACTGTGCTGACGTAAAGCCCTCTGTCTCTATTCCGTTACTTATCATTACGGCTTCTGCCTTTTGATTTAGCGGTTCCGGAAACTGAACTACCAGTCCTCTTGCTAATATTTCTACCTCTGAATCCACAATCAGGTCTTTCATTATTCCTGCTGCCATCGGTTCTCTGCTTGTACCAGATTGAGCTACAAAAATAATCCTCTTATATTTCATAACCAATTTCTCCCCCTGACTAATGTATACTCAAATTCTAACAGTTTTTATCTGTTTGTTCAACTGCATTAATTACCTGATGTCCTGCTGCCTTTAACAACCGGTTCATAATAGCCTGTCCTATTCTTGGAGTAGAAAAGCATTCTGAATATATCTCTTCTACGTTTAGCTCATCACATTCCCGAAGTATTGAGTACAAATGTCTGGCTATGGTATCCTCCTCACTTCGACTTCCAATTGACAGAACAATATCTGCATCATATCTGGACTTAGTCTCATCTGTGGCAATTACGGCTACTTTTATTCCCTCTTTTTTAGCCGCTTGTATTTTATTATTTATCGTCTGGATTACAGCTTCTTTTTCCCCATCGACAATTACCATATCTGCCTTCGGTGCATAGTGCTTATATTTCATACCCGGAGCCTTTGGCTTTTTCGTATCATCTGCTGCTATAATTCCCGGGTCTATTATCACTTCTTCCCCAAGCACATCTGATAACATCTGTGGTGTTATATATCCTGGTCTGAGTACCATCGGTGTCTTCTCGGTCAAATCTATTATAGTGGATTCTATTCCAATACTTACAGCTCCTCCATCTATTATCATTGCAATTTTCCCGGATAAATCTTCCTCGACATGACCTGCCTCTGAAGGACTTGGTCTTCCTGATGTATTTGCACTAGGCGCAGCTATAAGACATCCGCTTTTTCTAATGAGCGACAATGCAACAGGATGATTTGGCATTCTGATTGCAACAGTATCCATTCCTCCTGTGGTCGCATATGGTACATTTTCACTTTTCTCTACTATCATAGTAAGTGGTCCAGGCCAGAACGCATCTGCAAGCAGCTTCGCCTGCTTTGGAATATTCTTTCCCACTCTGTATATATCTTCATAATCCGCAATATGGACTATCAGCGGATTATCCGATGGTCTTCCTTTTGCTGCATATATCTTGTGTGCAGCCTCCGGGTCAAGCGCATCTCCTCCTAGTCCGTAAACTGTCTCTGTCGGAAATGCAACCAGCTCGCCTGCTGCAATAAGCTTTCCTGCCGCTTCCATCTCTTTTGAATTTATATTATTCTCATTTATTTTTATTATTTGTGTTTTCATAGGTTCATTATACAATATTTTGGTTGTGAAATATAGTAAAAAAAAGAGACAACCCATCGGTCGTCTCCTTTTGTTTATGTTCGCAGATTACTGTGAAATTGCTCCAGTTGGGCAAACACCTGCACATGTTCCACAATCAAGACATGCATCTGCATCGATTACGTACTGAGAATCACCAGCTGAGATTGCTCCTACTGGGCACTCACCTGCACATGTTCCACAGCTAACGCATGAATCATTAATTACGTATGCCATAATGAAATCCTCCTTATAAAATAATGATCATTATTCGCCGATATTGGCTTAATTGTTATTTTAGTACAATAGTATGCTAAGTTCAAGTTAATTTCATTATGTTCTTAGTTTTGCACAATCGTTTATGCATGAATTGGTTTTTTTAAAATTTTTGGCAATATTCCACCTTTTCTCATTTTACCTCTTATTGCACTGTCTAGCTTCTTATATCTCTCCTCTGAAGCTTCCTCCTGTTCACGCATCAGATAATTCATTTCTTTTAAAACACGCTCCTGCACTTCTGTCCCTATCTGTTGGCTGAGCTCCTCATTGTTTAGTGATATAGCATGTCCCACTATGTCATTCATTATCTCTTTAAATTGCTCCATTCTCACTTCTGAAGTGATTTCAGCACGAGGTGTGACCTCTTTCGGTAATTCTCCTCCATGCAATATATTCTTTATCTCCTTTAACTGGTATCCTTGTTCTTTTAATTCTTTTATCTTAAGAAATTCATTGATATTCTCTTTTGTATAATATCGATGTCCCATCTCATTTCTAGGTACGGACAGCTCGAGTTCTTCTTCCCAGTAACGTAATACATGTGTCTCGACATTAACCGCTGCTGCGGCATCTGAAATCATATATCGCAACTTTTCCATATCCTTAAGCCTCCTTTACTACTATTTATTATAATGAGACTTAATGCATGGTTCAAACAATTTTAATCGTATTATTTCGACATATTCTTTATTGGTTCGCTACACTGAATTTGTAACTTATGTAGCCCTTCATGAATTCTCTTTTTTTTCGTTCACTAATCTGTATTCTCTCACCATTTTTCAAAAAAATTATATTGTCATCTATTTCTTTTATTTCATCAAAGTTGACTATGTATGACCTGTGACACTGCATAAAACCATTATCTTTTACTTCTTTCAAAATATCTACCATATGATCATTAGAATCTATGACTCCCTGCTTCATGTGAAGTGTTGTATATGGCTTATTTGCTTCTATGTAAATTATATTATCAACCCTTATTTCTATATCCGTTCCTTTGGGTCCCGAGACATACATTTTCTTCTTCTTTGAAAAAATTCGCTGACATGTCGCCAGCATTTCCGCTATTTCCTCCCGAATATTATCTTTTTCAATATATCTGAATGCATTTACTCTATATCCCTCTTTCCAGAATTCTGTATGATTTGTGACAAATGCGATGAGACATTTATTGTGCTTTCCTGCATATATCGCGGCTGTTTCAAATCCGTCCTTTCCTTTCATTTCAACATCCAGCAAAATCAAATCATATATTTGATCCTCCTTCAGAAAGTTTTCTCCGGACTCATACTCATCTATTAGTATTTTATTCCCTACTAAAAGAGCAATCTCCCTTTTCACCCTAAGTCTCCAATCAAATCTGTCATCTACCACTGCTATTCTAAATCCCTGAATTGTCCATACAAATCCACACTCTGAACTTGCTTTCTTCCGCTTCGATTTTAGTGTATCCATGATTCTTCTCCACACATTCCCTTAC
>JAXELM010000098.1:0-2402 GCA_034100525.1 Agathobacter sp.
TTCCATTTCAGCTGCTGCGATTTCTACTGCTTTTCCTAACCCTACAATTCCAGGAACGTTGTGTGTACCTGCACGTCTCTGACGCTCCTGAGCACCGCCGTGTATGAAGGAGCGTATCTTTACGCCTTTTCTGATATACATCACGCCGACACCCTTTGGTCCGTTGATTTTGTGACCGCTGGCACTAAGCATATCTATATTCATCTCATCAACATTGATAGGTATATGTGCGAATGCCTGGACAGCATCTGTGTGAAAAAGCACTCCATGCTTTCTGGCAATTGCGCCAATTTCCTTAAGCGGCTCAATAGTTCCTATTTCGTTATTCGCTGCCATGATTGAGATGAGAATTGTATCCGGTCTGATTGCCGCCTCCAATTCATCAAGCTTTACAATACCATTCTCATCTACATCTAAGTATGTCACTTCATAGCCATTTTTCTCCAGCCACTGTGCTGTATGCAAAATAGCATGATGTTCTATCTTGGATGTGATAATATGTTTTCCTTTTGCGCTGTATGCCTCAGCAGTTGCTTTAAGTGCCCAGTTGTCAGATTCTGAACCACCACTTGTAAAGTAGATTTCTTCTTTCTTTGCCCCAATTATATCAGCAACCTTGCCTCTTGCCGCATCTACAGCCTGTTCTGCAACATCTGCAAAACCATATACAGCAGACGGATTACCATAATGCTCTGTAAAAAATGGAAGCATAGCATCCACTACTTCCGGATATGTCTGTGTTGTAGCAGCATTGTCTAAATATATGAATTTGCTCATTTTACTACCTTCTTTCTGCTTATATAATGTACTGTCCGTTCTTTTCATTCTGCCAATCGCAGAGATCCTGAAGAGTAATATTGTCTACGACATCATTTACTGCGTCATTTATCTTTTTCCACAAAATCGAAGTAACACATAAATCCTTTCTGTCACATACAATCTCATCATCCTCGATACACGCAACCGGAGCAAGACTTCCCTCGGTAAGTCGAAGTATCATCCCTACTGTATATTCTGCCGGCTCTTTCTTCAGCAGGTATCCTCCTTGAGCTCCACGGATGCTTCTTACATATCCCGCTTTATTCAAAACAGAAATAATCTGCTCGAGATATTTGTCTGAAATTCCCTGTCGCTTCGCGACATCCTTAAGACTTATTGGGTCTCCTCCACCATTCATCGCTAAATCAATCATTAGTCGAAGAGCATATCTTCCTTTTGTAGATATCTTCATATTACACCTCTTTTTCAATTCCTACCATTTCACTATACATTCATCAAAGTGCTTTGTCAACAATAAATTTTTGAATCATTTCATTTGTTAGACTTAATTCCTCTATGATATTAGGGATATCCTCTTTTGCTACCCATTCCGCCACAGATAATTCATCCTTATCCATCTTTATATCTGTATCGCCATCCACTTCACAAAAGTAACCTGCAAGAATATTATCTGACAAGGCCCACGGCTGCGACTTGTAATATCTGATATTTTTGACTTTCAGACCTGTCTCCTCCATGACCTCACGGCGTACTGTCTCTTCAAACGATTCACCAATCTCTGTAAATCCTGCTACAAGCGCATATTTCTTGTATTCCCTGTCTCTGTATTTCGTGAGCAAAAGCTTATCGCCATTCGTAACTGCCACGATTACTGCAGGATTAATTCTCGGATAAATCATATTATTGCAGCAAGGACAGCGAAGCATTCTCTCTTTTTTGTCATATACAGTCTTCGCACCGCACGCACCACAGTATTTATTTTTCTCATACCAGCCATCCAGATGCATCGCTGTCAGGGCAACAAAAGTCAGCTCCTTCGGTCTGCTAACCCGAAGCTCGTGGCGCGTTTTCCAGGTGCCATCCCCAGCGGCATATAAAGTCTGTAACTGTTCCATTTTTTCGATATGACATCTGAAATAGCTTGTCCCGTCAAGCAAAAATAAATACTGTATATCATGGCCAAACAAATTTGTATCTATATACATTGGAAAATCTATCTCTGTATTATTCTCTTTTACATATATCTTGTTCCCAGACATGAATATTATCCTGCTTTTTGAATTAGGCAGTTCATCTCTGTAAACAATATCTAAATTATGTGGTGCAATATCCTGAATCATAATACACATCCTCTCTTCTACATAATTTCTGTTTAGCTCGTGGGGGCGGGCAACCGCTTCGCAGGATAGTGAAGGTCAAGGAAGAGAATAAGGATAGCAGAATTTGCATTTTTTGTTTGTTTGGAAATTGGATAGCCCTACATATATTTTGTTCGCTAGGTCCTCGCTCCAAGAGACTCTAGATAATTCGCGTAAAGTGTTCTAAAAGGGACGCGTCGTTCACAGTCGACGTCCTGTCTCCTGTTCACTCAATTTGCCATCCGTGGCAAATTGCCACTGATT
>JAXELM010000205.1:0-5148 GCA_034100525.1 Agathobacter sp.
TCCATGGCAATTTATAGCAGTTTACAGCCTGCTGTAAACTGCTACTTCGCAGGTCTATTTGAAGATTTTGCTATGCAAAATGAGACCTGCTCATTACGAATCATGTTCTTACGCCACTGAACAGCAAGTGTTCAATGGCTAATTTCTAGAAGAGCCTCTAAACACTGCGGATGCACTTACAAAATATATTACTATCCCCTCAAATCATTTTCAGATCACGAAAGTCCCATCCCCCATAGTGCCTCAACTCATGTTCTCGAGAACCTATGAAGCGGTTGCCACCCCACTCGACAAACAACAATTTACGAATATAAAAAAAGTATTAACAAGTGTATTTTCACTTGAATTTTGATATTCAGGGTATATAATCTAGAATGTACTGACCGACCAGTCGGTCAGTTAGTAAGACTAGGAGGAAATATTATGTTATCTAGGTACAGTGTAAAGAAACCGTATACCGTATTAGTAGGTGTTGTACTGGTTATCGTACTTGGAATTGTGTCTTTGTCGAAGATGACGACAGACCTTCTTCCGGATATGAGTTTTCAGTATGCGCTGATTATTACGACAGACCTTGGGGCAAGTCCGGAGGAAGTAGAATCAGAAGTAACGGCACCTATTGAAGCGTCGATGGCGACGACATCGAATATTAAGAATGTTCAGTCAATATCATATAACAGTTACTCAATTGTAACGTGTGAGTATGAACAGAACGCCAATATGGATTCGGTTGTAATTGAGATACAGCAGAAAGTGGATCAGTTAAAAGCATCATGGGATGATTCGGTTGGTTCACCTATTATCATGAAAATCAATCCAGATATGCTTCCGGTAATGATGGCAGCAGTTGATATGGAGGGAATGTCAGAAGCTGAAATAACAGATTATGTGGAGAATGACTTAATACCTGCAATCGAGAGTATCGAAGGAGTTGCATCTGTAAGTTCAGCTGGAGCATTAGAGGAAAAAGTTGAAGTTACTTTAAATGAAGATAAAATTGCAAAGATAAATGAAAAAATTGAGACTGCAATAAAGAAGAAATTCAGCGATGCACAAAAAGAAATAGATGATGCAAGTGCAGAGGTCTCAAAAGGACAGGATTCTTTGGATGATGCCACAGACAAGATATCAAAGGGATACGATGAACTAAATAAACAAAAAGATAAGCTTTTTGAAACAGAAGAGGATTTAAAACAGAAATTATCGGATCTTAAGAAGCAGAAGAAATCACTTGTAGCAATCCAGAAAGCAATAAACGAATTTATCGCATCTGATGAGTATGCAGGACTTGTTTCACTCGAGAGTGCAATAGAAGAGTACGCGGCAATGGGGGTTGATGTTTCTGAAATGCAGGCACAGCTTGATGCTGCAAATAAAGAAATAGCAAAGCAGTTTAAGGATTTAAGTGCACTTGGAATAAAAGTTGAGACATACAAAGACCTTCCTGATGCAGCAAAAACAATTGCATCAACACTGACGCAGGTTAATTCTGGTATAAAGCAGATAGAAGAAGGACTTGAGCAGGTGGCAACAGGTAAGCAGTCAATATCTGATGCACTTGCAACACTTAATTCAAATGCAGCACTTGCAGCACTTCAGACTAATTCAGCAGCAGCTAAGCTTGCAACAGCAGAGGCTAGTCTTGAGGATGCGCAAAAGACACTTGATTCTTCAAAGGGTGAGGCTTTAGATCAGGCAAATCTTGACAATGTTTTGACTATGGATACATTATCAGGACTATTGGTAGCTCAGAATTTTGATATGCCAGCAGGCTATGTTTATGACGGAGATACACAATATCTTGTAAAAGTTGGAGACGATGTTGCATCAGTGGATGAGCTCAAGGAGCTCGTGCTTACAGATATGGGCTTAGATGGTGTTGATACAATAAAACTGTCAGACGTTGCGGATATTGAGATTACAGACAACTCAGATGAGACATATGCCATTATAAATGGAAATCCTGGAATTACATTGTCTATGGAGAAGCAGACAGGTTATTCTACTGGAGATGTCACAGACAGAATTCTTGATAGGTTTGATTCATTGGAAAAAGAAAATGATAAGCTTCATCTTACTGTACTTATGAATCAGGGTATATACATAGATTTGGTTGTTGACAGTGTAGTGCAGAATATGGTTGTCGGTGGAATACTTGCAATCATAGTATTGTTTATTTTCCTTAAGGATTTTAAACCTACAGTTGTTATCGCATGCTCGATTCCACTTTCTGTAGTTGTTGCAATCGTACTTATGTATTTTACAGATATTACATTAAATACTATTTCAATGTCAGGTCTTGTGCTTGGTATAGGAATGCTGGTGGATAACTCTATTGTAGTAATTGAGAATATTTATCGATTAAGAAGTGAGGGATATTCTGTCAGAAAAGCAGCTGTAGAAGGCGCAAATCAGGTGGCAGGAGCTATTTTTGCATCAACACTTACAACTGTAAGTGTATATGCACCAATCATTTTTACAGATGGAATTACAAGACAGATTTTCGTGGACCTTGCATTTACAATAGCATTCACACTTGGTGCGAGTCTTCTTATCGCTCTTACATTTGTGCCGGCTACAGCATCAGGTATATTGAAAAAGACAAGAGCTATTAAGCATCCTTGGTTTGAGGCTTTTAAGAATGTATATGGCCGAATCCTTGAGGTGTGTCTCAGATTCAAGCCAGTGGTATTTATTTTATCAATAATTCTTCTTGTTGTGTCCGCTTATGCATCTGTGTCAAAGGGATTTAATTTCATGGATATGGACATGGAGACTAATCAGTTGTCAGTGACAATTGAAGCAAAGGATGACCAGGTACTTAAGTTTAATGAACTAACAGACTTGTCAAATCAGGTGATTGAGAAGATATCTGATATTAAGGGAATTGATACAATCGGTGCAACAGCAGGTGGAAATTCGACTATGAATATGATGAGTGGCGGTGCTGAATCTGTATCAATGTACATACTTCTTGATGAAGAAAGTGATGTTACTGTGGAAGAGATATCCGACCAAGTAATTGAGAGAACTAAGGATATGGACTGCAAGATTACTACGGATTTATCATCAAATGATTATTCAGCGTTCTTTGGTTCAGGATTGTCAATTCAGGTAAAAGGAAATGATCTTGAGAAGATACAAAAGCTTGCCCGGGATGTCGCAGAAATACTTGAGCAGACAGAGGGTGCCATAGAAGTAAATGACGGACTTGACAAAGCAACACCACAGTGGTCAATCATAGTAGATAAAGAAAAAGCAGCAGAATACGGATATACAGTGGCTCAGGTTTATCAGCTTGTAGCAGAGAAAATGGCATCAAGCAGCAGTACAACCACGATATCTACTGACATAAAGGATTATGCAGTTTACCTAAAGACGCAAGAACAGTCAGATGTTACACTTGAGGACATAAAGAAGATTACATTTACACATACTGATGATGAAGGTAACGAGGAGGAAATTCCTCTCACCAAAATCTGTAAGATGGAAGAGACTACAACACTCAGTACAATCAGCAGAGATTCACAGCAGAGATATCTGACTGTATCATGTGGAATCGATGAGGACCACAACGTAACACTTGTAAGTAATAAAGTTCAAAAACAGATAAATAAACTTGATATTCCTGAGGGATATTCAGTGACTATGAAGGGTGAAGATGAGACAATCAATGATTCTATGGAACAGATGATGCTTATGCTCTTACTTGCAGTAGTATTTATTTACCTGATAATGGTTGCACAGTTCCAGTCATTATTGTCACCATTTATCATAATGTTCTCTATTCCACTTGCCTTTACGGGTGGTTTTATAGCTCTTTTTATCACAGGTCAGGAAGTAAGTGTTATCGCAATGCTTGGATTTATAATGCTGGCTGGTCTTATAGTTAATAATGGTATTGTTCTTATTGACTATATCAATCAGGCAAGAAGAGCTGGAATGAGTAAGCATGAGGCTGTCATAGATGCGGGTAAGACAAGAGTTCGTCCTATTCTCATGACTGCGCTTACAACAATTCTGGCAATGTCAACATCAGCAGTAGGATTTGGCGATGGCTCAGAGATGATGAAGCCTATGGCGATTACAATCATCGGTGGACTTGTATATGGTACTATTCTTACGCTTATAGTAATTCCATGTATCTATGATGCATTCAATCGTGAAAAGAGCATGGTTGATGATGAAGTATTATGATTTAACGATGTAGTCAAGAGTGGAAAAGGATATGGAAATAAAAATTGAGAATATGAAAAATCCGCCTGATAAGATGCGGCTTATGTTTGAGGCCGTGTCTGAGCTTATCAGGCAGCAGCGTGATATTTCTACGATAAAAGTGCAGGATATTACTGCAGAAGCCGGTATCGGAAAAGGTACGGCATACGAATATTTTTCTTCAAAAGAAGAGATAATTGCGAATGCTCTTATGTATGATTATTGCAAGAAAATGCAGATGCTTGCTATGTCTGCATTTGAGCCTGAGGATTTCAAGGAACGATGTTACAAAATAATGGATTGGATAAAGGAGAACAAAGAATATAACCAGATGTTCTCGCAACTTATGAACAAAAGTGTAGGAATGCCGCCGTGCCATCCTAATGGAGAAGATAGCGGATGCCAGAGCTTTGGAATAGAGGCAAGCAAATATGTATATGAGCTTATAGATAAGTTCATGGAAGAAGGATATGAGAAGGGAGCATTCACTGAAAAGGATGTTGGAAAAAGAAGTCTTGCACTTTTGACAGCAATGGTTGAATATGCATTTGTTGTTATGGGACCAAATGAATTTAGATACTCCTCACTGGGGGATGAGGGCATGAGAGCCTTTGTGTATAACAGTTTAATCAGGGCACTGACTTAGCTCAAAAACGTTACGAAATTTTTCTGAAATTCTGATAGACGAAAAGAAGCTAAAGTACTATGATTATTCTTGGAATAGTCGGACTAAACAGTGCAGATCGAATCATGAGTGCAAGTACAGAGATTTCTGATAATCATGTTATGGGGATCTCGCAGGCGAGATGAAGAGCCGGAGATGCCGGCAAAGGCTTTGCGGTTGTTGCGGATGAACTTAAATCAGAAGCACAGACGTTTACGATTTTATAGCTTGACAAATATTTTTACTCAAAGTAATATAGTAACAGATAT
>JAXELM010000007.1:0-2625 GCA_034100525.1 Agathobacter sp.
TGTCTCTTCAGCTTCTAACTGTTTTAATACTACTCTGTCTGTTAATGGTACTAACTTCATTTTACTGCCTCCTTGAAACTTTGTTTATTAGCACTCATCTTGTTCGAGTGCTAACCGATAGGATAATAATAGTTCTCGACCCTTATTTTGTCAATCCCTTTTATATTTTTTTTATAAAATAAACATGCAGTTTATATTTGCCAACTAAATATGCACTGATTACACTAATATTTTTCTTCTTCCTTATGAATTTTTTTATAAATATATGGTTCATAAAACAGCCCTGGTGCTATTCCCAAAATAAATAA
This sequence comes from Agathobacter sp., assembly GCA_034100525.1. Taxonomy (GTDB): domain Bacteria; phylum Bacillota; class Clostridia; order Lachnospirales; family Lachnospiraceae; genus Roseburia. The sequence continues at coordinate 309 of JAXELM010000007.1, forward strand.
AATCCAATGTGTAAGCAATATTAATGGAATTTCCAGAAGTGCCAGTATTCCCAATGTAAAATCCTTTGCTTCCTCTACATATTCCTTCATTTTTGACTCTGGATTTATATTTTTTCTAAGACTATTTCTCGAACCGCCATCCATATCTATATATAATTCACTAATCACTTGCTTATCCGGATATTCTTCTTTTATTTCATCTACAATTTCACAAGGTTCTTCAACCACTGTACCATATGGTGTATATGAATGGCCACTGTACTTGCTTCGCTGTAAACTGGATGTATTACATAATACCGGGACTACAATCCCTTCTTCGAACTCTATAACATCCCATACGAGTGTATCACTAAATGCTACACAAGTTTTGAGCAGATTATAATCACAATAAAACTTATCTTTTTGTTCAAGCATCTGTTCATATGTAGTTATAAGTGGACCTTCCTTATTATCTACCAATTCATATGGCACTTTGCCCCCGATTTGCCCCTCCTCAATTTCTATCGGAGCATTCTTCTTCATATCCTGCTTGAAGTATGCAGTAGCACAAACTCCCACTAATTCATATAGAACAAATATCAGGATATTTACAAGCACAATACATGCCCACATCCAGGCTCTACTACTGTGTTTATCATCATTTGGCATAACACTTCCCTTTCTGTATATAATATTTCAGATGTTAACTCAATATTACTTAGGTTGTTCCCCCATTGTTCCATCACACAAATATAATAATCCCCTTATATTTCTCAGTTTCATCATCCATACAAATATTTGCCATATACAATATCCTAAATCAACCCAAAATGCTTGCAGGCATTGTATATTCCATCGTCATGCAGGGTATCTGTCACATAATCAGCCACACCTTTGGCATCATCCGTTCCATTTCCCATCGCAATTCCACAGCCAACTCTCTTAAGCATCTCTATATCATTAGCACTGTCTCCAAAAGCAAATGTATCCTCTATATTAATTCCAAGCTTATCACACAAATACATGATACCTGTAGCTTTTGAATATCCCTTTGGCACCATTTCTATAACAATGTCACCATGAATCAGAAATTCATATTTGTCTTTGAATTTATCATATAACTGCTTATAATCCTTCCCACATAAAAGCACACTATATTTGCTGGCTTCCCATTGTCCCCAATTTTCCTTTATCGACTTTGCCTTTTTTCCCATACTATTAAGAAGAGCGTTTCCATATACGTCACGGCTTACACTGTCTGCATCCATATATAAATATTCCTTGCCTTCAAGCACAACCGGCATATCAATCTCATACAAAAAATCCATAGTTTCACCTATCGCTTCATTATCCAGCCTCTTATATAAAATATCCTTTTTATCCATTTCTATATGAGTTCCACAACCGCACACCAGACCGTCAAATCCCAAATCAAGAAGCTCACCTTCAGGGATAAAACATCTCGTTCTTCCACTGCATATGAAAACAAGATGACCATTCTCCTTTAATAACTTTATTGCTTCCTTAGTACTACTTGGAATATAACACTTCTCGTCCCAGAGAGTTCCATCTATATCAAAAAATATTATTTTGCTCATACTCTTCTTTGCTCCATTAGTATTATTTTTATTTATATAAAATAATCAAAAAAGAGTCGCTTTGACACGACTCTATATCTCTATTCCCTGTGCTGCACATAATTTCTTCAGCCACTTATATCTGTCCTTTGTTATTGGCATTCCATAATCTCCGGACAATACCAAATCCTTGTAATTATGATATGCCATAAGCATTCCTTTGCTGTAAATATCTTCATAAATATCTCTTGCAGCAAATGCCATCTTTCTAAGAATATCATTAACTTGTGCCTCATTTTTGCCTGTCATATCAATTTCCATGAGTTCTATTGCATCTCCATAATAATATGCATTAGCAATTAAAAGCTCACAGAATACCTCTCCTTCAAGAGCCATCCTGCACACTGCATCCCAAACCTCACGAAATGAATTATATGGTGGCATAAGAAAGGTACCACAAGCCGGCTCAAACCTAAGTCTCTTTACTCCTAATATACCAACTGCACTTCCCATCTCGATGCACTTATTGAAACACTCTTCTGTCTTCGCATCATCTACTTCAAAATTAAATCTCTCATCTCTAAATTCATATCCAGCATAACATCTTCCAAGGAAGTAATATGCATCAGCATCTCCCTCATCAGCTGCTGACTGTAACAATTCTAATGCTTCCTGTGCTCTGTTAAATTCTTTATTTACATAAATAATATCAATTGCTTTACTTACTCTTTCATCAAATGTCATAATCTTTCCCTCTTTAT
>JAXELM010000027.1:0-3671 GCA_034100525.1 Agathobacter sp.
ATATGAGCGACAGCGTCACTTATAGACAACCCTGGCGAATTATTTAGAGCCTCTTAACGCGAGGACATAAACGCACAAAATGTATTAACATACCCTCAAATCATATATACCTAAAACGGTCCATCCACACAAATAGTATCAACTCATGTCATCAAAGGTTTAAGAAGCGGTTGCCGCCCCCACCTCGACAAACAAGAAGTTGAATAAACCACAGAAAAGAGGCCATTCAACTGAATAGCCTCTTTTCAAATCATATGATTAGTCAATTGTATTTATCTTCTACCGCAACACTGTTTATACTTCTTTCCACTTCCGCATGGACATGGATCATTTGGATAAACCTTTGCTTCTGTTCTTTTCTTTGTAGCTGTTTTGGCAGTTTCGTCCTTATTGGTTCCTGTCACCTTGGCAACCTGCTCACGCTCTACCTTCTGCTCTACCTGAACATGATACAGAAGTCTTACTGTATCTTCCTGAATAGCAGCTATCATAGAATCAAACATATCAAATCCTGCCATCTTGTACTCTACAAGAGGATCTCTCTGACCATATGCCTGTAATCCAATACCTTGTCTGAGCTGATCCATATCATCAATATGATCCATCCACTTACGGTCTATTACTTTGAGAAGTACAACTCGCTCTATCTCTCTAAACTGTTCTACTTCTGGGAATTCAGTCTCTTTTGCCTCATAGAGAAGCACTGCTTTTTCCTTAAGATACTGCTTTAATTCCTTGTTTGACTTGATGCTGTCTATGGTAACTTGTGTTACAGGCTCAAGTGGAATAATTGGAAGAAGTAACTCATTTAATTCATGTAAATCCCATTCAGCCTTTGGTATATCAGATGAGATACATGTATCTACAGCTGCCTCAACCTGCTCCTGAATCATCTTGTAAATAGCATCACGCATATTGTCACCATCAAGTACACTGCGTCTCTCTGCATATATGATTTCTCTTTGATCATTATTTACCTGATCATATTCTAAGAGATTCTTACGAATACCAAAGTTGTTACTCTCGATTTTCTCCTGAGCTTTCTCTATAGCCGATGTAAGCATCTTGTGCTGAATCTGTTCATTCTCAGGTACTCCAAGAGCATTAAATACGTCCATTAATCTCTCAGAACCGAATAATCTCATAAGATCATCCTCTAATGAGATGAAGAACTGTGATTCACCCGGATCACCCTGACGTCCTGCACGTCCACGAAGCTGATTGTCAATACGGCGTGACTCATGTCTCTCTGTACCTATTATCTTAAGACCTCCAGCTTCTTTTGCCTCATCATCAAGCTTAATATCAGTTCCTCGACCAGCCATATTTGTAGCAATTGTAACTGCTCCACTTTGTCCTGCTAATGCAACAATTTCTGCTTCCTGCTCATGGAACTTGGCATTAAGTACTGTATGCTGGATTCCCTCTCTCTTAAGCATTCCACTTAAAAGCTCTGATGTCTCGATTGTAATTGTACCAACGAGTACCGGCTGTCCCTTGGCATGAGCCTCTTTTACAGACTCAACTACTGCACGGAACTTCTCTTTCTTAGTCTTGTAAACGGCATCCTGATGATCAATTCTGGCAACCGGACGGTTAGTAGGAATCTCAATTACGTCCATTCCATAGATATCTCTGAACTCTTTTTCCTCTGTAAGAGCAGTACCTGTCATACCTGCTTTCTTATCGAATTTGTTAAAGAAATTCTGGAAAGTGATTGTAGCAAGTGTCTTGCTCTCTCTCTTAACCTTTACATGCTCCTTTGCTTCGATAGCCTGATGAAGTCCATCAGAATATCTACGTCCCGGCATAATACGACCTGTAAACTCATCAACAATCATAACCTGATCATCTTTTACAACATAATCCTGATCTCTGAACATAAGATTATGAGCGCGAAGCGCAAGGATAATATTGTGCTGAATCTCAAGATTCTCAGGATCTGCAAGGTTGTCAATATGGAAAAACTGCTCAACCTTGTGTACTCCCTGCTGTGTAAGGTTAACTACCTTGTCCTTCTCATTGACAATAAAATCTCCAGACTCTTCCTGCTCAACTCCCATGATTGCATCCATCTTAGAGTACTCAGGAATATCCTCACCTCTTTGTAACTGTTTTGCAAGAATATCACATGCCTCATACAGCTTAGTAGATTTACCACTCTGTCCTGAAATGATAAGTGGTGTTCTTGCCTCATCAATAAGCACGGAATCGACCTCATCGATAATGGCATAATGCAGACCTCTTTGTACAAGCTGCTCTTTATAAATAACCATGTTGTCTCTTAAATAATCGAAACCGAGTTCATTGTTTGTAATATATGTAATGTCACAATTATAAGCTGCGCGTCTCTCATCATTGTCCATACTGTTTAAAACTACACCGACTGTAAGTCCTAAAAATTCATGAACCTGTCCCATCCATTCAGCATCACGCTTCGCAAGATAGTCATTGACTGTTACCACGCAGACACCTTTACCCTCTAATGCATTAAGGTATGCTGGCAAAGTAGATACAAGTGTCTTTCCTTCACCAGTTCTCATCTCCGCAATACGTCCCTGATGAAGAATAATTCCACCTATAATCTGTACTCTGTAATGTTCCATTCCAAGCACACGAAGTGCAGCCTCTCTGACTGTCGCAAATGCTTCCGGAAGTATGTCATCTAATGTCTCGCCATTTGCAAGACGCTCTTTAAATTCTTTAGTTTTACCCTTTAATTCATCATCCGACAATCCATGCATAGTCTCCTGATAAGATTCTACTTTATCAACAATCGGATAAATTCTCTTTAATTCTCTTTCGCTGTGGGTACCAAAAAGTTTGGTTATTGCACTCATAAAAATCTCCTATCACACAACATTTCCCATAAACACGGGCTCACAATATTGCTATTTTACCACTTCTATCGCCATTTCACAACTCTTAGCTATAAATGTTTTATTAACTTTTTGTAAACATATTGCAGACTCCCCCGGTTTATGTGTTATACTAACAGTCAGATATTACAATAACGAAGGAGGATACTATGTTTTCATACGCTTATAAAACAAAAGGAACATGCTCTACACTTATCGAGCTTGAATTAGACGGCAATGTCGTACACAATGTCAAATTCACAGGAGGATGCAACGGAAATCTTCAGGCAATTCCAAAGCTTGTTGACGGACTTACAGTTGAACAGGTCGAGGAAAAAATAGCCGGTATCAAATGCGGATTTAAAAACACATCCTGCGGAGACCAGCTTGCAAAAGCATGTCGCGAAGCATACGAAGCTTCCACAGCTGACTAATTCCTGTTTAGTGTAATTTCTGTTTAGCTCGTGGGAGCGGGCAACCGCTTTTCAGGTTATCGCAGACATGAGTCGAAGCACTCTGGGGGAAGGGGCTATTGTAGTTGTATGTATGATTTGAGGGGATAGTAATATATTTTGTGCTTTTATGTCCTCGTGTTAAGAGGCTCTAAATAATTCTTCAGGTATATCTATAAGTGACGCTGTCGCTCATATTCGCCGTCCTGGCTCATATTCACTGAAATTGCCGTCCGTGGCAATTTCCCAGCTGATTACACACGAATTATTAAGAGCCTCTAAACACTGCGGAAGCACTTACAAAATATTTTACTATCCCCTCAAATCATTTTTTAATCACGAAAGCCCCTTCCCCCAGAGT
>JAXELM010000109.1:0-3796 GCA_034100525.1 Agathobacter sp.
TGGAGTACATGGGTTTTGAATCAACCCAGGCCGTGTATAAGTGGGAAGCTGGAAAATGCTATCCACAGGCCGACAACCTTGTAGCCTTAGCAATTTTGTATAATGTAAGCCCAATGGAGCTGTTAGTTGAAGAGGACCTTGTGTCCTCTTCAAGTCGTTTATGGGAGTGTATAGCGGCGTGAACCACTGGTTGCTCGACTACTGAGTTACCTGAAGTTACAATTAAAAAAACGCGGGAGGTAGTATATTTTAGAATTATTTGAAATTAAAAACATTCTCTCCGTTCAGCAGCTCTTATGTATTTCTTGACTGTGATGAATATTTGGCAGATCAGCTTTTTATAAAACATAAGGTTCCAGTTAAGTTTGGAGGAGAGTTCGTAAGAGACGATTCGAGATATAGGATTATTAGTTGCAAAATCAGAAAGAAATATGAGCAGAGTTTTCTGAAGGCATTATCGGAAATGTACAACAAAATGATTCTCAGAGGATATGGAGATTATCAGGAGTTTTGTGAGAACTTTAATGCAATAATGGCGGAAGCAAAAGGGGCTTAATTCTTGTGAACCATTGGTTGCTCGACTTCGGATTTCTTCATATGTATGATGAATATACAATTTAATACAGGCGCTTACAGCAGATAACAAGCAGATAAAATATTAGAGGATAATATTCTTTGGATGATAAGTCCAAATGAGAAACAGCGTCTGGAAGAACTTACAAACGAATAGACACTTACAGCAGAAATTTTACATGAATAATTTTAAGGCTTATAACAGCGTCGGGATAAAAATCCCGTTCTAAAACAAAGTGTCTAGTGTTTTAAAATATAAGGAGGAACCTATGAAAAGAGCATTTTGGTTTGATGGTGAACATATGGATGAACAGATTGCTGCAGTAGATACTACTGGAACACATGCGGTTCATTTTGCAAAGAATTATAATAACAAATCTGTTACCGAAAATGGTGCTACGGGATATAGAACAACTACAAAGGCGCTTCTTGATCTTAATTTTATAGTTTCTTCCTTAAGAGGCAGAGATGAGGAGTATATTGTTAAAGAATTTATAAAGGCATATCATGAATCACCTATGTATGCTGTTAAATGGCTCTTTTTCTTAAGAGATATCCTTGAGGGAATGGGTGAGAGAAGAACCTTCAGAGTGTGTCTTCGATATCTTGCTGTTTCTCAGCCTAAGATTGCACAGGCAGTTATTAAGTATGTTCCTGAATATGGAAGATATGATGATGCTCTAGTATTGCTTGATACTTCACTTGCCGGTGATGTAGCAGCAATGTACAAGGAGCAGCTTTTTAAAGACATCAAAGCTATGGAAGAAGGAAAGCAGGTATCACTTCTTGCAAAGTGGCTTCCAAGCATCAATACTTCATCGTTCGCTACAAAGGAATATGCCAAGAAGCTCTGTAAGCATTTCAAGATGTCGCCAAAGGAGTATAGAAAGACTCTCGCAAAGCTCAGAGCTTATGGAAATGTCGTAGAAACAAAGATGTCTGAATCTGCATGGACAGAAATTAACTACGAAACAGTTCCTGCAAAGGCAAATATGAAATATGACAAGGCATTTGAGCGCCATGACCTTGATAGAAGAGCAGAATACCTTGAAAAGGTATTCCTGGGAGAGGGTAAGCTTAATGCAAATGGTTTGATGCCTTATGAGATAGTTCATAGAATAACAAAGGGGGAATATTATTGCCCTGGCTTTAAGGGAGATCTTCTTTCGGAACTTATGTGGAAGAAGATTGTAGAAGAGGGCTTCAAGAATGAATGGGGCCTTGATGATGCTATTGTAGTAGCAGATGGTTCAGGAAGTATGTATTCTCACGCATCTGGAAGCAGCTCTATAATGGCTATTGAAATCTGTAATGCGTTGGCAATATATTTTGCAGAACAGTTAAAGGGAGTCTTCCACAATAAGGCCATAACCTTCAGCGAACATCCTCAGTTTATTGATCTTAAAGATAATACCAGCCTTAAGGATAAGCTTGAGATAATGTTTTCGCATGACGAAGTGGCTAATACCAATATAGAGGCAGTTTTTGATTTGATTTTAGAAATGGCAAAAAGCAAAGAAGTTCCTAGAGAAGAACTTCCTAAGCAGGTTCTTATCATTTCGGATATGGAATTCGATGCTGCAACTGCTTCTGGCTATTACTACAGCAAGGGCTGGAAAAAGGCCGATGAGTTTTTGTTTGAAGAAATAGCAAAAAAATATGAAGCTGCTGGATATAAGATGCCACGACTCATTTTCTGGAACGTCTGTGGAAGAACAGACACGATTCCAATGGTAAATAATGAGGAAGGATTATGTCTTCTTTCTGGATTTTCTCAGAATGCAATGAAGGTTGCAGCTGATAAGACAAAGAAAGATCCGTATGAGGCACTGATTGCAACACTTGATTCTCCAAGATACCAGAAGATAGAAGAGGCAATTAAGGACCTAGTTGCTTAATCGAATATGGAGTAGTGTAGACATGGCGCTTGTAGAGATGCAGGCGCTATTTTTATACTATGAATTCAATGCTCATGTAAACGATTATTGTTAGTATATGATTACAAAGGGATTACAAAGGGTTGATTTGAAAAAAAAACATGATATTATTTTCCTGAATATCAGATTATATCGTCCAAGTTTCCCAAAGCTATATTTACGCTAAACTCAGCTTTTTATTACCATCAGTTAAAGCAAAGTTTGTAAGATATAGTGAAAGCGGCTAAAATACTTGAAAACAGTAATGAAAGATGATGCGGAGAGTGATAATATATATTTATATTACGAGAAACAGGTAAATGTAATCTATAGATAATGGACGAGGTGAATAGTTGTGTGGACAATAGCAAGAATAGATGACACTGATTATGGCTGTGAAGAAAGGATGCCGGGAGAGCCAGATGGGAGGAAGGGATAGTATGGCAGTAAAGAAGATATGTAAGGACCAGATTTTTCTGGCGCAGAAAGCAGATAAAGCAACTGAAGCAGATAAGCAGGTAGTGACTGATTTACTTGATACGCTTCGTTCAAATTTAGACCATTGTAATGGTGTAATAATTTAGAAGATGAGAAATTTAACCACTAGTTAATAACATATTTTCTCAAATATATGCTATAATTTTCCATGCGGTATTTTTGTTAAACAAATAAATGATTTTCAAAAAGGAGGCACAATATGGAACGACCACATTTCGACATCGTGGCCAGTGGAGCGCGAATGAAAGAGATTCGCAGACAGAGAAACATCTCTGTAAAGCAGGTCATGGAGTACATGGGGTTTGAGTCAACCCAGGCCGTGTATAAATGGGAAGCTGGAAAATGCTATCCACAGGCCGACAACTTAGTAGCCTTAGCAATTTTGTATAATGTAAGCCCAATGGAGCTGTTAGTTGAAGAGGACCTTGTGTCCTCTTCAAGTCGTTTAAGGAGAAATATTGCTGTAGCGTAATGAACTAGTGGTTGCTCAACGTAATGCACTTAATCTTGAGAGTAATATTGTTTACGAGTTTCCTCTTCTTTCAGGAGAGCCATTTCTTAAAAGTGAACAGAGATAAGACGTGTGTGGCAAATATCAGCAAAGTCAAATACCTTGGTTACAGTTTTTACAGAGCATGGATTGTTGAAAAATGAGTCAAAGTGGATATAGTAAATTGTTGGCACGAATATGATTGAAAAAATAAAAGAGAGACTTGAAAAATCAAGCCTCTCAATGTATAATCATCTTAGAAAGGTTATCGGATGCGTTATCCGATTGCCCTCAGTAATATGATATTAACTAAGAAATA
>JAXELM010000152.1:0-21181 GCA_034100525.1 Agathobacter sp.
GCTGATTGCAGCCTGTGCAGCAGCAAGTCTTGCGATTGGTACACGGAATGGTGAACATGATACATAATCAAGACCAATCTTGTGGCAGAACTCAACTGATGAAGGATCTCCACCGTGCTCTCCACAGATACCAACGTGAAGGTTAGGGTTAACTGGCTTACCAAGCTTAATAGCTGTCTCCATTAACTTACCAACACCTGTCTGATCTAACTTAGCGAATGGATCATTCTCGAAGATCTTTGTATCATAGTAAGCATCTAAGAACTTACCAGCATCATCACGTGAGAATCCGAATGTCATCTGTGTAAGGTCGTTTGTACCGAAGCAGAAGAAATCAGCTTCCTTAGCAATCTCATCAGCTGTAAGAGCAGCTCTTGGAATCTCAATCATTGTACCAACTTCGTACTTGAGATCTACACCTGCAGAAGCGATTTCAGCGTCAGCTGTCTCAACTACTACCTGCTTAACGTACTTAAGCTCTTTAACCTCACATACAAGTGGAATCATGATTTCTGGCTTAACATCCCAATCTGGATGAGCAGCTTTAACTTCGATAGCTGCACGGATAACAGCCTTTGTCTGCATCTTAGCGATTTCTGGATAAGTAACAGCAAGACGGCATCCTCTGTGTCCCATCATTGGGTTGAACTCATGAAGGCTATCAATGATAGTCTTGATTTCTTCAACTGATTTACCCTGAGCCTTAGCAAGCTTCTCGATATCCTCTTCCTCTGTAGGAACGAACTCGTGAAGTGGTGGATCAAGGAAACGGATTGTAACTGGGCATCCTTCAAGTGCTTCGTAAAGAGCCTTGAAATCTCCCTGCTGATATGGAAGAATCTTATCAAGAGCAGCTTCTCTCTCTTCTACTGTATCAGCACAAATCATCTCACGGAATGCAGCAATTCTGTCTTCCTCGAAGAACATATGCTCTGTACGGCAAAGTCCAATACCCTCTGCTCCAAGCTCACGAGCCTTCTTAGCATCTGCTGGAGTATCAGCGTTTGTACGAACTTTAAGTGTTCTGAATTTATCAGCCCAAGCCATAACACGTCCGAACTCACCAGCGATCTGAGCATCAACTGTAGGAATAAGTCCAGCGTAGATATTTCCTGTTGTTCCATCGATAGAGATTTCTGATCCCTCTGTAAATGTCTGTCCAGCTAATGTGAACTTCTTGTTCTCCTCGTCCATAGCAATGTCGCCACAACCAGATACACAGCATGTACCCATTCCACGAGCAACTACGGCAGCGTGTGATGTCATACCACCACGAACTGTAAGGATACCCTGAGCAGCCTTCATACCTGTGATATCTTCTGGAGAAGTCTCAAGACGTACAAGTACAACCTTCTCTCCTCTTTCAGCCCATGAAACAGCGTCATCTGCTGTAAATACAACTTTACCACAAGCAGCTCCTGGAGAAGCTCCAAGACCTTTACCAATTGGTGTTGCAGCCTTAAGTGCAGCAGCATCAAACTGTGGGTGAAGAAGTGTATCAAGGTTACGTGGGTCAATCATTAATACAGCTTCTTCCTCTGTCTTGTGTCCTTCATCAACAAGGTCACAAGCAATCTTTAATGCAGCTGGAGCTGTTCTCTTACCGTTACGGCACTGAAGCATGTAAAGCTTCTTGTTCTCTACTGTAAACTCCATATCCTGCATATCATGGTAGTGATTCTCAAGAGTCTCACAAACCTTAAGGAATTCAGCATATGCTTCTGGGAATTCTTTCTCCATCTGAGCGATTGGCATTGGTGTACGAACACCTGCAACTACGTCCTCACCCTGAGCATTAATAAGGAACTCACCCATAAGCTTGTTCTCACCTGTAGCTGGGTCACGAGTAAATGCAACACCTGTACCAGACTCATTATTTAAGTTACCGAATACCATTGGCATTACGTTAACAGCTGTTCCCCATGAATATGGGATATCATTATCACGACGGTAAACATTTGCACGTGGGTTATCCCATGAACGGAATACTGCCTCGATAGCAAGCTTTAACTGCTCAACTGGGTCTGAAGGGAAATCCTCACCTAACTGTTTCTTGTACTCAGCCTTGAACTGCTCAGCTAACTCTTTAAGATCAGCAGCTGTAAGCTCAACGTCGTACTTAACACCCTTCTCTTCTTTCATCTTGTCGATAAGCTCTTCGAAGTATTTCTTACCAACTTCCATAACTACATCAGAGAACATCTGGATGAATCTTCTGTATGAGTCATATACAAAACGCTCGAAAGCTGGATCTGGGTTACCAGCGATCATAGCTGCTACTACTTCATCGTTAAGACCAAGGTTAAGGATTGTATCCATCATACCTGGCATTGAAGCACGAGCTCCAGAACGAACAGAAACAAGAAGAGGATTCTTAAGATCTCCGAACTTCTTTCCGTTTACTTCTTCCATCCAAGCTACACCTTCCATAGCCTGTGCCATAATTTCATCGTTGATTACACGACCATCTTCGTAGTACTGTGTACAAGCCTCAGTTGTGATTGTGAAGCCCTGTGGTACTGGAAGACCAATCTCTGTCATTTCTGCAAGGTTTGCGCCCTTACCACCAAGTAAGTTACGCATGGACATATTACCCTCTTTGAAGGTATAAACCCACTTGTTTGCCATTTTGCAATTCCTCCTAAAATTATATTTTTGAATGGAACCCCATCCATTTACTATGTTTTCATGCGCATTCTATGCTAAAGCGCACATAATTATCATAACACAAATTTTACAAAAAACAACTAAAATTCAAATTTCTTTGCAAAATATGCATCCAATTCATCTATCTTAATTCTTTCCTGTTGCATTGTGTCACGATCACGAACTGTTACGCAACCATCTTCCTCTGAATCGAAATCATATGTAACGCAGAATGGTGTTCCGATTTCATCCTGGCGGCGATATCTCTTTCCAATTGTTCCTCTGTCATCAAACTCGCAGTTATATGTCTTAGATAACTGTGCAAATACCTTCTCTGCACCTTCATTTAACTTCTTAGAAAGTGGAAGCACACCTACTTTTACAGGTGCAAGTGCAGGATGGAAATGGAATACTGTACGAACATCAGGCTTTTCCTCTGTTCCAATATTCTCTTCATCATATGCTGCACATAAGAATGCAAGTACAACTCTGTCTGCACCAAGTGATGGTTCTATTACATATGGGAGATATCTCTCATTCTTCTGATCATCAAAATATGTAAGGTCCTCTTTTGAAGTCTCCTGATGACGACCAAGATCGTAGTCTGTTCTATCAGCAATTCCCCATAATTCACCCCATCCAAATGGGAATAAGAATTCAATATCTGTTGTTCCTTTTGAGTAGAATGCAAGTTCTGCAGGATCATGATCACGAAGTCTCATCTCTTCTTCTTTAATTCCAAGTGATATGAGCCAGTCTCTACAGAAGCCTCTCCAGTACTGGAACCATTCAAGGTCTGTTCCAGGCTCGCAGAAAAACTCTAATTCCATCTGTTCAAACTCTCTTGTACGGAATGTGAAGTTTCCTGGTGTTATTTCATTACGGAATGATTTTCCAATCTGACCGATTCCAAATGGAATTTTCTTTCTAGATGTACGCTGTACATTCTTGAAGTTTACAAAAATTCCCTGCGCTGTCTCTGGTCTTAAATATACTGTGTTCTTCGCATCCTCAGTTACACCCTGGAAAGTCTTGAACATAAGATTAAACTGTCTGATATCAGTGAAGTTATGCTTTCCACAAGACGGACATGGTACATTATTCTTCTCGATGAAATCGACCATTTCTTCATTAGTCCATCCATCTACAGATGTCTCTAATTTAATTCCGTTCTCATCTGCAAAATCCTCGATAATCTTGTCCGCACGGAATCTCTCGTGACATTCCTTACAGTCCATAAGAGGATCTGAGAATCCGCCCAAATGTCCTGACGCAACCCATGTCTGTGGATTCATTAGAATAGCACAATCAACACCTACATTGTATGGGTTCTCCTGAATGAATTTCTTCCACCATGCCTTTTTTACATTGTTCTTAAGTTCAACACCAAGATTACCATAATCCCATGTATTAGCTAAGCCACCATATATTTCTGAACCAGGATATACAAATCCTCTGGCTTTAGCAACCTGAACAATTTTCTCCATTGATTTTTCCATAAATCTATTCCTCTCTATCTAATTATTTGTAAATGATATATGTATATACACCTGAATAAACCTGATTATCATCATCGGCTGGTTCGTCGCCAAAATCGAACTGAACTTCCTCTGTCTGAGTACTTTCAGCTAATAAGTCGTCAGAATCCACGCTGCCTTCTGGCACTTCTGTCTCTCCTTCCACTTCTGTACCTTCAGTTCCTTCTGTAGTTGGCTGTACAGCTTCTGTTCCTGCTTCTGTTTCTTCTACAGCTTTATTTAACAGATTATTGCCTTTTGCAATCGCTATTGTCTCTTTATCTACAAGCTTTGTATCCTCAACAGATGCATACAAAATTGTGCCGCTTACATTGACATTACATGCCCCTGTAAATATTGCAACTTTCAAATCTGAACTGTCAATTATCTCATCCTTGGTGCATTCTGTAGCTTTTCCATCATCTATTGAAGCAAAATCAACATCGAATGAATATCCAGCAGCAAGTGCTTCTACTACACTTCCTGTAAATAGCTCTATTCCATTGAAATTCATATAATCCTGAGCTGATGCATATTCAATTATAAGAGTGGCCTTATTATTCTCAACAGTCAGTTTCTCAAGCTTAACTGTATCCTTACCATTCTCATCCACATATGCTTTTATTGTATCATTTATGTAAGTCTCCAATGCTGTCTTGTCGTATGTATCAGAAAATTCCTCTACATCAGTTGTGACAATTTTGCCATTTTTAAGTATAAAAACTGTACTTTCCTGCGTTTTGTAATCTTTCCCGCACCCGGCAAGTAATCCGAAGCAAAGAACTACTGAAAGCAGTATCGCTGTAAATTTCTTCATATCTTACTCCTATCTTCCTTCTATTTTCTTAATTACAATCCATGATATTATACACTTAAAAATTATTGATTTCAACAAGATTATATACTTGCAATGATTTAAATTCATGGTGAACATAATGTGCCATATATTTTTTCATTATTGCTGTCAGCTCCGACAAAACTTCATCACTTAACGAAAAAGAATAAAGACTTTTTATCTGCGAGCCAACTATATACTGCATTGCATATCTTGTATCATCGAGAATCGTTGTGGCATCCACTAACCTGGCACAATTTGCGCAGAACATTCCACCTCTTTTTACTGAGAAAAATCTAAGCTCTTCTGTCGAATGACAATGCATACATTCAAACATTGATGGACCTTCACCATTTATTGTCAGGGCTTTTAATTCAAATATATCCCGTACGAGTTCTCTCTTATACGCAGGGCTTTCAAGAGCTCTGAGAGACTGATACAAAAGCTTCAGCATCTCTTTCTCGTCATTATTTTCCTGGCAATAATATTCAGCAAATTCAAGAAAATAAAATCCCAAATATGCTGCATCCAAATCCATCGTAAGTTCTCTGAAATAATTCTTAATTGATGCTTTTGTCAGGCTGTATGAATTTCTTCCTTCATACAATTCAAATTCGCCAAAAGAAAAAGGATTCGTTGCAGCTAACAATTGACTGTTTGGTCTTCTTGCACCTCTTGCGAATGCTGTAATCTTTCCTCTTTCTTTGGTCAGTATCGTTATTCTTTTGTCATAATCACTAATCGGCATGACTGTCAAAACCATACCTGTCACTATAACTGCCTGCGCCATCTGATTCTTTGTCCTTTAATTCATCAGTTTCATTTTCGTTCTTTATAGAATTTCGATATTCAAGGTAATCTGTAACTTTTCCTGATTTATAAAAGTTTTCCCAGGTTTTCTCCATAGCATGCCTCCATCTAATAATCACTTACTGTAATTATTTTTTGCAAATGCATGCCATGTATACCCGAGAAAAATTGGTAATCTAATCTTCTTCCCTGTAGCCAAAATTCTTTATAAGAAAATCGCTGTCTCTCCAGTCTTTTTTTACTTTTACCCAAAGCTTAAGATTCACTTTGCAATCCAACAGACGTTCCATCTCATATCTGGCATTTGAACCAATTTTCTTTAGCATGGCTCCCTGTTTTCCAATTATTATTCCTTTATGTGAATCTCTCTCACAGACAATAGTCGCATCTATATCATAGATATATCCTGACTTTGTCTTTCGCGATTTCATCTGGTCAATTCCTACTGCTATTCCGTGTGGTATCTCATCATTTAGTGCATGAAGTGCTTTTTCTCTTACGATTTCAGCACAGATTGCTCTCTCCGGCTGATCAGTAATTGTGTCTTCATCATAAAACTGGGGTCCATATGGCAGATACTTAAATATGGAATCAATTACATCATCCATGTTCTGCCCTCTAAGTGCGGATGTTGGAATTATCTCTGCAAAGTCGAGAACTTTCCTGTAAGTATCGATATACTCGAGTACCTTTTCTTTTTCTACTGTATCTACTTTGTTGATTATCAATATAACAGGTGTGTTTACTTTCTTGAGCTGTTCGATTATATGCTGCTCCCCTGCACCTATAAAATTAGTAGGTTCCACGAGCCATAGTATGACATCGACTTCGTTCAGAGTCTTCTCCGCCACATTTACCATATACTCGCCAAGCTTATTCTTTGCCTTGTGAATACCCGGTGTATCTACAAATACTATCTGTCCTTTTTCCATATCAGTGTATACTGTCTGAATTCTGTTTCGCGTCGTCTGCGGCTTATTTGATGTAATCGCTATTTTCTGACCAATCAGTCTGTTCATCAGAGTTGATTTACCTACATTTGGTCTTCCAATTATTGTAACAAAGCCTGATTTAAAATTCTCTGTCATTCGTTTCTCCTTTATATTAGCTTTTCTACACGGTCAAATATGCCTTCTGATTCCTTTATCATCTTCTCATTTCCAAGCACACAAATATGATTCTGCTTAAGCATACATTCTAATACGTCTGCTAATTTGCGTATATCTTCAGGCGTGGCATTTAGGACTTCATCTCTTTCTCTTTGTACATCTTCATATTCCAGTCCTTCAAGATATGCGGCCATTGACCTGTTTCCGTTCGCTTCTGGATTAAGAGGTGTATCAAGATTGCTGAATGTACCAATTATAAGCTTAGTCATATCTCTTTCATCTTTATCAAATGACCTTAAGAATTCAGGTAATCTGTCATATATCTCCAAAGTCTTCTCCAGATTCGGGTCTCTATATGATGCCAGATAACACTCACCACTTCGTAGGAAAGAGGCAAAGCAGCCATATGCTCCACCAATAATTCTTACATTTGTCCACAAATAATCATACTCCAATATCTGCTTTAATATCTTGAATGTTCCAACATATTTCGCACCGTCTGCGCTGAAATCCCCCGTCTTTGCAACATACATAATCTGCGACGAGTCCATAAAGCCTTCATTCTGACAGCTTAATGTCATCTCACATTCTGTTGAAATTTCACTGTTTTGTTGTATATCGCTTAGATACTTAGCCAGTATTTCTTTTGATTTTTCATACATAGCTTCTGTAGCTGTATAGCTGATAACAAGTCTGTTCTTTACAAAAATTGTTTTGCATACTTCTCTGAGTTTATCAATTACGATATCAGGCTTTTCTTTTAGCTGTCCTTCTATCTCACATATAAATCTATAGTAATCGATTCCTCTTAATTTTTCCTGATAAAAGGCATATTTTGACCAGCCTGCAAGACTTCTCATCACTGATACTGTATGTCCGGAGCTGCTTAGGTTTACCTGAAGCCTTGATTTAATCTGTGCAACTATCTCTGATAATCTCTTTACATCATCGAACTTCGAAGTATTAATTATTTCTTTTATCAGCTTCATTCCCTCTTCAAGATTTTCCTGAAGCACTTTGAGTTTTACTGTATAATTTACTACTACCTCATTCTTTGCACGAAGGTCAGGATGTACAGACGCACCTGTACTAATTCCTCCCGTGTAAATATATATCGAATTAGACAGGTCTGTATAGCTGTAGCCGGCTGTATCTACATAACCAAGAACAGATGCTAAAAGACCTAGATATCCTATATCTTGGGCTTTTATATCACATGAATCAAACATCATGTTGATATAATGTATACCATTAGTCTCCACATCATGTCTTACAACTTTTATTCCATCAAGCTGTAATTCAATATTCGAAAATGGCATGGCTTCTTTTTTCATGTCCTCACGTTTAAGCATTGGCAGCTTTCGCAGTTCCTCGTCTGAAGACGGAGTCTCCTGATATTCTTTGAGGTGCTTTGTTTCCTGAATAAGTGCATTAATCTGTTCCCTGGTCAAACTGTTTTTGTAGTCTTCAAGCTGTTGAACAAGCTGTTTTTCTTCTTCCTCATTCTTGCCTTTTTGCGGAACGACCATAACTGTCGAACCATGTGTATTATCAAGAAGATATTTCTCTACCAGCGTCTCAAAATATCCTGTATTTATTTGCTCTTTGAGTTTGGCAAATGTATCCAGACACTCGAGATGAATATATGGTTTCATATCATCAAACAGCCAGCTGTCAAGACATTGAAGACCATACAAAAGGCCTTTTGGAAACTGTCCAAAATCAGCTTCTCTGAATCTAAACTCCGAACTGTTTATTCCCGCAAGCAAAGCTTCTTTATTTATTCCATTCTTGACCTGCTGTCTAAGTGAGTCTTCTACTATCTCTACAAACTTATCATGCTGATTTTCATTTGCATTTTTAGCTATAATACAAAAAACCGGCTGTTTCATTCCCTCATAATACGAACCATATACTTCTTCACCTATTCCTGCATCTATAAGAGCCTTCTTGACAGGTGCTCCCGGTGAACTAACAAGTGCATAGTCAAGTATGTCAAACGCTTGATAAAGCATTGGTTCAAGTGATGTTTCTATTACACGATTATATGATAAATACGTCTGATTCTCCTCACTGTCATCGCTGGATATTGAAAAGCTTCCAACAACGTCTTTTATTTTATCAAAAGCACGCTGCATTGGTATATCAGAATCTATCTCTTCATACTCAAACTGACTTAAGTATTCTTTGTCAAGCCAGATAAGTCTTTCTACTACGTCCATATCTCCATACAAATAAATATATGAGTTTGCAGCATGATAGTATTTGTGATAAAACTCAATATACTGCTCGTATGTCAGCTCTGGTATATGAACCGGATTTCCTCCGGAACTCTGACTATACGTATTATCCGGGAAAAGCGAACGCATAATCTCATGATGAAGCACCTCGTCCGGAGATGAGTACGCACCTTTCATCTCATTGTAAACAACACCATTTATTGTAATTGGATCATCTTCTGATTCTAATTCATAGTGCCAGCCTTCCTGCATAAATATCTCTTTGTATTTGGTAATGTTAGGATGAAAAACAGCATCCAGATAGACATCCATCAGATTCTTAAAATCCTGGTCATTGCAGCTGGCAATCGGATATATAGTCTTGTCCGGATATGTCATGGCATTCAGAAAAGTATTCAGCGATCCCTTAACCAGTTCAACAAATGGGTCCTTAACAGGAAATTTCTCTGAACCACAAAGTGTCGTATGCTCGATGATATGTGGAACTCCCGTCTCATCAGTCGGAGTTGTTCTAAATCCTATATAAAATACCTTGTTGTTGTCATCATTGGACAAGATACTGATTCTTGCTCCGCTTTTTCTGTGTCTGAGTATATATCCATATGAATTAATATCTGCTATTTCTCTTGCATCTAATACTTCATATTCTTTTAAATCATGTATTGTCATGCAATATCCTCCTAGAATTTAGTGCTTTTTATAGTATATCCCAAATATATTATTTTGAAAAGAAAAAACAGCGCATTTGCGCTGTTTAATCTAACCTTCCCGGGTAATATGAACATCCATCTGCGGAAATGGTATATTAATTCCTTCCTGATCAAACCTGTTTTTAATCTGCTCAGTGAGTTCCCATTTAAGTGGAAAATAATCTTCACTTTTTACCCATACCCTAAGTCCCATATCGATTGAAGAGTCGGCGAGTTTATCTACATACACATCCACCGGCTCATCTTTTAGGACAAGTGCGTGTGTTGAAGCTATATCAAATAATATCTGCTTAACTTTGGAAATATCCGAATCATATGATACAGATACTGTCATATCTACTCTTCTTGTATCCATATGTGATACATTCGTAAGCGTCGCATTTGACAACGTACCATTTGGAATTAAAACAACCTTATTGTCTATTGTAAGCAATTTAGTATAAAAAATAGTAATCTCTGTTACAGTTCCTTCTTTGCCACAGCTATGGTCAATAATATAATCACCAACAACAAATGGCTTAAGAATCACAAGTAATACACCACCTGCAAAGTTCGCCAGACTTCCCTGAAGTGCAAGACCTACAGTAAGACCTGCCGAACCAAGAACTGCTACGATTGTTCCTGACAGTCCAAAGCTGCTTAATATAAGCATTACCAGTACAAAATCAAGCGAATATTTAACGAGCGACGTCACAAAGCTTACCGCACCAGCCTGTGCATTTCCACGCTCCATTGATTTTTTTACGAATTTACTTATCGTCTTTATTATTCTTGTTCCTACAAAGAAAATAATAATGCACACTACTAATTGTATTAGAAAATTGACAACAGCAGGTGTAATCTGATTAATATAATTCTTTATTATATTAGGATTCTCAACAACCTCCTGCATCACTTCCTGTGCTTGTTCTGCATCTATCATCTGTGTGCTTTCAGTTAAAAAATTAAACATTTTATACCTCATTTTCTAATTAAAATTCATGAATGAAGAGACCACTTCTAAGCTTCGGCTCAAACCATGTTGATTTAGGTGGCATTAGTTTATTTGCATCAGCCACGTCGAACAATTCCTGTATTGAAGTCGGATACATTGCAAAAGCAACTTTACAATCAGACCCACATCTTCTCTCTAATTCTCCAAGACCTCTGATTCCTCCTACAAAGTCAATCCTTGAATCAGTCTTTGGGTCTGCAATACCAAGAACAGGTGCAAGCAATACATTCTGAAGGACAGACACATCAAGACCATCAACAGGGTCATTTGGAATATCTTCTGCCTTCATCCTGCATCTATACCAGTTTTCACCCAGATACATAGAAAATTCACCTTTACTCTGTGGCTTTATTGGTGTACCTTTTTTACTTGTTGCTTCATCGACATCAAACAATTCCTTTATTTTTACAAGAAAGCTTTTCTCATCAAAGCCATTCAAGTCTTTTACTACTCGATTATAGTCCATAATCATGAGTTCTTCGTCAGGGAATAATACAGAAAGGAAATAATTGAACTCTTCTGTGCCATCCCAGCTCTTAGCTTCTTCTCTCTTTTTGAAACCAACCTTAACTGCTGATGCTGCACGATGATGTCCATCAGCGATATAAATTTCATTTATTTTCTCAAAGGCCTGCTGTATTACATCTATGTCTTTGTCATCTGCAATCTCAAACACTCTATGTCTTATTCCATCATCTGACACAAAATCATACATAGCTTCCTTCTGCTTTGTCTCAATAACTACTGCATTTATTGCCTCATTTGAACGGTATGCAAGAAAAATAGGACCAGTCTGTGCCTTACATGTATACACATGATTGATTCTATCCTGCTCTTTGTCAGCTCTTGTATTCTCATGCTTTTTGATAACTCCATTTGCATAATCATCAATAGATGCACATGCCACTATTCCTGTCTGTGTTCGTCCATCCATCGTAAGCTCATAGATATAATATTTCTTCTTTTCATCTCTAACAAATGAACCATTTTCAATCCATTCTTTTAAAGTTTCTGCTGCCTTCTCGTACACAATTGAATCATATGTATCTACATCATCCCCCAACTGTGTCTCCGCTCTGTCTATCGCTAAAAAAGACTGTGGATTTTTCTCCACCACTGCCTTTGCTTCTGCTCTGTTATATACATCGTACGGAAGTGCAGCTATCTGCGCTACTTTCTCCTTTGATGGTCTTACACATATAAATGGTCTTATACTTGCCATAATTTCCTCCCTAAAAAGGCGGTCCAATCGGACCGCCCTCGTCTATATATAATATATTATGCTTCCTGTTTTGAAACTTCGCTGTTCTTCTGCTTAGCAACTGATATCACTCTGGCTGCTGTATATGAACCTAAACCAACTGAAAGAATAAGAACTATCCAATGTACAATACACAAATCTTCTGCCGCAGCAAGTGGTGTTTCCTCATCAATGATAGTCTGTGCAGATTCCGCCTTAACCTCGTTCGGATACATAACCACAACTGGCATAGACAATGCAAACACTAAAAACAAAACTGCTATCTTTCTCTTAATCTCTTTCATAATTAAACCTCTTTTCTAACCAAACAAAGATTTCTATGATTCACTAATTATATACCATATATCGTACAAAAATCAATATACTTTATATGTATATGGATATTATATCACAACTTGGTCACACGAAGGTCACACAGAAAAAATTTATAAAATTATTTTATTACTCTTACTCTTAATACACCTTCAATGCTATCTAATTTACTTACAACATCTTCAGATACTTCTGAATCGAGATCAAGTAATGAATATGCATACTCACCTTTGCTCTTGTTCATTAAATCTGATACATTCACATCTGCATCGCCAAGAATTGTAGTAAACTGTCCAATCAAACCTTTCACGTTCCTGTGAAGAATTCCGATTCTTCCTGCTGTCGTACATGCTCCCATGCTACAATCAGGGAAGTTTACTGAATGAACAATATTACCATTCTCAAGATAATCTCTAATCTCACGAACTGCCATAATAGCACAGTTATCCTCTGACTCTGCTGTTGAAGCTCCAAGGTGAGGTGTTACAATACACCCCTTTGCACCTACAGTTGTTGTATTAGGGAAATCTGATACATACTTCTTAATCTTGCCTGCAGCAAGTGCATCAACCATTGCTTCTTCATCCACAAGAAGGTCTCTTGCGAAGTTGAGTACGATTACATTTGGCTTCATCATTGCAATAGCTTCTGCATTGATCATCTTCTTTGTTGAATCAAGAAGAGGTACATGTATTGTAATGAAATCACATTCTCTGTAAATATCCTCAACGTTTGTCACATGCTTAACACTTCTCGAAAGATTCCATGCAGCATTTACTGAAATGTATGGATCATATCCATATACTTCCATTCCCATATGTGTAGCTGCATTGGCAACAAGAACACCTATTGCTCCAAGTCCGATTACACCAAGCTTCTTACCTGAAATCTCTGTTCCTGCGAAATTCTTCTTCTGCTTCTCTGCTGTCTTTGCGATATTTTCATCATTCTGATTCTCAAGACACCAGTCAATTCCACCTACGATATCACGAGATGCATAAAGCATTCCTGCAAATACGAGCTCCTTTACACCATTCGCATTAGCACCAGGTGTATTAAAAACTACTATTCCCTGCTCAGCGCATTTGTCTAATGGAATATTATTAACTCCTGCTCCGGCTCTTGCAACTGCAAGAACTTTGTCTCCAAGCTCTAAATCATGCATTGCTGCACTTCTAACTAATGCTGCATCAGCATCCATAATTTCATCAACTTTGTTATAATCTGCAGAAAAAAGGTCAAGACCAACTCCTGCAATTGGGTTTAAACATGTATAATTAAACATTTTATTTCCTCTCAAATCATTCTAAATTGTTTCACACAATACAAACAATTGCATTTTTTAGTTCATAGGTACTAGTCTTATGAATTTTTTGCTTCAAATTCCTTCATAAACTCAACAAGCTTTTCTACGCCCTCTTTTGGCATTGCATTGTATATAGATGCTCTCATACCACCAACTGTACGATGTCCTTTAAGGTTTACGAAACCAGCTTCAGTAGCCTCTTTTACGAATTTTGCATCAAGCTCTTCATCACCTGTTACAAATGGAACATTCATAAGCGAACGATCAGCTTTTTCTACAGTTCCCTTGAACATTTTGCTCTCATCAAGGAAGTCATAGAGAATCTTAGCCTTCTCCTCGTTGCGCTCTTTCATAACTGCAAGACCACCCATCTTCTTTAACCACTTAAATACTTTACCACAGATATAAATACCATAGCATGGTGGTGTATTGTAAAGTGAATCATTGTCTGCCTGTGTCTTCCACTTAAGCATAGTAGGTGTTCCTGGCAATACATCATCTGTAATTAAGTCTTCACGAACGATTGCAATTACAACACCGGCCGGTCCGATATTCTTCTGCACTCCACCATAAATTACACCGTATTTGGTAACATCAACAGGCTCTGATAAGAAGCATGATGATACATCAGATACAAGAATCTTACCTTTTGTATTTGGAAGTGTCTTGTACTTTGTTCCATAAATTGTATTATTCTCACATATATAAACATAATCAAGATCATCCGGACTGTCTAAATCTGAACAATCTGGAATATATGAGAAAGTCTTATCTGCTGATGATGCAAGCTCAACAGCCTCTCCGTATATTTTTGCCTCCTGATAAGCTTTCTTTGCCCACTGGCCTGTTACAATATATCCAGCTTTTTTGTTCTTCATAAGGTTCATTGGAACAGCTGCAAACTGCTGTGATGCACCGCCCTGAAGGAAAAGGACCTTATAGTTATCAGGAATATTCATAAGTTCTCTAAGATCAGCCTCTGCCTCTTTGATGATTGTATCATATACTTTAGAACGATGGCTCATCTCCATTACAGACATTCCACATCCTTTGTAATCCATCATCTCATCTGCGGCTTCTCTTAATACTTCCTCAGGTAATACTGCAGGTCCTGCTGAAAAATTATATACTCTGCTCATTTTCATATCCTCCTAAATAATATATGTATTTTGTTAGTAGTCATTTTATGTATATAATATCCTACACATTTTTGTTGTTGTAATCTTCTTCGTCAAACGCCTCATTGATTGGTGTTCCCGGTGCAACCATCGGCCACACTTTATCATCAGAATCAATTATGCAGTCAATCACATATGGCACTTTACTCTCAAGAGCTTCAGCAAAAGCAGCTTCAAACTCTTCTTTGGTCATAACGCGTTTTGCCTTTGCACCCATTGCCTCAGAAAGCTTAACATAATCAACTCCATCATCAAGAACCGTTGCTGAATAATGATGGTCATAGAACAATGTCTGCCACTGTCTAACCATTCCAAGCACATGGTTATTTACGATAACCTCTATAAGAGGTAATTTTTCTCTTGATGCTGTAGCTATCTCATTCATGTTCATTCTAAAGCATCCGTCACCAGCTATATTAATAACCTGTTTATCAGGATTAGCGGTCTGCGCTCCTATAGCAGCTCCGAGTCCATATCCCATTGTTCCAAGACCACCTGATGTCAGTAATGTACGAGGCTTTTTGTATTTATAATACTGTGCAGCCCACATCTGATGCTGCCCTACCTCTGTAACCATAATTGCATCACCATTTACCATCTCATAAATTTTCTCGATTAGATAAGGTCCTGTAAGTCCATTCTGATTGTATGTAAGTGGGAATGTCTCTGTGTATTCTTTTATATGTTTCTTCCATGCTTTGTGATCCTGAGCTTCAAGCTTGTCGTTTAATCTGCTAAGAACTTCTTTTACATCACCAATCACACTGGCTGTAACCTGAATATTCTTGTTTATTTCAGCTGGATCAATATCAATGTGAAGAATCTTTGCCTGCTTTGCAAATTTCTTTGGATTACCTAATACTCTGTCTGAAAATCTTGTACCGATTGCTATAAGCAAATCACATTCACTTACACCAAGATTGGATGTCTTTGTACCATGCATACCAAGCATTCCTGTATAATTATCAGATGTTCCATCATATGCACCTTTACCCATAAGTGTGTCACAAACAGGTGCATCAACCTTCTCTACAAATGCAGCAAGTTCATCACTAGCCTCTGATAATACCACTCCACCACCGACGAAAATATATGGTTTCTTCGCATTTTCAATAAGCTTAAGTGCATTATTGATATCTTCGTCTGTAATTTTGTCACAGCTTCTTTCAGGAAGAGAGATTTCTTCTTTTTTATAATTAACCTTGTTTGCAGTTACATCTTTTGTAATATCCACAAGAACCGGTCCTGGTCTTCCTGTTCTTGCAATACTAAATGCTCTTCTAATTGTAGGTGCCAGTTCCTCAACATCTTTGACAATAAAGCTATACTTTGTAATTGGCATTGTAACACCAGCTATATCGATTTCCTGAAAACTGTCTTTACCAAGTAAAGATACACCAACATTACATGTAATTGCTACAATTGGAACGGAATCCATATATGCTGTTGCGATTCCTGTTACAAGGTTTGTAGCACCCGGTCCACTAGTCGCAAGACAAACTCCTACTTTTCCAGTACTTCTTGCATATCCATCAGCAGCATGCGAAGCCCCCTGCTCATGCGATGTGAGAACATGTTTGATTTCCGGATGTTTGTATAACTCATCATAGACATTTAAAATTGCTCCACCCGGATAACCAAATACAGTATCTACCCCCTGCTCCTTCAAACATTCAATGATTACTTGTGATCCTGTTAATTGTTGCATTTTCTAATCCTCTAAAATTCTATTCTTACTGTTCCTCTGGAAGTTCTAAGATAGCACCTCTGTTTCCGGAAGTAACAAGAGATGCATATCTCTTCAAATATCCTGTTGTAACCTTTGGCTCACGTGGCTGCCATTTCGCTTTACGCTCTGCTAAAACTTCATCTGACACATCAAGTTCAAGTGTCATTGCAGGAATATTAATCTTGATAATATCGCCTTCCTCAACAAGGGCAATTGGTCCGCCAACTGCAGCCTCCGGCGAAACATGTCCGATTGATGCTCCTCTTGATGCTCCTGAGAATCTACCATCAGTAATAAGAGCGACTGAACTTCCAAGTCCCATACCTGCAATCGCTGATGTAGGATTGAGCATCTCTCTCATACCAGGTCCGCCCTTTGGTCCCTCATATCTGATTACTACTACATCTCCAGCTACAATCTTACCGCCCTTAATTGCTGCAATTGCATCCTCTTCACAATCAAATACTCTTGCTGGTCCTTCATGTACAAGCATCTCATCAACCACAGCTGATCTCTTAACAACAGAGCCGTCCGGTGCAAGATTTCCTTTGAGAACTGCAAGACCACCTGTCTTACTATATGGATTATCAACCGGTCTGATAACTTCTGGATTTCTATTAACAGAATTTGCGATATTTTCTCCAAGTGTCTTTCCCGTTACAGTCATACACTCTGTATTAATAAGTCCAATATCTGCAAGTTCTTTGATTACGGCATATACACCACCCGCCTCATTTAAATCCTCCATGTATGTAGGACCTGCTGGTGCAAGATGACATAAGTTAGGTGTCTTCTCGCTGATTGGATTAGCAAAACTTATATCAAAATCAAATCCAATCTCATGTGCAATAGCTGGTAAATGAAGCATTGAGTTTGTAGAACATCCAAGTGCCATGTCTACTGTAAGAGCATTCATGATTGACTCTTTTGTCATGATGTCTCTTGCTGTAATTCCTTTACGCCATAATTCCATAACTGCCATTCCTGCATGCTTTGCTAAACGAATTCTGTCTGAATATACTGCTGGGATTGTTCCGTTTCCACCTAATCCCATTCCTAATGCTTCTGTTAAGCAGTTCATCGAATTAGCTGTATACATACCTGAACATGAACCGCATGTAGGACATACCTTCTGTACGAATTCCTCTACATCATCCTCTGTCATTGTACCAGCTGCATATGAACCAACCGCCTCAAACATAGATGAAAGACTTCTCTTCTTACCATGTACATGTCCTGCTAACATAGGACCACCTGATACAAATACTGTTGGAAGATCAAGTCTTGCAGCTGCCATAAGAAGTCCAGGTACATTCTTGTCACAGTTTGGAACCATAACAAGTGCATCAAACTGATGTGCAATTGCCATACATTCTGTCGAGTCGGCAATGAGGTCTCTTGTAACCAGAGAATATTTCATTCCAACATGTCCCATTGCTATACCATCACATACAGCGATAGCTGGGAATACTACAGGCACACCGCCTGCCTCAGCTACTCCAAGCTTAACTGCATCTACAATCTTGTCTATATTCATATGCCCGGGAACAATCTCATTGTAAGAACTTACAATACCAACCATTGGCTTTTTTAACTCTTCCTGTGTAAATCCCAACGCATTAAATAAGCTTCTTGCCGGTGCCTGTTGCATTCCGGCTCTTGCATTATCACTCTTCATAATTCTTACCTCTCTTTTATTCTAAAAAATGTCTACACTCTCTCAGCAATCAAATCTCCCATCTTTGCAGTTCCAACCTGAGTAATTCCGTCAGTAGACTCTCCTGCCTGTGGCATGATATCGATTGTTCTATATCCTTCTTTGAGCACCTGCTTAACAGCTGCCTCAATAGCATCTGCTTCTTTATCAAGGTCAAATGTATATCTAAGCATCATTGCTGCACTCAAAATCGTAGCGATTGGATTAGCAATTCCCTTTCCTGCAATATCAGGTGCCGAACCGCCACTTGGCTCATAAAGACCAAACTTAGTATCATTTAAGCTGGCTGACGAAAGCATTCCAATTGAGCCTGTAACCATGCTTGCCTCATCAGATAATATATCTCCAAACATATTCTCAGTAAGGATTACGTCAAACTGCTTTGGATCCTTTACAAGCTGCATAGCACAGTTGTCTACCAACATATGTTCATAATTAACTTCCGGATAGTCTTTTGCGACCTCTTCTACTACTTTTCTCCATAATCTTGATGAATCAAGTACATTCGCTTTATCCACTGAAGTGACTTTCTTGCGTCTCTTCATGGCAATATCAAATCCACGCTTTGCAATTCTTCTGATTTCGTTCTCATTATATGTAAGTGAGTCCATGGCTGTAACGACACCGTCGACTTCTTTCGTCTCTCTATTTCCAAAATAAAGCCCGCCTGTAAGTTCACGCATAATCATCATATCAAATCCATCTCCGATAATATCATCACGAAGTGGACAGGCAGCCTTAAGCTCTTCATATAAATATGCCGGTCTTAAATTAGCAAACAAATTAAGTGACTTACGAAGTTTGAGAAGTCCTGCCTCCGGTCTAAGTTCTGGTGCAAGTTTGTACCATGGTGATGTGGATGTATTTCCACCGATTGAGCCCATAAGTACTGCATCACTTGACTTCGCAGTCTCTATAGCCTCATCTGTAAGAGGGACACCTGTTGCATCGATTGAACAGCCTCCCATCAAAATCTCAGTATATTCAAAAGTATGACCATACTTCTTTCCAATCTCATCTAATACTTTCTTCGCCTCTGTTACAATCTCCGGACCTATTCCATCACCGGAAATAACACCGACTCGACAATTCATAACAATACCTCTTTTCCTATTTAGATTTATTGTAACTATTCAGTACCTTCATAGTTACGATTTATTACTCTATATCATATAGTAATGAAGTATTTTTTTCAATGCAAAAAACTATCGTACTTTTTTATAAATATTATAACGCACTATTATAGTGCTTTAATTTATTATTCTTAAATAACATAAAAGACCTTGAATCACTCAAGGTCTTGACTGTCTTATTTCTCTGATACAGAATCCTCTGGCTTCTCTAAAGCTGCAATAGCTGATTTCTGCATTGGAATACGGCAGTTCTTGTTACTACCAAACTCAACTATTACTGTATCATCATCAATATCAATAACTGTTCCGTAAAATCCACTAGTAGTAAGAACTGTATCACCAACAGCCACTTCACTGAGCATCAAATCCTTCTTCTGCTGTTCCTTCTTCTGTGGACGAATCATCATAAAATACATAGCCACAAATAAAATCACAAGCCAGATAACCATTCCAACCATACCTGTTGAACCACTACCGGCTGCCTGATTTAATAAAATTGAATTCATTTCAATGTTCCTCCTAAAAAATACTATTGCTATTCTACTTCATTTCCTTTTCTCTGTCAATCTGTCCCATATTGTATAATTTTTCTTCTTTATATGAGGCAAAGCGACCTTCATCAAGAGCCTGCCTTATCTCTTCCATCATTGTATTATAGAAATATAGATTGTGAAGCACACAAAGTCTCATGCCAAGCATCTCTTTTGCTTTCAGCAAATGTCTGATATACGCCCTGCTGTACTTCTGACACGCAGGACAGCCACAGCCTTCTTCTATAGGACGCATATCTTTTTCGTATTTCTGATTAAAAAGATTAATCTTGCCCTGATTAGTATATACGTGACCATGGCGTCCATTCCTGCTTGGATATACGCAGTCAAAGAAATCAATTCCTCTCTCGACACCTTCAAGAATATTGGCAGGTGTTCCCACCCCCATTAGATAAGTAGGCTTGTCCTTTGGAAGATATGGAACTGTCTGTTCTATAATATGATACATCTGCTCATGCGTCTCGCCTACTGCAAGTCCTCCAATCGCATATCCGTCAAGCTCCATCTCAGAGATTCTCTTCGCATGGTCTATTCTGATATCATCAAAGATTGCTCCCTGATTTATTCCAAACAACAGTTGTTCTTTGTTAACTGTATCAGGAAGTGAATTAAGCTCTGCCATTTTGTCCTTGCATCGCTGTAGCCATCTGGTCGTTCTATTGACCGAGTTCTCTACATATTTCCTGTCTGCCACACTCGATGGACACTCATCAAATGCCATTGCAATTGTTGAACCGAGATTGGACTGTATCTGCATACTCTCTTCCGGTCCCATAAATATCTTTGCTCCATCTATATGCGAATTGAAATACACTCCTTCTTCCTTGATTTTTCTAAGTCCTGCAAGTGAGAAAACCTGAAATCCTCCTGAATCTGTAAGTATCGGTCTGTCCCACACCATGAATTTGTGAAGTCCGCCTACCTCTTTTATAAGCTTATCCCCAGTTCTTACGTGAAGATGATATGTGTTGGATAACTGCACCTGACATTTGATATCCTTCAAATCCTCAGTAGATACAGCTCCCTTTATAGCCCCCACGGTTCCTACATTCATAAAAACAGGAGTCTGTATATCGCCATGCACTGTATGAAAGGTCGCTCTTTTAGCTTCCCCTTCTTGTTTTAATAGTTCA
>JAXELM010000163.1:0-7904 GCA_034100525.1 Agathobacter sp.
ACCAGAATATAACAGCATATAGGCGATTCTTCTCCCACCATTCTTCTTTTACAAGTGGAAAAACAGCTATACAAAGAAGTAATCCCGCAAAAGGAATACACATCCAAATAGGTATATTTGTCATTTCTCTTCACCTCTATAATTTTTAGTCGAACTAATTTTACTACTCTTTTTATATTTTTCAACCAAAAATAAAATTTTTGTAAAGATATTATATTTATACGCTGTTCTTCTTTATTTTTTTAACAAAAATTTCACTTGATATTTTCCATTTTTTGTTCCAACTTATTAAATTCTTTTTTAATTTAAACAGCTTCCCACTTTTCAAAATCATTTTCACTATAAGTAGCATTTGGTGCACTATCACCTTTAGGTGAAATATTCGAACAGATATAATAAGTATCAAGCCCGGCTTTGCTTGCTCCTGCAATATCTGTAGCCGAATCATTTCCAATAAAAAGTGTCATAGACTTGTCCATTGGATATTTTTCAAATAAAATGTCAAAGAATTTCTGGTCAGGTTTCTTTGTCTCATAGTCAGAAGAAATTAAAACTCCATTAAAGTATTTAAAAATATCCAAAATATGCATCTCATATTCCGTGAAAATTCTCTGGGCATTTGACAGCAGATATACATTCTTGCCTTCATCTCTAAGCTGCTTTAACATCTGCTCTGTCCCATCATATATTCTGAGATATTCAGTGGATAAGACTCTGAAAAACTGTCCCGCATGAACAGCTAACTCCTTTCCAGATTCTACTCCTTTTTCGCTGAACAAATCTTCAAACACTTCTGTTATCTCAATCTCAGGACACGCCTCATGAGAATACTTCATCTCTTTTTCTTTTCCAGCCACCAGTCTGCCATACGCCTCCTTCAACTCATCAGGTGTGTACAATGCCTTGTAGTATCCGTAGAATAGCGCAAGTTTCTCCCACACAAAATCAAGATTTTCATCTGTACGAATATCAACAAGTGTTCCATACAGATCAAATGCATAGTTATCATAGTTCATTGGTAATTTTGCCATTTTATCTCCTCTATAAATCTATATCATTTGTACTAATTATTATAACATATTTATTCTAATTCGCATCCTCTTTAATATATCTTTTTCTCTTCTTGATACTCCTACCTGATTCATTCCAAGTATTTCGGCTGTCTGTGCCTGTGTTTTCTCACAAATATATCTAAGTACTATAAGCTTTCTGTCTCTCTCATCAAGCTCATCCAATAACTGTTTTACCAGCAGGCGGTTTATAATTTCCTCTTTGTCCTCAATTGTTGCAACAGGCTGATACTCCGTAAGTTCTTCAGGCTGAGTATATGCTTCTGTCGCCAATACTACCTCTTCATGTGTAAGTCCTGTAAGCTTTTGAACCTCATCAACAGTCAGGCTTCTATTGTGTTGCTTTTGTTCCTGTTCTCTGACAATTGCAATTTTTCTTGCATCCTCCTTTATCTTGCGACTAATATGAACCATATTATCATCTCTCAAAAAACGCCTGATTTCTCCTATAATCATAGGCACAGCATAGGTTGAAAACGCATAATCACTTGTCGTATCAAAGCGTTCTATTGCCTTAAGAAGTCCAATTGAACCAATCTGAAACAGTTCATCACTATCATATCCACGTCCTGAAAATCTTTTTATAACCATATAAATTAATCCAGTATTCTCGTTAAACACTTCATCTCTTGCACATAAATCACCCTCTTGCGCCCTCACAAGACAATCCAAATCTGCCATTACTCCTCATTGCCTTCTATGTATTTTCTCATAATCACCTGCGTCCCTTTATCCTTTTGGGAATGCACCTCAAGCTCGTCCATAAAGGTCTCCATAAAAGTAAACCCCATACCGGTTCTCTCAAGATCTGCTTTGGTTGTATAAAAAGGCTGCATTGCTGTGTCTATATCCTCTATCCCGATTCCATAGTCAATAATCGTAATAGTAAGCATTTTCCCCTCATATCTACACTCCAGCTCCACCTGCTTGTCTTCATCGCTATACGCATGTACTATGGAATTTGTAACAGCCTCTGAAACTGCCGTTTTTACATCATCAATCTGCTCTAACGTAGGATTTAACTGTGTCATAAAGGATGCGACAGCCATCCTCGCAAAACCTTCATTAATGGATCTCGCATCAAAAATAATCTTCATTTGGTTCTCTCTTATTGCCATTTTTAATTCTCCTTGTCACACTCTATTATTCTATGAAGTCCTGCTGCCACAAAAAGCCTGTACACTCTGTCATTCATGTTTCGCGTTTTTACTTTTCCATTAAGATATTTCATTTTCTTACATCTTCCAATTATCGTTCCAATGCCTGAACTATCCATAAATAACGTTCCTGCAAAATCAAGC
The DNA here is from genome assembly GCA_034100525.1 of Agathobacter sp. Lineage (GTDB taxonomy): Bacteria > Bacillota > Clostridia > Lachnospirales > Lachnospiraceae > Roseburia. The sequence goes on from JAXELM010000163.1 coordinate 2,372, forward strand.
ACAATCGTCCTTATCCCATATGTATCAATTAATAAATCCATTTCTGCGGCTATCATTTGCGCCGCATGATGATCTAATTCTGCTGGAATGTTATAAATCATCAAATCGTTCTGTATAGTATAATTTTTTTCCATACTGTCTCCTTTCAATCTTGCGTCAATTAATAAAAAAAGACACCAAATTTTGAAAATTCAGTGTCTTTTGTAAATTCTAGATTTAATTATATAATAGATAAGCTATTCTACAGCATTTATATAATTTTCTGCTGTCTTGGCTTTCTGTGTGCCAGGATAATTATCAATTACATACTGATAATATTCCTTGGCTGAATCTAAATCATTGTTCCTTCTATATGACTGAGCCAGATAATATACTGCCGAACCATTCTCATAATTCTTATCATTCTCAACTACTTTAAGTAAAGTCTCGATAGCTTTCTCCCAGTTACCACTTCCATAATAACGATAGCCCTTAGTATACAGACTCTTCATATATCTATCATATATTTCCTCTTTTAAGGAATCATATGTTGCTTTAGCCTCTTTACTCAGATATGATGTATCAATCTTATCTAAAGCCTCACCTGTTTTTTCTACGTCTCCTGAAGCATATATCTCATATGCATCCAGCAAATCTTCATATGATTTTATCTTGGTCTGTACCGATTCCTTATCACTTAACGCCTCATCAAGCTTATCCTGCAAAGACGTAATCTTTTTCTCAAGGTCTGTAATTGTCTGACCATTTGTAGAAATTGTATCATTTGCTTCAATCAACTTCTTCTTTGCCTCATTTGCAGCCTTATTCTTAACACCAGGCACAATAAGAAATCCTGTCACTGCAATTCCTACAACCAAACCAATCACAATATATCCGATTGTTCCCATAAGCGACGTCTCTCTGAAACGCTTCGGCATAATAATTGTCTCGTTACCACTCTGATATGAGATAAGGTCATCATTTTGAGACTTCTTATTTCCGCCCTTCTCCTTAAGCTTTCTGTTTACTTCCTTAAGATACTTAAGGGTAAGGGTATTATCTGCATCTATCTTACCAGCATTACGTAAGGATTTCTTGGCTTTCTCATACTGTCCCTCCTGCAAATATAAAAGGGCGAGCAATTGATGTCCTTTCACAAGCTTCGGGTTTAGTGAAAGAACCTTCTTGAGCTGAATAATAGCAAGGTCTCTGCTTCCCTGCTTACAGTACAAAATCGCCTGATTATACTTCTTAATAGTCTGATTGATGGTCTCAAGCTGACCTCTGTTATTATGAATTTCCTGCAGATACCGAACTGCCGCATTGTCTTCGCCCTGATAATTCGCACTGATTACCCATTCACTTAATGCCTCAACTGTCTCACCAATTTCATAATATACAAGTCCTAAAAGATTACGGGCATCAGTATTATATTTGTAAAACTTCAAACTTTTCTTCAGACTCACAATGGCACCGGACATATTCTTCACCTGCGCCTGCTCAAGTCCATCATTGTAATATTGGTTGGATATTCTGACTACTTTCTGGAATATGCTTACATCAGCACTGCATTCCGGACAGTAATCATTTTTACCAATTTCTGCACCACATCTATAACAAATCATCAATTCAACCTCTCACGCAATAATTCAGCAATAATATCAGTTACATCTGTCAAATCATGATTATATATAGCAGACTCAGCCTCTTCTACTTCAAGACTTGGCTGAAAATTCTTTAATTCTTCTTCAAAATTAATCATCACAAATCCTCCTATAATGATTTTTGCCAAAAAAGCAAAAAACAAAGTCACCATATTAGATATTATAATACAGTGACCTTGTTATGCAAGTACAATTATATTAACTTTTTCTTATTTTATCGCATAATACGACATCATTGTCAGATATACATCTCTCCTGCTATCGAAACAGGGAGAATTTTGGAATTGCGTTCAATAAATTCAACCGAAGTCTGACGAGTTGGAATCCTAAGATTCAAATCATTAATATGAACTTCTACTCCCGGATATACATTCCTGTACACCTTCACCGTAGAACCTCTTGACCTGTCAATTATACTATTTATCCTGGCAAGCTCATCTCTGTAAGTTGTCTGTTCAGCCTGCTTCATAATACGTGTTCTAAGTAAAGCAACTCGTCTCTCATCCTGACGCAAATCCAGATTCTTTTCACGCGCCTGATTGTCAAATTCCTCTATACAAAAATTGACTTTGTCAAGCATGGACTCAGTCTCATCTAATAACTTCTTGTATTTAAAATGCTTCTCCAGAATATTAGTAGTAACTCCTACACTTATCTCGGTCTTTACTTCTGCTTCGTTGCCAAAATTATTTGCCTCAACACCACCACAGCCAATCACTCTGCCGCCTACAACACTCGCTCTTCTTCCGTTGAAGAAAATCTTATCATAGCTGATGATTGTACTGTTCATAGCTGAATCTGCCTCTATAAAACCCTGAGCCTCTACAGTAGAATACTCTATAAACTTGGCAAAAATATTACCCTGAGCTTTTATATTTGCTCTGTCGCCACCAACCATGCCGCCTCGCAAAATAATATCTTTTCCGGCATCAAGAACACAACCTTCCGATGTTCCATCTACAGTAATCGAACCTGTTGCTTTTATTGTAGCACCTGTAAGAACATTACCATGAATAATAACATCCCCACGGAAGTCAATATTTCCAGTCTGTATATCAACATTACCATACACTTCATATACTGAAGAAATCATGATTCTGTTATTCTTAAATTCTATCTTGCCTGACATACTAGCCGTATATACCTTACCGTCTTCAGACCTTTCAAAACCTCTTCCGGAAAGTGGTGGCATAGGACGTCCCCTTTTACACAAAAGAGTTTTGCCAGTCACCGACATTCCATTCTTACCTTCAATTGGAGGATTGTATATTGCAATTACCTGCCCTTCCTCAACAGTCTCTATTGCATGAATACTCCAATAATCCACCGAGCCATCTTCTCTTACTTTGGGCTTTTTGTTGAAATCAACATTGAAATTATATTGATAAAAACCATCTTCACCATCTACTTTAGGTGTTCCTTCTGCAATAAGGACTTCCCTGCCAAAGACTCTGCCATTTATAATCGAAAGCAACACATCCTGTTTTACACCATAACGAATCCCACGCTTTGAAATTACAGCCAACAATTCATCCAGACGATAATTCTCATCCGTCGGTAAAATAGGAACCATCATAAATGCCTGAAGCTCGTCATATGAAATTCTAATCGTAGGTTCTTTCTTATTGTTTGATTCCATATAATTTCCCCACAATTCGCGTAGTACTTTATATCCATTTTATCACTTATTATTTTTCATTTCAAGAAAAAATACCATAACAATTGTATTTACAAATAAATTGTCATGGTATTTATCAACATTAATTCTTTTTTAATTACATCTGGGCAAGTCTTTCTTCAACCTGTGCCATCATCTGCTCGTATTTCGCAAGCTTCTCTTTTTCTTCCTGAACTTTTTCAGGCTTAGCATTGCTTAAGAATTTCTCATTTGAAAGCATTCCACGGGAACGTGCAAGTTCCTTTGTAAGCTTTTCTTTTTCCTTGTTAAGTCTCTCTTTTTCCTTTTCAAAATCAACAAGGTCCTCAAGAGGAAGGTATGCTACTGCATCAGGAATAACTACAGATACAGCATCTTCACCTATTCCGTCTTTTCCAGCCTGTACTTCTATTTCACTTGTAGATGCAAGATTTACATATACCTCTTTATTGTACTCAAATACTTTTCTAATATCAGCATCATCAGATGTAATAAAGAGCTTTGCTTTTCTTGAAGGTGGAACATCCATCTGTGTACGGACATTTCTAATTCCTTTTACTAAATCCTTACAATGTTCAATAGCTACCTCTGCCTCTGGGAAATTCCACTCTTCCTTGAACTCTGGCCATTGAGAAAGCATAATAGTCTCTTCCTCTGACTGAAGTGTGCAGAAAATCTCTTCTGTGATAAATGGCATATATGGATGTAAAAGCTTAAGTGCATTGATAAGTACTGTCTTAAGTGTCCAAAGTGCCGCATTTGCAGAAGCCGCATCCTCATCCTTCTTATAAGTACGAACCTTCGCAATCTCGATATACCAGTCACAGAATTCATCCCAGATGAAGTCATAAACCTTCTGTACTGCAATTCCTAGCTCATACTTGTCCATATTTTCTGTTACATCCTTCGCAAGTGTATTAACCCTTGAAAGAATCCACTTATCTGCTGTATGAAGCTCGTCTGCTGAAGGCTCTGTAATCTGAGCCCCCTCAAGATTCATCATGATAAAACGTGATGCATTCCATACCTTGTTAGCAAAGTTTCTCGAAGCCTCTACTCGCTCCCAGTAGAAACGCATATCATTTCCAGGTGCATTTCCTGTTATAAGCGTAAGACGAAGTGCGTCTGCGCCATATTTATCAATAACCTCTAATGGGTCAATACCATTGCCGAGAGACTTACTCATCTTACGTCCCTGCGAATCACGAACAAGTCCATGTATAAGAACTGTGTCAAATGGTACCTCGCCCGTATGTTCAAGACCAGAGAACATCATTCTGATTACCCAGAAGAAAATAATATCGTATCCTGTTACAAGAACATTTGTAGGATAGAAATAGTCAAGATCTTCTGTCTTCTCAGGCCATCCAAGTGTTGAGAAAGGCCAAAGTGCTGATGAGAACCATGTATCAAGTGTATCAGGATCCTGTCTCATTTCCTTTCCACACTTAGGACATTTACAGCTATTTTCTTTTGTAACAACAAGCTCTCCACAGTCGTCGCAATAGAATGCAGGTATTCTGTGTCCCCACCACAGCTGTCTTGAAATACACCAGTCGCGGATATTCTCAAGCCAATGATAATATGTCTTATCAAAATGCTCTGGAACGAACTTAGTATTGCCATTCTTAACAGCTTCTATAGCTGGCTTTGCAAGCTCTTCCATTTTAACAAACCACTGCTTTGATACGCGAGGTTCAACAGTAGTATGACATCTGTAACATGTACCTACATTGTGTGAATATTCTTCAATCTTGACAAGTGCTCCCTCTGCATCAAGTGCTTTTACGATTGCCTCTCTAGCCTCATATCTGTCCATTCCTGCAAATTCAGGATAATCGTCAACGATTTTGGCATCCTCTGTAAGTACATTAATTACTGGAAGATTATGACGAAGTCCAACCTCGAAATCGTTAGGGTCATGAGCAGGTGTAATCTTAACTACACCTGTACCAAATTCCATATCTACATAATCATCTGCAACAATTGGAATCTGTCTGTGAACGATTGGAAGATCAATCATTTTTCCAACATAATCCTTATATCTTTCATCATTAGGATTTACAGCTACAGCAGTATCTCCAAGCATTGTCTCAGGTCTTGTTGTTGCCATCTGAATATATCCAGAACCATCAGCCAAAGGATAACGAAGATGCCAGAAATGACCTTTCTGGTCTTCATATTCTACCTCTGCATCTGATAGTGATGTAAGGCAATGTGGACACCAGTTGAT
>JAXELM010000175.1:0-19211 GCA_034100525.1 Agathobacter sp.
AGTTATGCAGATAAAGAATAACTATCAGACAGAGTGGGAAATCAGGACGAAATTTGGATTGTGCGTGGATAAAGGAACGGGTATATTTAATGGTGATACCGGAATCATAGAACAGATAAATGACTTCGCAGAGACGATGACGATATCCTTTGATGAGGGCAAAATGGTAGAATATCCGTTTAAGCAGCTCGAGGAATTAGAGCTTGCATATGCTGTCACTATTCATAAGTCACAGGGGTCAGAATATCCGGCAGTTGTTATTCCACTGCTAAGTGGCCCGAGAATGCTGCTGAATAGAAATTTGTTATACACAGCAGTAACGAGAGCAAAAAAATGCGTTACAATAGTCGGAAATGACGAGACATTTAATCAGATGATTCAGAATAATTCGCAGCAGAGAAGATACAGTGGACTAAAGGACAGGTTGCTCGAAGATAATGAATTGATGTAAAACGGGAAGGAAAAATGATGGAAATTGCAATACTTACGGCAGAACAGATATCATATGCTGTGATGCTTTCGAGAATGGTCTATGACCAGGCAAATATATTTTTTGACGAGTACATGAATGAGGAAAATATAAAGAGGCAGGTTGAAGATGGAGTGCTTACTATATGGGGCATCTGTGAAAACAGACAGCTTGTTGCAGTGTCTGGAATGACAAATCAGGGGCACATTACAATGTTGTATGTGCATCCATATTTTCAGAGAAAGAAATATGCATCTATGCTTATAGAGGAGATGCGTGTATATGCGGCGAAGGAATACGATATTGACTGGATAACGGTTAATGCAATGCCAACCTGTAGCGCTACATATTTCTATAAAAGAGGATTTAGGTACACAAATCCCGGACAGAATTTTAACTCGCCATATATTTCACTGCAGACAAAGAGTAACAGGTGCGCAAATTACAGGACAAGACCAATCTCTGGCAAAGCACTGGCGGCTGTTATTTCTGTATTTTTATGCTTAATATTTGGAAGTAGTTTTGGGTATATAATTTATTTTCTTGTAACGCACTAGAAAGTGATTGAAAAATGTTCTTTTTTGTGATAAACTTTTTACAATTTGGGCATAAAACGATATAGACGAAAGGCAGGGTAAAGATGAAAGCGTTTTTAATTCTTGAAGATGGCACTGTTTTTACGGGAACTAGCATCGGTTCTACAAAGGAAGTAATCAGTGAAATAGTTTTTAATACATCTATGACAGGATACTTGGAGGTGCTGACTGACCCGTCATATGCAGGGCAGGCAGTGGTAATGACATATCCATTAATTGGTAATTATGGTATTACACCGGATATGGAATCGGGACGTCCTTGGCCTGATGGATATATTGTAAGAGAACTATCGCGTATGCCTAGCAATTTCCGTTGCGAAGGTACAATTCAAGATTTCTTATTAAAGCATGATATACCTGGTGTGGCTGGTATCGATACAAGAGCACTCACTAAGATTCTCCGTGAAAAGGGAACTATGAATGGTATGATCACGACTAACGAGAATTTCAATCTAGACGAAATCATCCCTAAGCTTAAAGCATATACAACTGGAAACGTAGTAGACAAGGTAACCTGTGAGGCAAAGACTGTTCTCAAAGGAGCTGGAAAGAAAGTAGCATTACTTGATTTGGGTGCAAAAAACAACATTGCCAAATCGTTAAACGACAGAGGCTGCGAAGTTACAATTTACCCGGCACATACTTCGGCAGAAGAAATTCTATCAACGAATCCTGATGGAATAATGCTCTCAAATGGACCTGGCGATCCAAAGGAATGTACATCAATCATTGCTGAGATAAAGAAGCTCTATGATAGTGAAGTACCTATTTTTGCAATTTGTCTTGGGCATCAGCTTATGGCACTTGCAACAGGTGCAGATACACACAAGATGAAATACGGCCACAGAGGTGGTAACCACCCTGTTAAGGATCTTGAGACAGGACGAGTTTATATTTCATCACAGAATCATGGATATGTCGTAGATGTGGACAAGCTTGATCCAACCGTTGCAGAACCAGCATTTATCAATGTAAATGATGGCACAAATGAGGGTCTTAAATATAAGAATAAGAATATTTTTACTGTTCAGTTCCATCCTGAAGCATGTCCCGGACCACAGGACTCAGCGTACCTTTTTGACAGATTTATAGATATGATGGGAGGAAATCAGTAATGCCAAGAAATCATGATATTAAAAAAGTATTAGTTATCGGTTCCGGACCAATCGTAATTGGACAGGCAGCAGAATTTGACTATGCAGGAACACAGGCATGTCGTTCTCTTAAAGAGGAAGGTGTTGAGGTTTGTCTCGTAAACTCAAACCCTGCCACAATCATGACTGATAAGGAAATTGCCGATCAGGTATATATTGAGCCTCTTACACTTGATGTATTAAAAGAGATAATTATAAAAGAAAAACCGGATAGTGTTTTACCAACACTTGGAGGTCAGGCAGGACTTAACCTTGGTATGGAGCTTGCAGAGTGCGGCTTTTTGGAAGAGCAGGGAGTTAAGCTTATAGGTACTACCGCGGAGACAATCTTCAAGGCAGAAGACCGTCAGGCTTTCAAAGATACAATGGAAAAAATCGGAGAGCCAATTGCGGCTTCACAGGTGGTTAACAACGTCCAGGATGGTATCGCATTTACAAACAAAATCGGTTATCCTGTAGTACTTCGTCCGGCATTTACACTTGGAGGTTCCGGCGGTGGAATCGCTCATGATGAGCAGGAGCTTATCGAGATTCTTACAAACGGACTTAGACTTAGCCGTGTGGGAGAGGTTCTTGTTGAGAGATGTATAGCAGGCTGGAAGGAGATTGAGTACGAGGTAATGCGTGATGCAAACGGAAACTGTATCACAGTATGTAACATGGAGAACCTTGATCCGGTCGGCGTTCATACTGGTGATTCAATCGTAGTTGCACCATCACAGACACTTGGGGATAAAGAGTATCAGATGCTTCGTAGCTCTGCTCTTAACATAATAGATGAATTGAAAATCACTGGAGGCTGTAATGTACAGTATGCACTTCATCCAGATACATTTGAGTATTGTGTTATTGAGGTAAACCCACGAGTTTCTCGTTCATCAGCACTTGCTTCAAAAGCAACAGGATATCCAATTGCAAAAGTAACAGCTAAGATTGCATTAGGATATCATCTTGATGAGATAAAGAATGCAATTACACAAAAGACATATGCAAGCTTCGAGCCAATGCTTGATTACTGTGTAGTTAAGATTCCAAGACTTCCATTTGATAAATTCCTTACAGCAAAGAGAACACTTACAACTCAGATGAAGGCAACAGGAGAAGTAATGAGTATCTGTGACAACTTCGAAGGTGCTCTCATGAAAGCAATTCGTTCATTAGAGCAGCATGTTGATTGCTTACAGTCATATGATTTTACAGATCTTACAAAAGAGGAATTAGATAAACAACTTTCTGTAGTAGATGATAGAAGAATTTGGGTTATAGCTGAAGCTCTTCGTAGAGGCGTAACATATGAACATATTCATGACATCACACAGATTGATTTATGGTTCATTGACAAGATTGCTATTCTAGTAGAAATGGAACAGACGCTTATGAAGTGTAATACAGCTGTTGCATCTGCTATGGGAACACATGCAAATGAACTTACTGTAGAACTCTTAAAAGAAGCAAAAAGAATAGAGTTCCCAGATAGTGTTATTTCAAGATTGACTGGAAGAACAGAAGACGAAATCAAGAATATGAGATATGCCAACGGAATAGTTGCGGCATACAAGATGGTTGATACATGTGCAGCAGAGTTTGCAGCAGAGACACCATATTACTATTCAGTATTCGGCAGTGAGAATGAGGCAGCAGAGACACATCCACAGAAAAAAGTACTTGTACTTGGTTCGGGTCCAATTCGTATCGGACAGGGTGTAGAGTTTGACTACTGTTCAGTACATTGTACATGGGCATTTGCAAAAGAAGGATGGGAGACAGTTATCGTCAACAACAATCCTGAGACTGTTTCAACTGACTTTGATATCGCTGATAAGCTTTATTTTGAGCCTCTTACAGCAGAGGATGTTGAGAGTATTGTAAATGTTGAAAAACCGGATGGTGCTGTTGTACAGTTTGGTGGACAGACTGCAATTAAGCTTACAGAGGCCCTCATGAAGATGGGAGTACCTATTCTTGGAACAAAGGCAGAGGATGTTGATGCTGCCGAGGATAGAGAGCTTTTTGACCAGATTTTGCAGCAGACAGATATTCCGAGAGCTGCCGGAGGAACTGTTTTCACAGCAGAAGAAGCAATTGAAGTTGCAAACAAAATTGGCTATCCAGTATTGGTTCGTCCTTCATATGTACTTGGTGGTCAGGGAATGAAGATTGCATGGAATGACGAAGAAATACGCGAGTTTATCGGAATTATCAATACAATAGCCCAGGATCATCCAATCCTTGTTGACAAGTACCTCATGGGAAAAGAGATAGAGGTGGATGCAATCTGCGACGGAAATGATATCCTCATTCCTGGTATCATGGAGCATATTGAGCGTACAGGTGTACATTCAGGAGACAGTATCTCTGTTTACCCGGCTCATACAATAAGTGAAAAGGCAAAGGAGACACTTGTAGAATATACAAGACGCCTTGCAAAGGCACTTCATGTAATTGGAATGATTAACATCCAGTTTATTGCAATGGATGATGATATTTATGTAATTGAGGTTAACCCACGTTCTTCAAGAACTGTTCCATATATCAGTAAGGTTACTGGAATTCCAATTGTAGACCTTGCAGCAAAGATTATCATGGGCGAGACAATAAGAGGAATGGGATATGAGCCTGGACTTGCACCAACAGCAGATTACATCGCAATCAAGATGCCTGTATTCTCGTTCGAGAAGCTTCGTGGTGCTGAGATTTCACTCGGACCTGAGATGAAATCTACAGGGGAATGTCTTGGCATAGATAAGACCTTTAATGGTGCACTTTATAAAGCGTTCATCGGAGCCGGTATCGAGCTTCCAAAACATAAACAGATGATTATGACAGTAAAGGATGCTGATAAACCGGAAGCTGTAGGTGTTGCAAAGAGATTTGAAGCACTTGGATACAAGATTTACGCTACCAGAAGTACAGCTAAGTATCTTCAGGAGCATGGTGTAAATGCACTCCGTGTCAACAAGATTTCACAGGAGTCTCCAAACGTAATGGACCTTATCCTCGGACACAAGATTGATCTTGTAATTGATACTCCTACACAGGGTAACGGAGATAAGACACGTGACGGATTCCTTATCAGACGTAATGCAATAGAGACTGGTGTTTACTGTATCACAGCCATGGATACAGCTAATGCGCTTGCGCGTTCGCTTGAAACAGCGGCAGAGAAGAAGACACCTGTAGACATTGCCAAAGTTAAGAATATTTAAATAGCTATTTAGTGCATATATCATAAAAGGGACGCAACCGCATTGGTGTTTTAGATAACCTAAAGTGCGGTTGCGTCCCCCATAAGATGTGCACGAAATAGTTATTTTTTGTATAAAACCTGTCTGAATTTTTCGGCTGTTTTTTTGATGCGTTCATCAGCAACAAAGTGTTTTAATGTTTCTTCGTCAATCTCGACCCGGTTGTCCATGGTCTTCATCAGGTCGACAATCTTGATTTTGTTGTATATGGTCGGAATACTCAAATCATAAACCTGATTATCCGACAGACGCAAAACAAGCGGTCTCATAAAATCATCAGGATTTTCAACAAGAACAATTCCTTTATCGTTAGTTGATAAGTCAACACTTGCACCGGCAGGAACAATGTGAATACTCTTGGCGAGGGCAGAGGATACTTTGCCGCTGTATTCACTTTGATGATTCATCATAAATCTCATTGCCTGAATTTCAGATTCAGGTTCTCGGTTCATTTTCATGCTGGTCAAAGAGTCAAACTTAATAGCTACTTTCAGTATGTCTTCTAAAAGTAATTCTCTTTCAGAACTGGCTGGCTTACTCTTTTTTTTATTGTTCAAAAATATGTGATACTGAATGAGAGAATATCCTAATTTCATAAAAGGATAATCATCTTTGTACATGTCGAGATAATTTATACCTTTTTCAAGTGCCATCTGGATTGTGTCCATATCGCCTTGTTCCAAATCGTCTCCCTTTTCGATTATGGCAGGTGGAACAAACTGATATCCAAAGCCATAGAGTATTGCAGCACAAATCAGAGTCTTCTGGTCAGAGTCGCTAAGCAACATGGTGTTTGAAATCATGGCACACAGTATGGCAACGCTTATTGCCTGCTTATATACAAAATCATCAGCACTTCGAAGATTCTGATTGAAGTTGGCTCTGTGATCAAGACAGCCATATCGTTTTGATATATCATCAATCAAAGCATCAAACTTATCCATCTTTTGTCGTTTGCTTATCTGGGTAAAGCATTCTCTAAGCTGGAACATATATATAGTCTGACTCTGTTCGAATTCAATATCTTCACGTGACAGCGGAGGAAGTGGTTCTGCTGGTTCGAGGATATAAATTCCGATTAGACCGAAGTTCCTGATGCTGTTTATACCAGGGAGTGTAAGCTTCGTATTTCTGTCATAAAGCAAAATACCATTCTTATTATATATAGGTTTTGCGAGTCTCATTCCCTCTTTGAGCTCGTCAGTTTTGACAAATTTCATTTGTGTCCCTCCGTAGTAAAATACTAACTAAACTATAACACATAATTATATACTTTTGTGAAAAATTTACAAAAAAATTCCTTTTTATGTAATAAATATCAAGTCTGCTTTCTTAAAATCAACAAACTTAATAAAACATCGGCACATCGGTTGATTTTGCATACTTTTTATGATAAAATAAAGTTCGTTAAAAAATTAACAGCGAAATAGCGCTGAGAAAACAAAAGGAGATACGAATTATGGCAAACAGAGTTGTATTAGCAGGCGCTTGTCGTACTGCAATCGGCAAAATGGGTGGAGCATTAAGCAATACTCCAGCAGTTGAGTTAGGAGCAATCGTTATCAAAGAGGCTCTTAATCGTGCGGGTGTTAAACCTGAGATGGTTGATGAAGTATTAATGGGATGTGTAATTCAGGCTGCACAGGGACAGAACGTTGCACGTCAGGCTTCAATCAAAGCAGGACTTCCAATCGAGGTTCCAGCAGTTACACTTAACGTAGTATGTGGATCAGGTCTTAAGTGTGTAAACGAGGCTGCTACTCAGATTTTAGCTGGTCAGGCTGATATCGTTGTAGCTGGTGGTATGGAGAATATGTCTATGGCTCCTTACGCAATGACAAAAGCTCGTTTTGGATACCGTATGAATAATGCAACTATTATCGATACAATGGTTAATGATGCATTAACAGATGCGTTCAATAACTACCATATGATGATCACAGCAGAGAACGTATGTGACAAGTATGGAATCACTAGAGAAGAATTAGATGAGTTCTCAGCAAACTCACAGCAGAAATGTGAAGCAGCTATCGCAGCTGGTAAGTTTGATGATGAAATCGTTCCAGTTCCAGTTAAGGTTAAGAAAGAAATCGTAGATTTCGTTAAGGATGAAGGACCACGTGCTGGTGTTACAGCAGAGAGTCTTGCTTCATTGAAGTGCTGCTCTGGAAAGCAGGGTGGACTTATTACAGCTGGTAATGCATCAGGAATCAATGATGGTGCAGCAGCTATCGTAGTTATGAGCGAAGAGAAAGCTAAAGAGCTTGGTGTTAAGCCACTTGCTACATGGGTAGCTGGAGCTCTTGGCGGTGTTGAGCCAGAAATCATGGGTGTTGGACCAGTTGCTTCTACACGTAAAGTATTAGACAGAACAGGTCTTACAATTGATGATATTGATTTAATCGAGGCAAATGAGGCATTTGCAGCACAGTCAATCGCTGTTGCAAGAGACCTTAACTTCGATATGAGCAAGGTTAACGTAAATGGTGGTGCTATCGCACTTGGACATCCAGTTGGAGCATCAGGATGCCGTATCCTTGTTACATTATTACACGAGATGCAGAAGAGAGACGCTAAGAGAGGTCTTGCTACACTCTGTATCGGTGGTGGAATGGGTTGCAGTACAATTGTTGAAAAATACTAGTATTTTCCAACAATTGCAGTGATGTATCACATCGCGCACAGCGGAATATATACAAATACATGGCGGCGGGGCGCTGGCTCCGCTGCATTTGTGGGTTTTATCACAAAATCTAAATTAATAAATAAATATTAGGAGGAACTAAAATGAAAGTTGGAGTTATCGGTGCTGGAACAATGGGCCAGGGAATCGCAAAGGCATTTGCACAGGTTGATGGTTTTGAAGTAGCACTCTGTGATATCAAGCAGGAGTGGGCTGAAGGTGGAAAGGACAAGATTGCAAAAGGATATGCAAGACTTGTTGAAAAAGGAAAAATGACACAGGAAGCTGTTGACGCTATCGTTAACAAAATTACTCCAGGTCTTAAAGAGAATCTTTGTGCTGATTGTGACCTTATTGTTGAGGCTGCTTTTGAGAACATGGAAGTAAAGAAAACTACATTCGCTGAGTTAGATAAGATTGCTAAGCCAGAGTGTATTTTTGCATCAAATACATCATCTCTTTCAATTACAGAGATTGGAAACGGACTTACACGTCCAATGATTGGAATGCATTTCTTCAATCCAGCTGACCGTATGAAGCTTGTTGAGGTTATTGCTGGTTGTAATACACCTGCAGAGACAGTTGATACAATTAAGAAAATTTCTGAGGATATTGGAAAGACACCAGTTCAGGTTAACGAGGCTGCTGGTTTTGTAGTAAACCGTATCCTTATCCCAATGATCAACGAAGCTGCTTTCATCAAGATGGAAGGTGTTTCTGATATCGCTGGTATCGATGCAGCTATGAAGTTAGGTGCTAACCATCCAATGGGACCACTTGAGTTAGGTGATTTCATCGGTCTTGACATCTGTCTTGCAATTATGGATGTTCTTTACAACGAGACAGGAGACAGCAAGTATCGTGCATGTCCACTTCTTCGTAAGATGGTACGTGGTGGAAATCTTGGTGCTAAGAGCGGTAAGGGATTCTACGTATACAACGCAGACCGCACAAAGACACCAGTAGATGCTTTATAATAAATGAAATATAATTTTATTAAAGGAGAATAAATCATGGATTTCACTTTAGACAAGAAACATGAGATGACTCGCGACCTGTTCAGACAGTTCGCTGAGACAGAAGTAAAACCTCTCGCTCAGGAAGTTGATGAGACAGAAGCATTTCCTCAGGAGACAGTTGATAAAATGGGCAAATTCGGATTCCTTGGAATTCCAGTACCAAAGGAGTACGGCGGACAGGGAGCTGATATTCTTGCTTACATCCAGTGTGTAGAAGAATTATCAAAGGTTTGTGGTACAACAGGTGTTATCGTATCAGCTCATACATCACTTTGTGTAGACCCAATTCTTACATACGGAACAGAAGAGCAGAAGCAGAAGTATGTAAGAGATCTTGCAACAGGTAAGAAGCTTGGTGCATTTGGTCTTACAGAGCCAGGCGCAGGAACAGATGCTCAGGGATGTCAGACAAAAGCAGTTTTAGATGGAGACGAATGGGTACTTAACGGATCTAAATGCTTCATCACAAATGGTAAAGTTGCTGACGTTTACATCGTAATCGCTATTACAAGTGTAACAGAGGATAAGAGAGGACGTAAGAAGAAGAACTTCTCTGCATTCATCGTAGATAAGGACACACCTGGATTCTCATTCGGAACAAAAGAGAAGAAGATGGGTATCCGTGGTTCATCAACATACGAATTGATTTTCGAAGATGCCAGAATTCCAAAGGAGAACTTACTTGGACCAGAAGGAAAGGGATTCCCAATCGCTATGCATACACTTGATGGTGGACGTATCGGTATCGCTGCTCAGGCTCTTGGTCTTGCTGAGGGCGCATTAGAGAGAACTATCGAGTATACAAAAGAGAGAAAACAGTTCGGACGTTCTATCGCTGCACAGCAGAATACACAGTTCAAGATTGCTGATATGGCAACAAGAATTGAGGCTGCAAAGGCATTAGTTTACAAGGCTGCTCTTAAGAAACAGGAATTTGCTGATGGAGCAAAGGTTTCTTACTCAGTAGAGGCTGCAATGGCTAAATTATTCGCAGCTGAGACTGCAATGGCTGTAACAACAGAGTGCGTTCAGTTATTCGGTGGATATGGATACATTCGTGAGTACGACGTAGAGCGTATGATGCGTGATGCTAAGATTACAGAGATTTATGAAGGAACTTCAGAAGTTCAGCGTATGGTTATCTCTGGAGCACTTCTTAGATAGTCACATTAGGCAAACGAGAATCGAATAAAAAATATAAGGAGAATAAATACATGAATATCGTAGTATGTATTAAACAGGTTCCTGATACAAAGGGTGGCGTTAAGTTCAATCCTGATGGAACACTTGATAGAGCAGCAATGCTTGCAATCATGAATCCAGATGACAAAGCTGGACTTGAAGCAGCACTTAGAATTAAAGATGAGACAGGAGCTAAGGTTACTGTTTTAACAATGGGACTTCCAAAGGCAGATGCAGTTCTTCGTGAGGCTATGGCTATGGGAGCTGATGATGCAGTTCTTGTAACAGACAGAGTATTAGGTGGAGCTGATACATGGGCTACATCTACAACAATCGCAGGAGCACTTAGAAATCTTGATTATGATTTAATCATAACAGGACGTCAGGCTATCGATGGAGATACAGCACAGGTTGGACCACAGATTGCAGAGCATCTTGGACTTCCGGTAATTTCATATGCAGAGGATATCAAGGTTGAGGGTGACAGCGTAGTAGTTAAGCGTCAGTACGAAGACAGATATCACGTATTAAAGGCTAAAATGCCATGTCTTATCACAGCACTTTCTGAGTTAAATGAGCCAAGATACATGACTCCAGGCGGAATCTTTGAGGCACTTGACAAAGAGGTTACTGTATGGGGAAGAGCTGATCTTAAGGATGTTGATGATTCAAACCTTGGACTTAAGGGTTCACCAACAAAGATTGCAAAGGCTTCTGACAAGGTACCTAAGGGAGCAGGAGAGAAAGTTAATCTTGATCCAACAGAGTCAGTTAATTACCTTATGGAAAAATTCAAAGAGAAACATATCGTCTAGGAGGAAATAAAATGGGCTTAGAAGCATATAAGGGCGTATATATCTACGCACAGCAGGTAGACAATGAGCTTAGCTCAATTGCATTTGAGTTAATCGGAAAAGCAAAAGAGTTAGCAAATGATTTAGGAACAGAAGTAACTGCAGTCCTTCTTGGATCAAACGTAAAAGGATTAGCAGATGAATTAGGCGAGTATGGTGCAGATAAGGTTATCGTAGTTGACAATCCTGTATTAGAGACATACCGTACAGAGCCATATGCACAGGCTTTAACAGCAGTAATCAATGAGTACAAGCCAGAGATTATGTTAGTTGGTGCAACAGCAATCGGTCGTGATTTAGGACCAACAGTTTCAGCCAGAGTAGCAACAGGTCTTACAGCTGACTGTACAAAGCTTGAGATTGGTGATTTCCCACTCAACCCAGTTCCAGGTAAAGAAGATGAGCAGAAGCACAACCAGCTTCTTATGACTCGTCCTGCATTCGGTGGAAACACAATCGCTACAATTGCATGTCCTGACAACCGTCCACAGATGGCAACAGTTCGTCCAGGTGTTATGCAGAAGCTTCCAAAAGAGGCTGGACGCAAGGCTGAGGTTATTGAATTTAACCCAACACTTGAAGAGAACAACCGTTATGTTGAGATTCAGGAAATCGTTAAGGCAGTTGGCAATGTAGAGAACATCATGGACGCTAAGGTATTAGTATCTGGTGGACGTGGAGTTGGAAGTGCTGAGAACTTTGATATGCTCAAAGATTTAGCATCATGCTTCAGCGGTGGTATGGTTTCATGCTCACGTGCCGTTGTTGAGAATGGATGGTTAGCACCAGATTATCAGGTAGGACAGACAGGAAAGACTGTACGTCCACAGATTTACTTTGCAATCGGTATTTCTGGAGCAATCCAGCACGTTGCAGGTATGGAAGAGTCTGATCTTATCATCGCAATCAACAAAGATGAAGATGCACCAATCTTTGATGTAGCTGATTACGGAATCGTTGGAGATCTCAAGAAGATTGTTCCACAGCTTACAGCAGCTCTTAAAGAGGCAAAGAAATAATATAACTTATTAAGTTATTCGTATATCCTAGAAGAGGCACGCTCCGGTTATGGGGTGTGCCTCTTTGCCGTACAGCGAAAGTATGAAATAATTGTGTTGAAATAGAGAATAATTATGTTAAAATAATTCCGATGGAGGAAATGTGATGTTAAAAGGAAAATGTGTTGTTCTTGGAGTTACAGGAAGTATTGCAGCATACAAGATAGCTAGTCTTGCGAGTGCGCTTGTAAAGCTTGGCGCGGATGTGAATGTTATAATGACTCAAAATGCTACAAACTTTATTAATCCAATTACTTTTGAGACTTTGACAAGTAATAAATGCCTTGTAGATACATTTGACAGGAATTTTGAATATAATGTTGAGCATGTTTCGCTGGCAAAAAGGGCTGATGTGTTTATGGTGGCACCAGCTTCGGCAAATGTTATAGGCAAAATTGCAAACGGTATCGCAGATGATATGCTTACCACTACAATCATGGCTGCGAAATGTCACAAGATTATTTCACCAGCTATGAATACAAATATGTATGAGAATGAAATCCTGCAGGATAATCTGAAAAAGCTGGAAAAATATGGAATGGAAATAATAAATCCGGCAAACGGATATCTTGCATGTGGGGATACAGGCGCAGGAAAAATGCCAGAGCCGGAGGTGCTGTTGCAGTATATTATCAGAACCATTGCATTTGAGAAGGATTTAGAAGGTAAGAATGTTCTTGTGACAGCTGGGCCGACACAGGAGGCTATTGATCCAGTTAGATTTATAACAAACCATTCTACAGGTAAAATGGGATATTCAATTGCAGAAAACTGTGCAAGACGTGGAGCAAATGTTACACTCGTGACCGGTCCTGTCGCCATAACACCTCCAATGTTTGTTGATGTGGTAAATGTGACATCGGCTGCTGATATGGCTGAGGAAGTAAAGAAAAGAGCCACAGAACAGGATATTATAATAAAGACGGCTGCGGTAGCAGATTATCGTCCTTCCAATCCTGCTACAGAGAAAATTAAGAAAAAAGATAAGGATTCTAGTATTGAGCTTGAGAGAACAGAAGATATTCTGGCATATTTGGGAGCAAATAAGAAAGATGGTCAGTTTATATGTGGTTTTTCAATGGAGACCGAGAATATGCTTGAGAATTCAAGAGCAAAGCTTGAAAAGAAGAATGTAGATATGATAGTAGCAAATAATCTCAAGGTCAAAGGAGCCGGCTTTGGTACAGATACAAATGTTGTAACCTTTATTACCAAGGACGACTGCAAGGAGCTTGAGATTATGTCAAAAGCCGATGTGGCAAATTGTTTAGTTTCAGAAATAATTACACATATTCATTAAAGGCTTCGCCTGTGGCGTTCCTGTAAAAGCATGCAAGAGTCTGTTGCTTATAAGGTTCGACCCACAGCAGACCAATACCGAGGGAAAGCAGTCCTAATAATTCAAGGCCGATAAAGCTGAGGATTAAATAGAACAGCTTTCCCTTTTTTCCTTTAATAAGAGTGCGTGAGTATTTAAAACAATCAAGTATTTTCATATCCTGACGGTCAATCAAAACAAAGGATAAAAAGCCATAAACCAAAGATAATACAAGCTGTAAAATCAATGAAATAAATGCAAGACCGATGCAAATTAGTATTGTATTCATGTCAGTTTTTTTCCTTATCATATATAAAGCAACAAATCCTGGTGCTGCTGTCAGCATGGACATAAGAAAATATAGTCCATAGCCGAGAATATAGCGGTCCGTCTGTGACTTAAAACAAATAAAAACCTGATTTGAAGAAGTTTTAATTTTTCTTGCAATATTCAGGTGAATATGATTAATTCCAAGACTGAGTACGCCTGAGAGGATAGCAATAAGTATCTCTGCAATGTAGTATATAGTCATTTGAATTGGCGTTGGAGCTTTGCTTTCAACTAACTTGGAAAATGGGAACTCTATGATCATCGGAATAGCAAATGTGATCAAAAGAGCTCCCATAGTAATTCTGTAATTACCTGCGAGATTTTCTCTGGCAAGTCTTTTTAATTCTTTTGAAAAATTCATAAATAAACTCCTTGTTAAGCGGATAAATCCACATTCGCACCCCGATATTTAGAGGCATCGGAAGATTTTAATTCCTTCTGATATGGATTTGATTCGTTATAGTATTTGATTTGTGTGTGTGTTGTTCCGCCCGATACATAAGTGCGTCCGCATTCCGGACATACAGCAGTGTGGATGCTCACACTTGCATTAATTACTTTTCCATTATCCTGTGCAGCCTTATCATATGCATTGGAAACATGCATTCCCTCATGCGCTCTGACAGCAGATGCGGCCGCGTCAGGAGAAACATGCGAAGGTGATTTGAAAGAGACGTCAACCTCGTCAGACCCATCAACATATTTCCTATTTTTGCATGTCTCGCACTCCTGTGGAGAAGATTTCCTGCCATTATCGTTTTCGTTATCATATCCGTAATAGTTATTATATTCATCATAGTTATTATATCCACCAATTGCTCCGATAGCCATAATCATTCTCCTTTCTGAGACTTTCGTTCTATTTAATTGGATTATAGCACGAATAATTGTATAAAACAATATTTTGACAAAGAATGAATACGCATATATACTATCCTTTAGTGAAAAGGAGAGTAAAATGAAAAAGGATGAAACATTGGATTTATATTTTTATATAACAGGCTGGATATGTATATTTCTATTAGCGTTATTTGCATTAGTAATCTATATTTTTGGAACACAGATACTTGAATTAGTGCCGCCCTGTGCATTTCATAAAATAACAGGATTCTACTGCCCGGGATGTGGCGGAACAAGAGCAGTATTTTCTCTCGCAAGGGGAGAGATAGTAAGATCTTTTATATTTCACCCGATAGTTATATATACTTTAATAGTTGGCGGATGGTTTTTGATTTCTCAGAGTATACAAAGAATCTCCAAAAATAAAATCTGTATAGCCATGCATTTTAGACCAATCTATATCTGGCTGGCACTCATAATTGTGCTGGGCAATTTCTTTATAAAAAATGCACTGCTTCTATTTTGCAATATCGCACTGCTTGGATAGTGTATTAATACATCTGCATGAGTGAATCGTAATCAAATCCTGCCTGCTCGTAAATGGCGCGAAGCATTGCATCAATACTTCCATATTGCAAATATAAAGTCGCAATTGAAATACCATATAGTATAAAAGTTAATACGATACCAACGACTCCAATACCAAGGGCGAGGCAGGCTCTCGAACTCATTGAGTTAGCTCCACCCTTGGATAATATTGCAAAAATAATTGCAAGCGCACCACATACAATAGATACATATATACATGTGCATGTGGAAACCGATATGATACTCAGTATAAAAGCCGCAGCTTCCATTGCCGCATTACGTTTGTTTTGAATATTTGAATAATTTTGAAAATCCATATATGTCACCTCAAAAGTTGTTTATAGCAGTATTTACAAGACTTGAATTTATTGTAGCACTTCATATATAATAGATAAAGTATAAATTAGATTAGTGAGGTTAATAAATGGACATTATAGCAACGATTGCAGAAGAATTAAATATCAAAAAAAGTCAGGCAGATGCAGCCATCAAGCTTATAGATGAAGGCAATACAATTCCTTTTATTGCCAGATATCGTAAAGAGGCAACTGGTGCACTTGATGACGAGGTGCTCAGAAATCTGTACGAAAGACTTAACTATCTTCGTAACCTTGAGGAGAAGAAGCAGACTGTTTTATCAAGCATAGAAGAACAGGGCAAGCTTACAGAAGAATTAAAAGAGCAGATACTTGCTGCACAGACACAGGTGGCAGTAGATGATTTATATAGACCATATCGTCCAAAGCGTCGTACAAGAGCAACTATTGCCAAAGAAAAGGGACTCGAACCACTTGCAAATACGATTATGCAGCAGGAACTTACAGGCTTGGTATTAGATGAAGCAGCAAAATACATAGATGAAGAAAAAGAAGTAAAGAGTGCTGAAGAAGCCTTAGCAGGTGCGAAGGATATAATTGCAGAGATGATTTCTGATGAGGCTGATTACAGAACAAAAATCAGAGAGATGACCATGAAAAATGGTCGCCTTGTATCATCAGCGAAAGATCCTGAGACAGAGTCTGTATATGAGATGTACTATGAATTTGATGAGGCACTCTCTAAAGTGGCAGGACATAGAACACTTGCGATAAATAGAGGAGAGAAAGAGAAGATTCTTACTGTCAAGATAGAGGCTCCTGTCGAAGATATACTCAGGTATCTTGAGAAAAATACAATTACTAATCCGGAAGCTGAGACAGCGACTGTGTTAAAGGAAGTGGTTGAGGATGCATATGACAGACTTATTGCGCCAGCTATCGAAAGAGAAATCAGAAGTGATTTGACAGAGAAAGCTGAGGATGGTGCGATAAAGGTATTTGGAAAGAACCTTGAACAGCTTATTATGGCACCTCCAATTGCAGGACAGGTTGTGCTTGGCTGGGATCCGGCGTTTAGAACCGGATGTAAGCTTTGTGTAGTGGACCCGACAGGTAAGGTGCTTGATACAACAGTTATTTATCCTACAGCTCCTCAGAACAAGGTAGAGGAGTCGAAGGTTATTTTGAAGCAGCTTATTTCAAAATATCATGTTACACTTATTTCTCTTGGAAACGGAACAGCGTCAAGAGAATCAGAGCAGATTATAGTGGATCTTCTAAAGGAGATTCCGGTACCTGTCCAGTATGTAATAGTAAACGAGGCCGGTGCTTCAGTTTATTCTGCAAGTAAGCTTGCAACAGAAGAGTTTCCTAATTTTGACGTAGGACAAAGAAGTGCAGCATCCATGGCACGAAGACTTCAGGATCCGCTTGCTGAGCTTGTAAAAATCGACCCGAAATCAATTGGTGTTGGTCAGTATCAGCATGATATGAATCAGAAGAAGCTTGATGAGACACTTGGCGGTGTAGTAGAAGACTGTGTAAACAAGGTGGGCGTAGACTTAAATACAGCATCAGTATCGTTGCTTGAATATATTTCAGGAATTTCAAAGGCTATAGCCAAAAATATCGTAATATACAGAGAAGAAAACGGAGAATTCACAGCGAGAACACAGCTGCTTAAAGTGGCTAAGCTCGGACCAAAAGCGTACGAGCAGTGTGCCGGATTTATGAGAATTACAGGTGCGAAGAATCCTCTTGACTCGACAGGCGTTCATCCGGAAAGCTATGACGCAACGGAGAAACTGCTTGAGAAACTCGGATATACATTAGAGGATGTAAAGAGCCGTGCAGTAGTGGGAATATCAAAGAAGATTGCTGACTATGCCAAGCTTGCAGAGGAGCTCGATATAGGTGAGCTTACTTTACGAGATATAGTAAAAGAGCTTGAGAAGCCTGCTAGAGACCCTCGTGAGGACATGCCTAAGCCAATCCTTAGAAGTGATGTACTTGAGATGAAGGACTTAAAGCCAGGCATGATTTTAAAGGGTACTGTAAGAAATGTTATTGACTTCGGTGCATTTGTGGATATAGGAGTTCATCAGGATGGTCTCGTGCATATATCAGAAATCTGTGACCATTATATCAAGCATCCGCTCGAGGCTGTAAGTGTAGGCGATATAGTAGATGTACAGGTCATGACGGTAGACCTCAAAAAACAGCGTATTCAGCTTACCATGAAAATTGGTGGCGGCAGTGATGGAGCAAAGAAGGATGCACCAAAGAAGGATGCGCCAAAGAAGGATGCACCAAAGAAGAATACACAAAAAAGAGATAACAGACCAAATAATAATCAAAAGAAAAATAATGGTCAGAAAAATTTCCGTAAGGGAAATAATTTCTTTGATGGAATTGTTATTAAATAATTTGTAACTATTCAGTACCTTCATAGTTACAATAATTTTTCAACACAAAGATAATAACTGTTGACATATCTATGTAATTTGCATAGAATGAAATGGTAAATTGAATTAGGAATTCTTCGGGGCAGGGTGATATTCGACAGAATAGATTCCCGACCGACGGTGATATCAGCATCTGTGAGTTATATAGTTGTTTTGCTGATAAAGTCCGTGAACTGTGAAAACAGCCGATCCGGTGTGAATCCGGAACCGACAGTATAGTCTGGATGAGAGAAGAAAAAGAGTTATTATGGAGAGTTATTTCATATTTTATTTT
This sequence comes from Agathobacter sp., assembly GCA_034100525.1. GTDB lineage: Bacteria > Bacillota > Clostridia > Lachnospirales > Lachnospiraceae > Roseburia. The sequence continues at coordinate 18,393 of JAXELM010000175.1, forward strand.
TCGAATTAAGATGAAGAATACTTTCTGTATAGCACTGTTAGTCTATTAAGCCCTGAATACTTTATTCGGGGTTTTTTTGATGCAACAATACGAAGAACTCCTAAAATACATTATTTTTAAGGAGAAAGAAAATGAGTGACACAACAAAAACAACACAGGTAACAGCAAGCACAGGCACAACAAAGGTCAATGTCAGATACATAACTGTAACAGCAATGTTATCAGCTGTAGCATTTATTCTGATGTTTTTTGATTTTTCTGTTCCATTTATGCCTGCATTTATCAAGATGGATTTATCAGAGCTTCCCGCACTTATTGGAGCATTTGCAATGGGACCGGTTTGTGGAACATTTGTCTGCCTTGTCAAGAATTTACTTCATCTTACAATAACATCAACAGGTGGAGTTGGAGAATTGTCTAACTTTATTCTTGGAGCAGCATTTGTGATTCCGGCAGGACTTATCTACAAGCATAAGAAAACTAAAGTAAGTGCTATTATCGCAGCATTAGTTGGAGCTATATGCATGGCATTATTAAGTGTAGTGACAAACTATTTTGTCATTTATCCAGTATACTATAACTTCATGGCAAAGGATGTAATCCTTGCAGCATACCAGGCAATTATCCCATCCATGAAGTCTATATTGCAGTGTCTAGTATGCTTTAATATGCCATTTACATTTGTAAAGGGAATGTTATCAGTAATAATTACGTTGGTGGTTTATAAACCATTATCACCAATCATCAAAGGAAAGATGTAATATCATAAAGAAACAGGCAACCGCTTTATAGATTATTGAGGTCGATGTGAGGCGGTTG
>JAXELM010000203.1:0-2668 GCA_034100525.1 Agathobacter sp.
CCTTTAGATGTTGTCCACTTTCCACATAACGTCTTTCCACATCTTCGTCAGGAATACCATGTCCACCATGTGCCACACGATATGCGATTCTTTCCTTTGCAATCTCAACAGAATCTACACTAACATAATGTAACTCTACAAAGTATCCTTTTTCCTTTGCATGCTTAATATTTCGTATAATACTATTTCCGCATAATGTTGTTTCCTGATTAAAAGACGATTCATTCGCAAACAACTCTTTGATTTTCCTTGCGGCAATCTTACCTGCTTTTGTAACATCGGAAATATTTTTCCAATCCCCAAATTCTCTGACAATTTCATCCGTATTTATCCTTGGCAAATCTGAAATAGAATCTAATAATTGATATAGTGTTGATTTACCCGCACCATTTACTCCTGCAATTAATACGTATTTCTTCATCAAAAAAGATTCCTCTCAATTACTTGCTTTTGCTTTTTTTGCATCAAAAAATTACCAACCATCTCAAAAAAATCACGCTCTTCTTTATCCTTTGCTTCTAATACAAGTTGAAGCGTATCTTCCGGTTGTAACTGTTTCATATCTTCAAACATTTTTGAATATTTCTTTACATCACACATAATAATCCCCATTTCCAAACGGCTAATTACAAAATAGCCATATAATAACTCCTGCATAAATAACTATTATCACTCCTAAATATGGCTCATACCAAACTACAGTATTCCTCATCTATATTATATGAATAACCACCATTTTTCGCAACCAGAATTTTATTCATTGTCATTAGACCAAATCTCCCCTTTAATGCCTGATAGCCAGCTCTCTCCAAGTTTTTACCTGACTGCTTATCAGTGACAATATTTTCCTCCGGAACATACTTTATCAATTCAGCTAACTGCCGATCCAGATGCTGTTCCGTGGATGATACTCTGGCATAGCCAAAAACTCTTCCTTCTGCTCTTTCGCTCATTGACATTTCCCCTTTCTTGAAAATTTGCGTAGAAAAAGAGTAAAGCACTATTGTACTTTACCCTCTATATGAGAATATATTTTTTATTTTCGTGTTCTTTCGTTATTGTAAAATTGGGGGTTATCTATTGTTGACTATATCCATTTTTCCATCTCTCCTGAATCGTAAAATCCTAATTTTCCATACATTTTACGACCTGCCTCAGATGGCTTAAGCTTAACACTATGACATCCTTTTGTTTCTAGCCACTCCATCAGTTTTTTCATTATTTGCGTTGCATAACCTTTCTTTCGTTCTTCTGGAATACAATACACATCAACCACATATCCATAATATGGTGTCTTAAAAAAACAAAATGGTACATCTTCTTTTATCACTGCACCTCCAATAGCTATCACTTCATCTTCTTCATAGAGCAAATAGTGGCAACATTTATCTTCTCGGTAAAGTTTTCCATATACCTCTCCAATTTTTTCTTCTACATCATCCTGAAGAAATTTAATAGAACCAACTTCCTCAAACATTTTCATCTTTAGTTTTACCACTATCGGCAAATCCTCGATTCCTGCTCTTTCAATCCTCATAGTGTTATTCTCTCCTTATATTATCAAAGAAATTATAGCTTTTTCATCATTTATATCTACATTCTATATGATGTAATAAATACTACATGTCCAACTGTGAATTCTTCTGGATACTCTTTCAACATCTCCAAATGCTCTTTCTCATATTGCTTAACCTGTTTTTCATTCATAGAAGCCATAACACCACGACTTGCCATCATTCTTCCATGCCAGCTTTCTCTTGTAAATGGAATATCAACTCTAAGAATATTCTCACATGGATTAGCAAAATAATGAGTTTTTAAGTCTTTAATCGCAGCTCCTCCACCATGATATTCAGAATTTATTTTCTTTACCAAACCAAATGACTTTCTTGCCAATTCATCTTCCTTTAGATATGACATCCATATTTTCACAAAAATACCATCTTTCTTTAGCATTTTCTTAATCTTTGGAACAATAATGTCAGGATCAAAATAAAAGAAGCACTGGCACGCTGTTATCACATCAAAAGTACCACTAGGATATTCTATATCTTCGGCAGAAGACACTGAATAACTAATGTTTTTGTAATTCTTTGAAAGAATCTTTGCCTCTTCGATCTGCTCCTCAGAAATGTCTGTTGCTATTATATTTGCACCCAAATAAGCTAATTGCCGTGGCAACACGCCTGTCCCAGTCCCTAAATCCAACCAATCGGAACCTTTCTTTCCTACTCCCAACTTAATCAATTCATCAAATAATTGTTTTGGGTAAATATCTCTATATTTAGCATATTCCTTTGAGGTTTTTCCCCAATCGAATGGTCTTCCTTCATCAATATTTTTGTCTATAATCATTTAATTCACCCACCTGTTCTAAACTATTTAGCTAGCCACGTCCAAAACTTCATTTTTTGTATCTTCCCCAACTCTTTCCCTTCTGTCAAGAAGCATCCCTTCACCAGCTGACAATATTCTACCATACCAAAATCTGCCAGTCTAGTCCCCTTAGTCCTCCTCCCGTAATCCATTAACTGATATTATTCTATCAGATAGCCAAAAACTTACATGCTAAAAAGTATATTCCTCGACAGAAGTATTTTCACGTCTTGAACTTTCATAAGTAGTTATCAATCACAATACTTTTAATAACTGCACTAGCATATGCGCA
>JAXELM010000251.1:0-8025 GCA_034100525.1 Agathobacter sp.
TTGATGCCAAAATGGTTATACTTGACGGCTTAGTAGAAGTAAATGGTCAAACTGAGCTTCAAAGAGGAAAAAAGCTTCATGATGGAGATGTTGTATCCTTTGACGGAGAGACAATTAGTATAGTTAAATGATAATAAAATCGATTGAACTGAGTAATTTCAGAAATTATGAGAAGCTTAATATAAATTTTGACGAGGGAACTAATATATTATACGGCGATAATGCTCAGGGAAAGACTAATATATTAGAGGCTGCATATCTGAGTGGAACTACTAAGTCCCATAAGGGAAGTAAAGATAAAGAGATGATTCGATTTGAGTATGAAGAGTCTCATATACGAACAGTAGTTGTGAAGAATCAAAAAGAATACCAGATAGATATGCACCTTCGTAAATCAGGTTCGAAGGGTGTTGCGATTAATAAAATCCCAATAAAAAAAGCCAGTGAGTTATTTGGTATTTTGAATATAGTGTTTTTCTCACCGGAGGACTTAAATATTATTAAAAATGGACCTTCAGAGAGAAGAAGATTCATAGATTTGGAATTAAGTCAGTTAGATAAAATATATTTATCAGATTTAGCAAAATATAATAAGACTCTTGTTCAAAGAAACAGGCTGTTGAAAGATATAAATTACAGACCAGATTTGGTAGATACGCTACCTGTATGGGATATGCAGTTAATCGAATGTGGAAAAAACATAATAAAAAAAAGAAAAAAATTTATAGATGAACTAAATGAAATAATTGGAGATATACATTATAAGATTTCAGGCGGAAAAGAGAATCTGATACTAAAATATGAGCCAAATATAGATGATATTTTTTTTGAAGATGAGCTAAACAAAGCAAAACAGAAGGATATGAAGCTATGCCAGACCACAGTAGGTCCTCACAGAGATGATATGCTTTTTTCAATAGGTGACATAGACATCAGAAAATATGGCTCACAGGGACAACAGAGAACATCGGCATTGTCTCTTAAGTTATCTGAGATAAGTCTTGTAAAAAAATCAATAAACAATACGCCGGTTTTATTATTAGACGATGTATTGTCAGAATTAGATAGTAACAGGCAGAACTATTTGTTAAACAGTATAAGTGATATACAGACGATAATCACATGTACTGGATTAGAAGAATTTGTAAAAAATAGATTCCAGATTAACAAAATCTTTGAAGTAGTAAAAGGGGAAGTTTTTGAAAAAGAATCTATAGAAGATATTTAATCATTTGCAGTTTGCAGATGATAGGAGGATTATTAATGAGTGAAGAATTACAGAATAATCAAGAATATGGTGCAGACCAAATTCAAATTTTAGAGGGTCTTGAGGCAGTAAGAAAAAGACCGGGTATGTACATAGGAAGCACATCTTCAAGAGGACTACATCATCTTGTTTATGAGATTGTTGATAATTCTGTAGATGAAGCATTAGCTGGTTTTTGTAAGAATATTAATGTTACAATTGAAGAGGATAACTCTATAACAGTACAGGATGATGGAAGAGGAATTCCAGTTGGTAAAAATAGCAAAGCTGGAAAATCAGCTCTTGAGGTCGTATTTACTGTGCTTCATGCCGGAGGAAAATTCGGAGGTGGAGGATATAAAGTATCAGGAGGACTTCATGGAGTAGGTGCTTCTGTAGTTAATGCGCTTTCAACATGGCTGACAGTTGAAGTATACAATGAGGGCAAGATATATTCACAGAGTTATAAACGTGGAAAAGCTGATGATGAAGTAAAAGTAATAGGTGATTGTGATCCAGAACTTCATGGAACAAAGATACACTTTTTACCTGATGATACAATTTTTGAAGAAACAGTATATGATTATGATACATTGAAGCAGCGTCTGAGAGAAACAGCATTCCTTACAAAAGGTCTTAGAATCATAATAGATGATAAGAGAGAGAATAGTTCGCATCATCACGAATTTATGTATGAAGGTGGAATAAAGGAATTTGTTGAATATCTCAATAGAGGAAAAGAACCAATTTATAACGATGTAATATATTGTGAAGGAACAAAGAACAATGTATACGTAGAGGTAGCTTTCCAGCATAATGACTCATTTAATGATTCAACCTTTAGTTTTGTAAACAACGTAATTACGCCTGAAGGTGGAACACATCTGACAGGTTTTAAAAATGCGCTCACAAAGACATTTAATGCATATGCCAGAGAGAGTAAGATTTTGAAAGATTCTGATCCTGCTCTTACAGGAGACGACATAAGAGAAGGACTTACAGCTATTATATCTATCAAGATTGAAGAGCCACAGTTTGAAGGACAGACTAAGCAAAAGCTTGGAAATAGTGAGGCAAGAGGTGCTGTAGATTCAGTAGTAAGTGAAAAGCTTACCTACTTCTTAGAGCAAAATCCGGATGTTGCTAAGAATATCTGTGAGAAATCACTTCTTGCTCAAAGAGCGAGAGAAGCAGCAAGAAAAGCAAGAGATTTAACAAGAAGAAAAACGGCATTAGAAGGAACAGCATTGCCAGGAAAATTAGCGGACTGTTCTGATAAAGACCCAAAGAACTGTGAAATATTCATAGTTGAGGGAGATTCAGCCGGTGGTTCAGCTAAGACAGCCAGAAGCCGATCAACACAGGCTATCCTTCCACTAAGAGGTAAAATTCTCAACGTAGAAAAGGCAAGAAGAGACAAAATATTCGAGAATGCTGAGATAAGATCAATGATAACAGCATTTGGAACAGGTATATTTGAAGATTTTGATATAGAAAAATTACGTTATGACAAAATTATAATCATGACTGATGCCGACGTAGACGGCGCACATATTGCAACACTGATGCTTACATTTTTGTACAGATTCATGCCTGAGCTTATTAAAGAAGGACATGTATACCTTGCAACACCTCCTCTTTTCAAGATAGAGAAGAACAAAAAAATATGGTATGCATACAGTGATGAAGAGTTAAATAATATTCTCACAGAAATAGGACGTGATCAGAATAATAAGATTCAGCGTTACAAAGGACTTGGAGAAATGGATGCTGACCAGCTTTGGGAGACAACTATGGATCCGGAGAAGAGAATATTAAAAAGAGTAAACATGGACGAAGAAAATTCGTCAGAATTAGATGTAACATTTACCACATTAATGGGTGATAAAGTAGAACCAAGACGAGAATTTATTGAAGCAAATGCAAAATATGTTCAAAATCTTGATATTTAAGGAGGAATTTGTTTAAGTGGACGACAAAATATTTGATCAAATACAACACGTTGATCTGAAAAAAACAATGGAAACCTCCTATATTGACTATGCGATGAGCGTAATAGCAAGTCGTGCATTGCCAGATGTAAGAGATGGTCTAAAGCCAGTTCAAAGAAGAATTCTTTTTTCAATGAACGAGATGGGAAACACATACGACAAGCCACACAAGAAATGTGCGCGTATTGTCGGTGATACAATGGGTAAGTACCATCCTCATGGTGATAGCTCAATTTATGGAGCACTTGTCAACATGGCACAGCCATGGTCGATGAGATATACACTTGTAGACGGACATGGAAACTTCGGTTCTGTGGATGGAGATGGCGCAGCAGCTATGCGATACACAGAAGCAAGACTTTCGAAGATATCTTCTCACATGATAGAAGACCTTGGAAAAGACACAGTAGATTTCGTGCCGAACTATGATGAGACAGAAAAAGAGCCAGCTGTACTTCCAGCCAGATTTCCAAATCTTCTAGTAAACGGAACAACAGGTATAGCAGTAGGAATGGCTACAAACATACCTCCTCACAACTTGAGTGAAGTAATAAATGCCGTTGTTAAAATAATAGACAATGAAGTAGAAGGAAAAGAGACAACCATTGATGAATTAATGGAAATCGTAAAAGGTCCAGATTTCCCTACAGGCGGAATAATACTTGGAACATCAGGTATAAACGAAGCCTACAGAACAGGTAGAGGAAAAGTAAGAGTTCGTGCGGTTACAAATATAGAGCCGATGGACAATGGTAAAAACAGAATTGTTGTCACAGAGCTTCCATATCTTGTCAACAAAGCAAAATTAATAGAGAAGATTGCAGAGTTACATAAAGATAAGAAAATTGATGGTATTACAGATTTAAGAGACGAATCAGACCGTGAAGGAATGAGAATAGTAGTAGAACTTCGAAGGGATGTAAACCCAAGTGTAGTATTGAATCTTTTATACAAACATACACAGTTACAGGATACATTCGGAGTTATCAACTTAGCACTCGTAAATGGTGAGCCGAAGGTACTTAATCTTTATGAGTTATTAAATTATTATCTCATACATCAGAAGGATGTAATAACAAGAAGAACAAAATATGATCTCAACAAAGCAGAAGAGAGAGCTCATATAGTTGAGGGATTAATAATTGCTCAGGATAATATTGACGAAGTAATACAGATTATCAGATCAAGCAAAAATACTCCTGAGGCAAAAGAGAGACTCATAGAAAGATTCAAATTATCAGAAGCCCAGGCGCAGGCAATTGTAGATATGAGACTTAGAGCTCTTACAGGTTTGGAAAGAGAAAAGCTCGAAGAAGAATATAAACAGTTGATGAACCTGATAACAGAATTGAAAGCAATACTTGCCGACGAGAAATTGCTTTTGGGCGTAATAAGGGAAGAAATACTTGTAATAGCCAATAAATATGGTGATGAAAGAAGAAGTCAAATAGGATTTGATGAGTATGATATGTCTATGGAAGATTTAATTCCAGAAACAAATACAGTCATCACCATGACAAAAGTAGGCTATATAAAGAGAATGAGTACCGACAATTTCAAGGCGCAGCACAGAGGCGGTAAGGGAATTAAAGGTATGGAGACAATTGAGGATGATTATATTGTCGAAATGATAATGACAACATCTCACCATTATCTTATGTTCTTTACGAATACGGGAAGGGTATACAGAATAAAAGCATACGAGATACCTGAAGCAAGCAGAACATCTCGAGGAACAGCATTAATCAATATAATACCACTTCAGCCAGATGAAAAAATAACTGCCATGATTCCAATAAAAGAATACGAAGATGGCAAATATTTATTCATGGCAACTGCAAAGGGTATCGTAAAGAAAACACCTATAAATGATTATGCAAACGTCAGAAAAAATGGACTTGCAGCAATCAGTCTAAGAGAAGATGACAGATTAATAGAAGTAAAAGTTACAGACAACTCAGAAGATATCATGTTGTTTACGAAGTTTGGTAAGTGTATCAGATTTAATGAATCAGATGTACGTTCTACAGGCAGAACAACCATGGGTGTAATCGGAATGAATATAGACCAGGATGACATGATTATTGCAATGCAGACAGCATCAATGGGAGAATCTGTACTTATAGTATCAGATAAAGGACTTGGAAAATGTACACTTATAGACGAATTTTCAACACAGAATCGTGGAGGAAAAGGAGTAAAATGCTATAAGATAACAGAAAAATCTGGCAATGTAGTAGGTGTTAAATCTGTAGAAAAAGATGATGAGATAATGCTCATAACTACAGAAGGAATTATTATCAGAATACAGGTAAGCGACACAACACTTCTTGGAAGAATAACATCAGGAGTAAAACTAATCAATCTAGATGAGGGAATAAAAGTAGCAAGTGTTGCAAAAGTAGTAGAAGATAAATCATTAATTCCACCTGAGATACCAGAAAAAGAGGATGAAGAAGAATCCGAATAATAAAGAGGGTTGTCATTATATGGCAACCCATTTTTAAATTAAAAGAGAGGAAAAAAATGATAAGAGAAATAAATACATCAATAATAACAGATACAGTAAAAGAAATGTGTATAAGTGCAAACCATTTTTTATCAGAAGATATGGATAAAGCATTAAAGAAAGCAACAGAAGAAGAAAAATCAGAATTGGGAAAGAAAATATTAGATCAGCTTCAGGAAAATCTCAAAATAGCAGGAGAAGAAATGATTCCAATTTGTCAGGATACAGGAATGGCAGTATTTTTTGTGGAAATTGGACAGGACGTTCACTTGACAGGTGAATTAATAGAAGATGCAATCAATGAAGGAGTGCGTCAGGGATATGTAGATGGATTTTTAAGAAAATCAGTAGTATCTGACCCAATAGAAAGAATCAACACAAAAGACAATACACCGGCAGTTATCCACTATAACATTGTAAAAGGGGATAAAATAAAAATAACTTTTGCACCAAAGGGATTTGGAAGTGAAAATATGAGCAGAGTATTTATGTTGAAACCGGCAGATGGAATAGAAGGAGTAAAAAATGCTATTTTAACAGCAGTAAAAGATGCCGGACCAAATGCATGTCCACCAATGGTAGTTGGAGTAGGAGTAGGTGGAACATTTGAAAAGTGTGCAGTACTTGCAAAAAAAGCATTGACAAGAGAAGTAGGCGAACATAGTGAAATAGAATATGTAGCTGAATTAGAAAAAGAGATGCTTCAGAAAATTAATGAGCTTGGAATAGGACCGGGAGGACTCGGAGGAAGTACAACAGCACTTGCAGTAAACATCAACACATATCCAACTCATATAGCAGGTTTGCCTGTAGCAATAAATATATGTTGTCATGTAAACAGACATATCGTAAGAGAAATATAGTGGAGAAAAATATGGGATATATATCTGAATTGAGAAAAATAGTAGGTCATAGAACACTAATAATGCCATGTGCATGTGTAATAATAGGTGATGGAAAAGGAAATATTCTCTTGCAAAAAAGAGTAGATGATGGAACATGGGGATATCATGGTGGTGCAATTGAGATAGACGAATCAGTAGAAGATGCACTCAGAAGAGAAGTATATGAAGAGTTAAATATAGAGCTTGATGAAATAAAATTATTCGGAATATATTCAGGACCAAAATATCATCATATTTATCCAAATAAAGACGAGACATCATGCATAGATATAGTATATGTATGTGAAAAATATCATGGAGATATGAAATTACAGGAAGAAGAAGTATCTAAGATAGAGTGGTTCAACAAAGAAAATGTACCGGAAAATATAAGTATAAACCACCAGGATCCAATAAAAGACTATTTTAAAACATTTGAATAGAAAATAGAAAGAGGACACTATGGAAAAAAGAATAAATACACCAATAACAGAAGAAGTAACAAAAGAACTTCACAGTGGAGATTATGTATATATAACAGGATACATGTATGTTGCAAGAGATGCAGCTCATAAGAGAATGATAGAAACATTAAATCAGGGAAAAGAATTACCAATAGATATAAAAGATTCTACTATATACTATATGGGTCCTTCACCAGCAAGAGAAGGAAGACCTATAGGTTCTGCCGGACCAACTACGGCAACAAGAATGGATAAATATGCACCAACACTTCTTGATCTAGGAGAAAAAGCAATGATAGGAAAAGGAAAAAGATCAAAAGAAGTAATAGATGCTATTATAAGAAACAAAGCAGTATATTTTGCAGCAGTTGGAGGTGCAGGTGCATTATTGTCAAAATGCATAAAGGAGTCAGAGGTAATCTGTTATGATGACTTAGGTGCAGAAGCAATACGCAAAATATATGTAGAAGATTTTCCGGCAATTGTAGTAATAGATAAAGATGGAAATAACTTATATGAATCAGTAAAAATTAATTAAAAATTTTGGTAAAAAAGTATTGACAAACACGTTAAAAGTTAGTAATATATTTAATGCTCACGTAAGTGAGATTTGAATATAAGCAGAAGTACTCAAGTGGCCGAAGAGGTGCCCCTGCTAAGGGTATAGGTCGGGAAACCGGCGCGAGGGTTCAAATCCCTCCTTCTGCGTTTTCTTTTTTCTAAATTAAGAAAAAAGAAAAAAATCAAAAAAAGTTGTTGACAACTGATTTTGATTATGATAATATAACAAAGCTGTCGCTGATAACAAAGACAGCAACAATTTAAAAGATGAACATTGAAAATTAAACAGTGAAAAACCTTGAAAGATTCTAATGAATTTATTCAAGCAAATCTTAAAGATTTGACGAACGACCAATCAAAAGATTGGTTC
>JAXELM010000017.1:0-6104 GCA_034100525.1 Agathobacter sp.
ACTAACAAACATTTAAAATATATAAGTTAGTCTATGCTAACTTATTACTCTAAAAAAAGACCTTCCTTAGAGGGGTTCGCTTGGGGATTAAATGAAAATTACAATTTTTGAGCGACGCCTTCAAATGGGAACAAACTGAAAACAACCCTACTTGAGTAAAAATACTCTGGTAGGGTTGCCTTTTTTATTTCTCTCTCTCAAGTACCGAAATGGTATGTGAGGTTATTATTCTTCAAGAGTGTTTTTTTCTGTCGACTCTTGTCCTTTTATATATTTCTCTATTTCTGCCATGTCAGCTGCGTCTCTTGCTCTATTAGTACACTGTCCATTTCTTCGATAAATTTTCAATACATCATTTATTTCGGATATTGAAAGTTCTGTTATATGTTCTTTAAAGAAACTCATATAACAATCTGCATCATAAAAACCATTAAATGTTGGAATAGATTTAGCCATGATTACAACAAACTCTGCCAAATCAAAATCATCACAATCTTTTACTGTCTCGTATAGCATTTCCGTGTAAGTCGCTTCATGAACTGATGTGTTTTCCTTGAAATAGCAATATATACTCTTGCTTTCACGAGGGAAGAATACTTTATATAGATTCAAACCTCGTGGTTTTGTTAATACTCGTTTACTGATGTAATCAAAAACCTCTTCATTATCTCTTACAATATCCATAACGATTGGATATGAAGTGATAAGAGAAATAAGTGCATTTGCTCGTGGTGAGCTATCCTTTAATCCTTCTACATTTACTTTTGAATAGATATCAATTATTGTTTCTTCAGAGAACAAAGATGTGTATCCATTTTTTATTGCATAATCAGTCATCGTAAATGCAAAAGCATATAATCCATAAACATTTTTTATACACTCTTCTGCATCTGACACTAACAACAAACGTACAAATGTTTTGTATGATTTCTTAAAAGAATCATAAGTCATTCGTTTTAAATATTTTTCAGCAATATTCTTTTTAATCGAATTATCAAGACCATTGCTAGAAATATGCGATATAGATTCAGCATATTCTTCTACATCTGTCTGAGCAATGGAAAATAAATCCATAATGAAAGGTGCCTTTACTGAAAGAATATGGTCATACATTGAACAAATAAGCATCCTTGCATGATAGTCACTTGGTACATATAATGTATTATCGTTCACCTTTAGATGAGCACATTTATTCCTGCAGTTTTTCAAATAATCTATATCTTCAATAAATCTATCAAAATATAGCGGACAATTATCTTTAAAAAATTGAATGATCTCATTTTCAACTTTTGAATACTTCTCATCATCCTCAATCATTGTATTGATTTCTTTTAGCTTTTTATCAGCTTTTTTATCGCCTTCGTTTGCCATATTTTGTAGTTTTATAAATAAGTCGTATATGACAAATGAATAGAGTAAAACTACAGTAGCACGATAGTTCTGGCTATAATATGATTGAAGTATTTCTTTAAAGTAATTTCGAGAATCTGCGTTATCAAATACCCTAAAATCTTTTTCATCAAACAGCACTTTACTCACCATCCTTCTTTGTGCCATAAGGTGTAGAATTCTCTGCATCCATAAGAACAGACTGCTGGGTCATCGCATCAGCATAGTTAAAAACCTTTGATTTCTCAGCAGTAAATGAACCACCAACACCAAAGAACTTCTCAAAGAATGATTTAAGCTTGTCAATGACACCTTGCTTTTTAACGGCTCTGTTCCCACCGCCGAAACGGGAAACCGGAGGCATAAGCTTATCAATATCTGTACCCGTAGTTTTGATTTCACCGTCACGGAATGCGTTTTCGATGAACTTTCTTGTTTCAGGCTCTTTCAATCTTTCTTCCTTGATAATCTGAACAAGCTCTTCCTCTCGTCTTTCTGCTACATAACCGAGCCACTCGCTCATAACATCTTCAACATCATTTATTCCGGCAATAAAGTTTTCAATGAGTGCCTTTTTGCTGCGAAGTTCGGGAGAAGCATCAATAGCCTTCTTGATTGTGACAAGCACTTCCTTATCTTCGCAGTGGCTGTCGTGATACTTCTTAACAAGCATAAGGATATAATCGATATTGATTTCTATCTGCTTGATAAGCTCGATCTCAAAAACGATATCATCAATAATATCGGTGCTTTCACCCTTTTTGCGTTTTTCATTCCATTCATCTCGCAAATCCTGATATCTGCCAAGATAATCCTGTAAATCACGCTCGGTAATCATCTCTTTACCTGCAAATTCATCAAATGCAGACAATAGATTTCTCATACGAAGTATTGCACCGAAAAGGGAAATAAAATCTTTCTGGTTCTGCTCACCTATAATCTGTGGTTCTGCAAGCGGGAACCTTGATGTAAGGTCATCCATCATATCCATATATCCCGGATGTATCTTACCGTCAATACCTTCATAGCCATAGTAGTAGTCTTTGAATCCCTTCATCAGAACGATACCGCCTGCATTCTTATCACCGAAAAGTGAAATAGCAGTATCAACTCGTTTCTGCAAATTTCTGAAGCAAACGATGTTACCGAATGTCTTAATTGAATTAAGAATTCGGTTTGTTCTTGAGAATGCCTGAATCAATCCGTGCATCTTTAAATTCTTATCAACCCATAATGTATTCAAGGTTGTGGCGTCAAAGCCTGTCAGGAACATATTAACAACAATGAGCAAATCAAGCTCCTTGTTCTTCATACGAAGAGAAACATCTTTATAATAGTTCTGAAATTTATCGCTGTCAGTTGAGTAGTTCGTATGGAACATCTCGTTGTAATCCTTGATAGCAGATTCAAGGAAATCTCTTGAAGACCGGTCAAGTGCAGATGTATCCTCTGAATTTTCCTCATCAAGAATACCGTTTGTGCCTTCGTCATATTCTGCTTCATTTGCACCATAACTAAAAATTGTTGCAATACGAAGTTTCTTGGTAGGGTCAGCAGCCATCTGCTTTTTAAATTCCTGATAATATAATTTTGCCATAGGAACGGACGCAACGGCAAAGATGGAGTTAAATCCACTGATTCGTTGTTTCTGTTTGATTTCTTCCACTGCACCATTCTTGCCGGAAGCAACTTCTGAAATGTTTGTAATGGTATTGTAGATATAAGTCTTATCGCCACGATAGGTCTTTCTATCGAAGTTATTAAGAATATATTCTGTAACCAGTCTGATTCTTTCGGGTGCCATCATTGCCTTTTCACGAGCAATATCCCATACCTGCTCATCGTCAATATCTTCATCCATATCCATTGTCTTTATGTAATCAACTCTGAACGGAAGAACGTTCTTATCATTGATAGCATCGACAATTGTATATGTATGAAGCTGATCGCCAAAGGTCTGCTCAGTTGTAAAGAACTGTGGCTTGCGAACGCTCTTTGCATTAGCAGTAAAAATCGGCGTTCCCGTAAAGCCAAACAGATGATATTTCTTAAAGCTTTTTACAATAGCAGCGTGCATATCACCGAACTGACTTCTATGACATTCGTCAAAGATAATTACCACATGCTTGTTATAGACTTCGTGTTCTTTGTTTTTCTTGATGAAGGTAGCAAGCTTCTGAATAGTCGTAATGATAATGCGGGAATTGCTGTCTTCTAACTGCTTTTTAAGAATAGCAGTAGAGGTATTGCTATCTGCCGCACCTTTTTCAAAACGGTCATATTCCTTCATTGTCTGATAGTCCAGATCCTTACGGTCAACCACAAACAACACCTTATCAATAAATGATAAACTTGATGCAAGTCTGGCGGTTTTGAAGGAGGTCAGCGTTTTACCGGAGCCTGTTGTATGCCAAATGTAGCCGCCACCTTCAACGCTACCGTACTTTTTATAATTATTAGCAATCTCGATACGATTTATAATTCGCTCGGTAGCGGTAATCTGATATGGGCGCATTACCATAAGCATATTTTCTGATGTAAATATGCAGTACTTGGTAATGATATTCAGAATTGTATGCTTTGCAAAGAATGTTCTTGTAAAGTCAATCAAATCGGGGATAATGCGATTTTTCGCATCAGCCCAAAAGATTGTAAACTCAAAGCTATTGCTTGTCTTACCTTTCTTTGCAGTGGAGGCTGCATTAACATCCTTTATTGCGTTAAAGCGAGTGCTGTTGGAATAATACTTTGTATTAGTTCCGTTTGAGATAACAAAAATCTGAATATACTCATACAATCCGCATCCCGCCCAAAAGCTGTCACGCTGGTAGCGGTTAATCTGATTGAATGCTTCTCGAATAGCCACACCTCTGCGTTTTAATTCAACGTGAACAAGCGGAAAACCGTTTACAAGAATCGTAACATCATAACGGTTATCGTGCTTTGCGCCGTCTTTAGCGCCAATCACATACTGATTGATTACCTGCAAAAAGTTGTTATGAATATTTCTTTTGTCGATGAGAGTAATATTTTTTGTACTGCCATCATCACGCTTTAATACCTGAACATTGTCTTCTTGAATTTTGCGAGTTTTTTCTACAATGCCTTCATTCTTATTAGCAATAGCATTTGTAAAAAATCTATCCCATTCAGATTCTGAAAACTTATATGCGTTGAGCTTTTCAAGCTGTGTGCGAAGGTTTGCAATCAAATCCTTTTCGTGATGTATTGTAAGATATTCATAGCCTTGTTCAGTGAGCATACGAATAAATTCTTTTTCCAAGGCTGTTTCAGACTGATAATTGCCGGAGCGTGTTTTTACCGGCTCATATTCTGAAACAACTGTATTTTCTGTTGTCTGTGCAACAATATTGAAATAAGGCATACAAGGCACCTCCTTACGCTAACTGTTTGAAAGTCAGCAGTTTATCTCTATAGTATTCATATTGTTTCTGGCGAGCCTCAATCTCAGCAGGAAGACCAGTTGAAATATCTTCGCAAAGAAAATCAAACTGATCTAAGATATCTACGATTCGCTGTTGCTCCTCAATTGAAGGAAGAGGAAACTCAAGATTATCAATACTTCCTGCTTTTATATATCCCTGACTTGATGCATTTTTCTTTGAAACAAGAGAACTTTTAACTTTTTCAGATGAGAGAAAATAATAAAAGTATTTCCGCAAGCATTTTGATTCATCGAAGCGAATCAGATATATGTTTTGACCATAAAATTTTGTGTTATCGCCAACAAATGCGGTTTCTCCAATCGTTCCAATCATAGTAACTAACAGGTCGTTTTTTTCAACACTTCTATTTTTGGAGATATTCAAATAATCTTCTTCGGAAATGTATTTTACATCAGTAAAATCAATTTTTCCATTCCGTACATTCTTAGAAGTAATATACGGAACTCCTTCAGAAATATATTTTGGTGTAGCTGGCATCAACCAAAATCTATCTTTAGTTACATCCTTTGTGGTTGCTCTATTTGAGGTATTAGCTGTTTCGAATAAATAGTTTTTATAATATTCATACTGCTGTTTTCTCGCTGTAAGCTCTGCTGTAAGCTCTGCTGTAAGCTCTGCTGTAAGCTCTGTGAAATTGTCCAAGATACGTACAATTTCACGTTGTACCTCAAGGGGAGGGACAGGGATCAAACAAGCCTTTACATCCGCATCACTAATTGCAGGGTAACTTGCTCCTTTTTGGAATTTTTCAACATGCTCAAAGAAAGCTGTAGATGAGATTATATGGTACAGAAATTTTCGCAAAACGATTTTTTCATTTGCACGAAGAACACAAAATCCTGTACTGCAAATATCACCATCATAGTTTTCAGGAACAATGCAATAGCGTTTCAGCATCGGTCTTGTTGCTCCAAGCAGGATATCTCCGATAGTAACAATCTGCTGTGCTCTGCTCGGAGCATTTTCTGATGTTATTTCTGTAGTTTCGGAAATGATATGGTTTTCTCTATCTACAGAAGATAAATCAATATACTGATAGGCTTCACTCGTATGATTAGCCCATTTGATTTTTTCTGTTTTTACCACGCATTTTTTTATCGGCTTAAATTCCACACCATCCGGGCAAAGTTCAGCAATCAGTTCATCTAATCTACTCATACCTTACTCCTCAATCTCTGCGATGATTTTATCGATTTCATCACGCAGTACCTGTTCTCTGGCTACGATTTCAGCAATCTCAGCATTCAG
>JAXELM010000044.1:0-5758 GCA_034100525.1 Agathobacter sp.
CTTTCCCCTTATAGGATGCATCCACATAAAATATCTCATCGGATTTCACATAGCCTTCTAGTGCTTCGATTTCCTTAACATAATACTGTCCAAGCGGAAGGTCTGAAACAAATGTTACTTTTCCATCTTCGCCCGTTACAGCATTCTCTATTCTTTCATCAGCCGCAACAATAACTTTCCCTTCATCGTTGACAATATCTTCTTTTGCAAAGAGACCAAAGGATACTCCTGCCAAAGGCAGCTTTGTATCAGAATCATTCTTTACCACTGTAATCTTTATCTTTTGTCTTTCATTAGATACATCCATTCCGGCATATACCACCTTTGTATCCTGATCCACATAAGTAAGGTCTACTTCAATTGGTGTACTATCTAATACAAATCCTTCTGCAGTTTCAGTTTCAACAATATAGTACTTTCCAAGAGGAAGATTCTCTACACTAGCAATTCCATTATCGTCAGTAGTAATGGTCTCTACTAGATTGTCCTTTTTGAAGTAAACTGTATCAAGTCCATCACAACTAATAATATCTTCACTTGCATACACTTCAAATGTTACTCCAGAAAGTGACTTTTTTGCATAATTAAAAGATACATCGTTATTGTCTGTTACAAACTCACCTTCTTTATTGATGATAATAGAACCTGTAGGTACTTCATCTTTCATTACAACAGACTGGATTTCCTTTGTATCTTCTACTGTAAAACTGATATCTTCAGCTCTAAGATACCCTTTTGGTGCTACTTCCTCATGAAGAGTATAAGTCTCTCCCACCTTAAGTCTCTTGATGATATGTTTTTCTCCTGCAACTGTAGTCCATTTTTCAATTACATTTCCATCCTTATCAATTACAGAAAGTGTTGCTCCTGAAAGCTCCGCGCCACTTATTTTGTCAACCTTTGTAAACTCAACAGTAGTTGGAGAATTAAGAAACACACTACTATAGTCTGCCACTTCAACATCCTGTCCTAATCCAGCAAATTCAAAACTATATTCATCGTTATCATTTCTGACATAGTTCTCTGGGGCTTTAGTTTCTTTAATACAAAAACTGTTTCCATATGGAATATCAACTGAATACTTTGCAGTTCCATCTTTTTCTGTTGTTACAGTTTCAAGTGCAGTTCCATTTTCTACGATTACTTTACCATCATAGTTTTTAATGTCACATGCTGCATACAATGTAAACTGACCACCAGCCAGTAATTCATCTGTTTCAGAATCTTTCTTCAAAACAGTCACTTCAGCTTTTTGTCGGTTATTAAAAACAGTTGTTGTTTCACTCTGAAGGATTATATTCTGATCCTTGTAATCAATATTTACCACCTGTGGAGTCGAATTAACTGTGTATCCGTCAATACTCTTGATTTCAGTGACAACATATGTTCCCAGATAAAGATCTGATAAAACAACTTGACCATCAGTATCCGATACAAGGTTTTCAGTAATAACATCACCATTATTAAATACCTTAGTTCCATCTGCTTTGAAAATGTCAGCTCCTGCAGTAACTTTAAATGTTGCTCCTGCTATTTTTCTCTTTTCATAAATAAAGTTACTACCATCCCAATCAGATAATACCTCACCCTCTTTATAAATAGTAAGAGAACCAAGCTGTTCGACATCAGAAAGAGAAATTCCAGTTGTCTTTCCAGCCTCAACAATAAGTGTATGGACTTCATTACTAATGACGTATCCATCTGGTGCAGAGATTTCTTTCACATAATAAGTTCCTGATTTCAATGCCTTTGACTTTGCGTATCCATTATTATCAGTAGTCATAGAATCTACCAGTTTAGTACATGCACTATCTGAGTATATTCCATAAACAGCACCCGCTAAATGAATTCCAGTAGACTTGTCTGTCTTTATGATTTCACCATAACCAAGACTCTCTGTCTTAACTTTTATATATGCAGATATTGGCTCTGCTGTTGGTTTCACCGAAACAAATTCCTGGTCTCCATCTTTTCCGGTAAGCCAGAATACACAGCTTGAAGTTGTTTCCACTGCACCATTATTTGTTATAAATCTTCCCACTGTTGCTGTTGTATTCACAGACTTAGTATATACAGTCATGGAATTACCACTTTTTGATACCTTAAATCCATCGATAGAAAAATCATAGTTTTCCAACACTTTGTTTGTATCTTTAAATGTATATTCAAACCTCTTATTGCTTTCATTCCACTTCAGTTCAAATGTGTCAGCACCTGACTGTGTATTTGAAGAAAAGCTAGGTCTTTTTGCGGAATAAGAGTTAGCAATATTATTATTTAATCTCGTATAAAATGCCTTAGCCTTTTTACTATCTGGTGCACACTTACAAAGCTTAGTAGCTGCAGAGTCTGCGTCTTCACTTCCCCACAATCCATTAACTATATTCCACACCATTGCCTGTGTAGCAATAAACTGACACTTCTGTTCATTATTGGGTTCAACTGTTTTAGTTGTTGAATATCCATAATACATACAGTAAGCCAATAACTTGTTTTGATTCTTGGACAACTCCGTCTTTGGACTATTACCACTTTTCATTAACTGGCCTCCAGTTGCTGAAAGTCCAAAATTCATACAATAAGCCGAATGTCCATCAATCATAGCATATAAAATATTGCCTTTATGCTTACTCTTATATTCTGTTATTTCTTCATGTGGCTTTACAGAAGCATACCAAAAAGATATCTTCGCCTTTTCGCTTGCAGCGAATACATTTGCTCCATTTTGAAAAACAAAAGTAATTATTGTAAGCAACGCTAATACAGTTGCAATTATTCTTTTAAGATATAATTTCATTCACATTTCCTCCTAATAAAAAAGCGGTCAGGCTAAAGCCAAATGGCTAAAACCTGACCGCTATCTGCGTTAATAATTATTTATCTGTAACATCTAAATTCATAGAACTTCTCTTTTGACGTTTTGTAAACACCTACATATTTGATATTAAACAACGGGTTTTCTTCTAGTAGCATCATTCCAGCAATGTAATCAGCTATTGCTTTTTCACTCTTTAGTCTTTCACCTGATATTGTAGTTGCCTTATTAAGATTTACATTGATAAATACACTATAGTAACTATTCTCCATACCATCTAATGGATAATACTCATCATACTCTTCCTTTGTAATTTTACCAGTATCTAACAAGTTTTTAAGATTTTTCTCTGTTGTAATCATACCCTTTTTTTCACACATTTTCACAGCAAGTGCTGCTACTCTTTTGGGATTGTACTTACCAGATGATTTTTTCTTTTTACTTGCCTGTTTTTTGCTTGTGTGCTTCTTATTAGCTGATACAGTTGTTTTTCCATATACTGTGTCAACTGTTAAATCATATGCAGGTAATTCAATTACCAAAAACATTACACATAAAATAATCATCATCATTTTTTTCATAAAACCACCTATCCCTCCCGGTAAGAGTGATAGGCTTTCATCCTCATGACAAACTAACCTGTCCACTCTTACTATATGTGAACAATATCTTCTGTTGTCACGGGACATCTATTATTGGACTGTCCCGTATTCTATGCATTGTTATCTCCTTTTTATTTTACTTTCCAGACTTTTCATTTGCAAGTTTATTAATTGCAAAGAAGTACTTAAAAAGTCTTCGATTCTTAAAATAGTTTCCATACATAAACTTCATAATATAGCACCTCCTTTCACATTTTCCCTGCACCAACAAATGTAAAAAATATCCTCAATACAAGATTAAGTAACATAAGAAAAAGTTTTGCCACCTCTAATATTAATCTGAATATTCCATATACTATCTTTAGCATCCATTCCAATATAGTAAGTAACACTTTACCGATAAAACTTAAAACTACCATAATCCTCTACTCCTCTCAGAAATTCCCTTGTGAAAACAAAAGCGACATTTCTTCTAATGTAGAATCAGTTTTCTCAAGTTCATCTTTATCAGTTGTACGATTTTCTTCAGACATCTGCTGATTGTTTGGTATCATCTGCATATATGATTGCATCATTAATGGATTCATCATATTCTGATTACTTAATGCTGCTCTGCTCATAAATTCTGCTACTTCTTTCATAACCTTTGCAGTTATTCTGCTTTCAAGCTCGACAAGTTCAGAACGTGTAACAAATCCATTCTCTTCCTGTTTCTTCTTTGCTCCGCTATTAGTCAATTCATCCTCTGAACTGCAGTTTATATATCTAAGCAGCGCTTCTGTAATAAAATTATTTCTCGACTTATGAATATCTGTATTCAAATCCTGTAATGTACGAAATATCTTCAAATGATTTGGATTATTAAGATTTAAACGCAGATTATACTGCACAACATCCTTCCTTGCCATATGAATTATCTCCCACTCTTTAATGCAATTCGAGCCATTTTCTCAAATCCTTTTGCGTTTTCCTTTACATCTAGTACATAGTGAAAATTTGTCTGATGCTTTCCAAAATTCTTCATAACTATTGCACCACCACCTACGAAGTATACAGGCATCATATCAAGGTTATAGCCACATTCAATCTGATAACGATATACTTTATTTACAAACTCATTTATCTCATGATCCATTAATTCCTTATATTCAGCTGATAGTGACGTTTTACCGGTAATCATATATTCCTGAATATCTGCTTCATCAATTTTTTGATTCTTAACTTGCACTGCCAATCTGTTAATTGACCTCATACAACGGATTAAGCCTTCATTCTGTGTATCACATTTTGTACTGTCAGGCTTCTTATCTAGTATCAACATACTGTCAATCGTCCATGAACCGATATCTACTACAAGAACTTTCTTTCCGAAATTTTGCAACATTCCTGCAACTGCAGCATAGCATTGCGGAAATACTGCTACATTCATAATGTGTGCTGTAAACGGGTTCTCTTCAAATGAAAATGAAAGATTCTTATTCTTTGATAAATAATCAATAAAAGGTTCTCTCTCCGCTGAAAATCTGGTTAATGGAAGTCCAACTGCAAGAGATATATCTGCCGACTTTAATCCTCTACATTTCATTTCCTTTGCCATTGCCACTAAAGTCAGTAAATAAAAGTTCTCGTTTTCTACTTTGCTCTTCAACACTTCCAAACGCTCATCTCCTATTGCAAAATATCTATTATCATATTGGAGAATATTATCTGCAAATGCTGGTACATTTTGCAATGCCTTAATTGATGTGTTAAAACAAAAGTTCTTTGTCTTCATCTGAGACCAACCATGGTCGATTCCTATTACTTCAATATTATTGTTCATTTTATGTTTCCTCCATGACTTCAGCAATAAAAAAGTAGGACAAATTAGCATGACAGAATAATACTGTCAAAAACACTAATTTAGTCCTACTAAATTAAATATTTTTTTATTAACATATCCATATACTTTTGATATGTATTTTGTGCAGTTCTTCACCTCCATAACACATTGAAATTGTTTGAGTTACTGATGATCATTACGGCGCCGTTCTAATCAAATTTTTCATAAAATAGTTTAGGACTAAATTGCTAGAGCCCTTATATTATAAGGGTTTCTGCTTTGTGTCATTATAATAACATCTGTGCCACCATTTAATATATTAAGCATTGGTACAGGTAATACATTTGCAGAAGTTCCTCCAATTAGTCGAAATACCGTAATCCCCAAAGAATCAGCCATCGCCCTTACTGTCGCAATAGATACAGCAAGCACTGCATTTGCACCCAATACCGATTTATCATCTGTGCCATCTATTTTTTTCAATGCAGCATCAATCTCATATATATTTTCCGCATTCAT
>JAXELM010000054.1:0-4839 GCA_034100525.1 Agathobacter sp.
ATCTGAAAACTAAATTATAATAATGGAGGTTTCAGATGGGAAAAAAGAAGAGAGAACATGTAGTATTTGATCAAATGCTAAAGCAGAAAAAGAGTATTCCTTTTTCGATAATAAACAAGGAAGGTTCCCAAAAACAGAAAAGAAAATAAAACAAAAAAGGAGATACATGATTCAATGAAAGAGAAAAAGCATTATAGAATTATTTCATTTTTATTGGCTATGTTGTTACTAGTGAATGGTCTGTTTTTTAATGCACAACAGATACAGGCAGCAACAACAAAGCTGAATAAGACATCTGCAACATTGTGGGTTGGAGAAACGTTGCAACTTAAAGTTAAAAACAGCAATAATAAAGTGAAGTGGTCCTCAAATAAAAAGTCAGTTGCAACAGTTAGTTCAAAAGGAAAAGTAACAGCTAAAAAGTCAGGTAAGGCTGTGATTACAGCTAGAGTAGGCAGTAAAAATTATAAATGCACAATTACTGTCAAACAGACTTCTATAAGCTCTAAATCCATCACTCTTGTATATGGAACAAATGCAACATTGACGTTGAAATATCCACAAAAGAAGGTGGCATGGTTTTCGAGCAATAAAAAGATAGCTTATGCTGATGGAAAAAAGGTATATGCAAATGCTGTTGGTGAGGCAGTGATTACTGCCAAATGTAATGGGAAATCTTATTCGTGCAATATAAAAGTTGTTTCAGGGGAAAGTGATGAGCTAGAAGAGAATGGAATTTATACAAGTAAGGAAAAAGTTGCATTGTACCTTTATACATACAATAAATTGCCAAGTAATTTCATAACAAAGAATCAGGCAAAGGAACTAGGATGGGAAGGTGGTTCGCTTCTTTCTATAGCACCGGATAAATGCATTGGTGGAGATTATTATTCAAATTATGAGAGAAAGTTGCCAGTAGAAAATGGCAGAGTATATTATGAATGTGATATTAATACATTGGGAGCGTTGGAAAGAGGTGCAGAAAGACTGGTATACTCTAATGATGGGTTAATTTATTACACTCCAGATCATTATTCTACATTTGAAAAAGTTTATTAATGAGGTTTTGAAGTATGACTGTGAAGTTGGATTTTAAAGATATAAATAATAAGGACGAACTTCATCAATATTTAAAGGAAAAGTTGGAATTACCAGAGTATTACGGTAATAATTTAGATGCATTACATGATTGCCTGTCAGAAAGAAAAGAACTGATGTCGATATGTATTCGTAATTACAGCAATCTCAAAAAATCATTAGGAGAGTATGCAGAAATTTTGTTTCAGGTTTTGCAAGACACAGAAGAAATATTTTGTGAAGATGATATAGAAGATGAAATTAATAGAAAGAAGTGCGAAGCATAAAAATGAAAAGTAAGTACAGAAAAACCCTGATTGCATGTTATCTTGGATTCATAACGCAGGCTATATCAGCAAATTTTGCGCCATTACTGTTTTTGACATTTTACAGGACATATCACATTTCTCTTGGAAAGATTGCTTTTATTTCAACAGCATTCTTTTTTACACAGCTTTTGGTAGACTTGTTTTGTGCAAAATATGTTGATAGAATTGGATATCGTGTAAGTGCTGTTGCATCAGAGCTTTTATCGGCGGCAGGTCTGATTGGACTTGCTTTTTTGCCGGAATTGATGGAAAATTCATATGTAGGTATTTTGATAAGCGTTGTAATCTATGCGATAGGAAGTGGATTGATTGAAGTACTTGGAAGTCCGATTGTAGAGGCATGTCCTTTTGAGAATAAGGAAAGTGTAATGAGTCTTCTGCATTCCTTTTATTGCTGGGGTTCTGTGGGGGTAATATTGATTTCAACAGCATTTATGGCAATATTTGGAATAGGACATTGGCGTATTCTTGCATGTATTTGGGCATTGATACCATTATACAATATTTATAATTTTCTGACTTGCCCAATAGAGCGTCTGACTGATGAAGGAGAAGGGCTTGGTATCAGACAGTTGTGTCAAATTCCTGTTTTTTGGATTGCGCTTGTTCTAATGGTATGTGCAGGTGCAAGTGAGTTGTCCATGGCACAATGGGCATCAGCCTATGCAGAATCCGCTTTAGGTCTCTCAAAAAGTGTGGGAGATATAGTGGGACCTTGCCTGTTTGCAGTTACGATGGGAATCAGCAGACTATTCTATGGGAAGTATGGAGAAAAAGTTGACCTGATGAAGTTTATGATATGTTCAGGGGCACTGTGCCTGATATGTTATCTGCTGGCAGCGTTGGGTGCTCATCCACTTATTGGTTTGTCTGGTTGCATTATGTGTGGTTTTTCGGTAGGGATTATGTGGCCTGGAACAATTAGTATCGCATCTGGCAAAATCCCATTTGGCGGAACGGCAATGTTTGCGCTTCTTGCGATGGCTGGGGATATGGGAGGCTCCATAGGGCCATGCGTGGTTGGGTTTGTTACACAAAATGCTGGTGATAATTTGAAAGCAGGGATGCTTGCAGGGTGTATTTTCCCAGCTATTTTAGTGATATCAATTATTTTTTTGAAAAATAGAAAAATTACTATAGAGAGGACATGAAAGCGGTTTGACGATTTATGAAGACGATTGATAACGATATTAAAGCAGGAGAATTTAAGAATGCATATCTTCTTTATGGTGAGGAGATTTATCTGATCAGACAGTATAGGGATAAGTTGAAAAATGCCCTGATTGCAGATGGTGATACGATGAATTTTTCCGCGTATGAAGGTGCAGGAATAGACCAGAAGGCGATAGTTGATTTGGCGGAGACAATGCCATTTTTGGCTGAAAGAAGAGTTATTCTGATAGAAAATAGTGGCCTTTTCAAAAAAGACGGAGATGTTCTGGCTGAATATCTTCCTACTGTTTCGGAGAGCACCAATTTCATTTTCGTTGAATCTGAGGTAGATAAGAGGTCGAAGCTATACAAGGCACTTGGCAAAGTTGGTCGTGCGATAGAATTTAAGACACAGACCGATGAGCTTATTGCAAAATGGGTTGGTGGCAGAATTAAAAAAGAAGGAAAGCGCATGACCCAGAATGCATACAATCTTTTTATCAGCAAGACAGGTAATGACATGGAGAATATCGATAAAGAGATAGAAAAGCTTGTATGCTATTGTCTGGATAAGGAGACAATAGAAGAAGATGATGTCATCGCGATAACCACAGAGCAGATTGAGAACAAAGTATTCGAAATGGTTGATGCAATTACCTCGAACAGACAAAGGCAGGCATTTGAATTGTACTACGATTTATTAGCTCTCAAAGAGCCGCCTATGAGAATCATGTATCTTATTACCAGACAGTTTAGAATTCTTACGAATGTAAAGAGTATGATGGGCAGAGGTTCATCCAATAAAGAGATATCTGAAAAGGCGGGATGTCCTGTCTGGGCTGTTGGTAAATATCAGACACAGTGTAGAAACTATTCAATAGCACAGCTAAAGGAAGCGGTTAGAGAGGGGATAGAGTATGAGGAAGCGGTAAAGACTGGTTTTATGAATGACCAGATGGCAGTAGAGCTTTTCATCACAAGATATTCGGCAAAAAAATAAAACCATCAGTATGACGGTACTGATGGTTTTTAATATTTTAAGGGTGATAAAATCTACAATTAAGCAACGCCGTTTACAAGCTTTGTTAAACGAGAAACTTTTCTTGCAGCATTGTTCTTGTGGTAAACACCTTTTGAGCATGCGCTCTCGATTACAGAAGTAGCGTTCTTTAATGCAGCTTCAGCAGCAGCTTTATCCTTTGCAACTACAGCAGCCTCTACTTTCTTAATAGATGTTTTAACCTCAGATCTGATTGCCTTATTTCTAGCTGTTCTTGTCTCTGTTACTAAGATTCTTTTCTTAGCTGATTTAATGTTTGCCAACTTATCCACCTCCAAATTTTGAAATAATAACTTAAATATGTATTGAAGAAACAGACACGGGCGCTCCTTCAAAACACACTAGATTATAATATTCCATGCAACAGTTTGTGTCAATACATATTTTAAAAATTTTGTGAAAAAATTATGAACCATTTTTGATAATGTCCTAATATACCACAAGGGAAAATGTCCCAAAGTGATATAATACTTCCATCAACAGATGGAGGTGACTATTATCAGAAAGGTAGAACTATCAATGGATGAACAAAAGAAGTACGAGGTGATTAAAGCATTAGCCGATCACCCACACCCAAACAAGCAGAGGGCTGCTATTACTCTTGATTGTACCGTACGCCACATTAATCGTATGCTTAAAGGATATAGAGAACAAGGAAAGGCCTATTTTATTCATGGCAACAGAGGAAGAAAGCCAGCTAATACTATCCCTGATGTAACTCGAAAACTTGTCGTAGATTTGTATCGCACAAAATACTATGACGCTAACTTTGAGCACTTCACTGAACTGTTAGCAAAGCATGAGGGTATTTGCATTTCGCCTTCATCCGTTATGACTATTCTTGAAGCCGAATATATTCTCTCTCCAAAGGTTACTAAAGCCAAAAAGAAAAGAATTAAAGAACAATTAAAGGCCAAAAAGAAGGCTGTTAAAACACAGAAAGAAGCCGACAAGATTCAGACTAATCTTGTTGCCGTTGAAGATGCCCATTCTCGACGCCCTAGAGCAGCTTATTTCGGTGAGCTACAGCAAATGGATGCAACTCCATACGACTGGATTCCAGGACAGACATGGCATCTTCATCTGGCTATAGATGATTCAACAGGAAGAATAACCGGTGGATGGTTTGATACCCAAGAAACACTAAATGGCTATTACCATGTATTTCATCAGATACTTACAACATACGGAATTCCATACAAGTTCTTCACGGACCGCCGT
>JAXELM010000061.1:0-4797 GCA_034100525.1 Agathobacter sp.
TTATGGAATGCAGGAACAGTTCAAAGTGGTAAAAGAATGGTATGATGGATACCATTTTGGAAATTCTGATATTTACAATCCATGGTCTGTGCTGAGCTTTGTAGATAATAATGCAAGAATACAGGCATATTGGCAATCTACTGGAAATAATTCAATAATTGGAGAGATAATTGAGAATGCAACGGATGAAATAATCAGTAGCTTATATGAACTGCTGGATGACAAAAGTATTAACACTTATATTGATACGGCAGTAGTATATCCAGAGATACAGAACAACCCATCAAGTGTATATAGTTTTTTGCTCATGGCAGGGTATCTTACAATAGACAAAATGGAAGGACTGTATGATGGTAATTCGTATGGCACGGTGCATATCCCGAATAAAGAAATAAAGACTGCCTACGAAAAAGAAATAATATCAAAGCTAGAACAATTAATACCGAAGGGGAATGCAATTGCTTTGCAGCAGGCATTGATATCCAATGATGCAAAAAAACTTGAGACTGAGTTGAATAGGTATTTAAAGGAGACAGTCAGCTTTTATGATACTTCGACAGAGGGATTTTATCATGGATTAATGCTAGGACTAATAGCATTACTTGGAAATTATTATCAGATTGACTCAAATAGAGAAGCTGGAAATGGAAGATATGATATTCAGCTTAAGCCATTAGAAAAAAACGGACGGCGTATATTTTTGAGTTGAAGGCTGTTAAGGAAAGAGAACAGTTAGAGGAGGCTGCTAAAAGTGCTTTAAGGCAGATTGATGAGAAGGAATATTTTAGTCAGCTTAAAACGGATAATTATGGATGTATAGTTGGGTATGGTTTGGCTTTTTGCATGAAGGAATGTTGTATTGTTTGTGATGAGGTAGGTGTTGATTTATAATTTGCCAATATATGCGTTCATAAATTTCTACTCACAGAAGAAAAAGATGAGATAAAGTATAAAATCAATGCCACCTCACGGAGGTGGCATTTTTACCCCCTAAAGACTTATTTTTCTATCCATACTTCCTTGCCCTTAAAAGCAATCCCATATTTAAAAATATTATCTGGCAAAATACCATTAGAAATCAGTTGAGCTTCATAGTCTTTTTCTTCAATTTGCCGTAATGCATTCTGGGCGGTTGATATCAGATCTGCCTCGGTTCGCGGTCTGTGTACCTTAAACTCCATAATAATGGCAGGATTATTTTCACAGTTTCGAGGTTCGAGAACTACGTCATATCTGCCGAGCCCACTTTCGCGATTTGAAGTGATTATAAATCTGTCCTCTAAATCAACAAGCATTCCAAGGACAAATCCATGATAAAATCTTTCGGGTTCATTGCCTGAAGTATCATAGTAACTAAAGACGTGACTGCAAATCCTGGATAAATACATATTCATATATTCGACATCATTCGATAGCATTGCAGTAATGAAATCAGAGTATCCATTGTTGGTAGTTGAAAACCATCCTTTTATGAATTCGAGAAGCATGTAATAGACTTCTTTGTTCGTGACAGTAAGTTCATATTCCTTATCCCAGGAATTAACCGAAGTACTTACAATTTTCATATATCCACTTGCAAATAGAAGACTCCATAAAGCTGAATTGTCTTCATAAATTTGACCGAAAGGTGTTTCTTCATTCATGTGAGTAAATATATGTTTGCCGTTTATCAAATCTTCAAGGTCATATTTGAGAGATTTATCACCCCTTTTAAAAAAATCATTTATCATTTTGTTGGAGCTACTGTGAACCCAATATGGTTGAAGTTCCTTGTCTCTTAGAAAGTTTACAATAGACCATGGATTATAAATATCTGTCCGACGTCCGATAGAAAAGCCATTGTACCAGTCTTTCACGGCATCTTTATTGGTTAATTTCTGGGCATCCATAGCATCAAATACTTCTTTTTCAGTGAATCCAAATGCGTAATCATACTCTGGTGAAGTCATTGAACAAACTCGCAGGTTATTCATATCCGAGAAAAAAGATTCTTTGCTGATGCGTGTGATTCCTGTAAGCATCGCTCTGTATAGATAAGGATTGGTCTTAAGTGTAGAATTAAAAAACAATCGCATAAATGAAGAACATTCTTCCCAGGCTCCGGCAGTCCATGCTTCAAGCATCGGGGTGTCGTATTCGTCTAGCAGAATAATGACTTTCTCTCCGAAGGCTTTGTAGATAAGTTCACATAAAACGCGTATTCCTCTAATTGCCATTTCTTCAGTTATGTTGGTGTAATATGAACGAAAAATCTGTGAAGAATCTTCATCCAGATATTTACAAATATAATCATTTTCAAGAAATGTAGAAGATACTAATAATTTAATCTGTTCAATCTGACCGTGGGCATTTGAAGCTTTTATATCCCCGAAGCTAAGAAAAATGACAGACTGACTTCCTTGAAGCTCATGCATGGCAGTATTCTTCCATACATCCAGCCCTTCAAATAAATCAGAACGTCCCTCATATTTTCGTGAAAAAAAGCAATTAATCATGCTAAGGTTTAATGTCTTTCCGAATCTGCGAGGTCGGGTAATAAGGGTGACTTGGTCATTGTGATTCCACCAATCCTGAATGAAATAGGTTTTATCAATATAAAAAAGTTTATCGCAAATCATCACTTCATAGTCTTGATGTCCGATTCCAACTGTTTGACTCAAATAAAATCGTTTGGCGTATTCGTATAATCTTCTCTGTGAAGCGGCACTAGAATCAAGCCGGCATGATTCCATACGCAGTTCAAGCTGAAGTTTTCTGCGCTCATCGATTAGACTTACAATATAGTCCACATCATTTGGATTAATATATTCGCTTTTTACTTTTCCGTTTTCTTTCCATTGACGATAGTAGCAGGTAGTGCCACGTATGTTTTTCTTGGAAATATAACCTACCGGTAATTCAGATATTCTCTTTTCTAATTCATCTTTTGAGAGCTTTCTATTCATGTGGCCTCCTGTTAATGTTGGTATAAACAATTATAATTGGGTAAAAGGAAAATGTCAAATAGTAGGTTGATGGTAGGTTGTTGTATTTGGAAACAATTTAAAATGGAAACTTTTGGTTAAATAAAAATTTGAAGGGTTAACTAATATCGAAAATGTATGATATGAATAGTATAGGGGGAATTTACAATCTAGGAGGAGAGGCTATGATGACAAGTATTCAGGCAAATAAGTATTCGTTTATAGGAAGTTCTGGCGAACAGAACAATATGAACCAGGTTAATATTTCGGGAATTAAAAAGGATGATAGAAAAGTTAAGGAATAAAAACATGTATAGCAATTGACAACCATACTCCTTTAGGAGTATGGTTATTTTATGATAAAAAATATATATCACGGATCAGAAAATATAATAAAAAATCCTACATTCGGTAAAGTCTGTTGAATGGTATCCGAAAAAAGAAAAGCGAGATTCTTCTGCCAGACATCAATATGCCGTATTGCGAAACGAACCATGGAAGAGGGGCGAAGCCTATATGATGACAATAATGGATGAGGAGATGAAAATAGATGATGCACGCCTACGACCAGACATTACTAACTAAGGCAAGGACAACTATGGCATGGATGTTTGACTATGCCGTTTATATTCAGGAACTTGATCTGGCTGATTTTTATCATTTGTTTTTGGACTCATCAATTTCCAAGAAGTTTGAGTCTGGTGATTCATCAACTATTGCTGGAAAGTCAGTAGCAGAACTTGCATACCATGTGTTAAAAGAAAACGGGATGGAGGTTTCATTAAAACAACCGGTATTTACAATGGACAGAACTCTGGAGTATTGGCTTGGATGGTCATTGTCTTATTACCAATGGGCTAAGAATTTCTCATTTAAACAGATAACAGACGTAACGGACATTGACGAGTTGCTGCTGATGTATAAGAAATATCATGAGATGGATATAGAGCATCTTGTTATTGAACTAGATAGAACTTTGCAGATATTGTGTTTATTCCAAGAGATAAATATAGGGACAAGCCGGCATTATTGGTGGAGCTTAAGTGGAATAATTCGGTTGATACTGCAATGAATCAGATTAAGGAGAGGAAATATCCTAACAGCTTTAAGGACTATGAGGGCAATATTTTGTTGGTTGCAGTTAGTTACGATAAAAAGACAAAGAAACATTGCTGTGTTATTGAGAAGCATTTAAAAAAATAGCTGAAAACTATAATACTGCTATATATAAAAGTAGAGTTATGTATTTTGAACTTACCGCATCAGTATGGAATGTTTTTATTTTTTGGAGAAATGAACTCTGAAGTACTTGGCATTAACAGTTGTGATGTAACTACAGAGGGAGGCGCAGGAGAAACTATTGACAAAGTCGGGCGTGCAAGTGACTATGTATTAAAATTGAGAAGTTCAATTGGTGCACAACAGAACAGATTGGAACATATGTTTTCTAACGATAATAATATTTTGGAAAATACAACGGCTGCTGAATCACGTATTAGAGATACTGATATGGCTAAAGAAATGGTACAGAATTCATTATATAATATATTATCACAGGCAGGAGTAGCTATGATGACGCAGACCAATCAAAGTAATGAGTCAGTATTACGTTTATTACAGTAATGGCGGAATCACCGAATGGTGGTCTCGCCATTATCTTTTACATAAAAATTATAATCTTGTGAAATGATTACAAGCCTTTAGATGCATTATTTACGAGACCTAGAAGGTTTGGAAAATCCTGAAACATAGATATGGGGTTCATCCAAGTCTGGTGGATATGCAGCTATATTTTGGAGAAATATGTAAAAGACGTTTTATTCTTAACTTCCAG
>JAXELM010000108.1:0-4014 GCA_034100525.1 Agathobacter sp.
TCCTGGACCATTATATACTTCATAGATATTTCCATTTCTATTTAGATATAGAACAATCAAATAATTCGGTTCATGATTAATTACAATATTATCCTGTTGTGAAATTTTAATCTGAACTTTTTTCCCATCAACTTCACCATCGTGTATTTCTGTCGAAGCCGCATACAATTCAAGATTATCTTCACTCATGATTGAACTTTTAATATATAACAAATTTTGAATAGTAAATAACGCAGATGATAATCCAGGCATTTTGCAATATCTAATAACATTAAACAATTCATCTAACAAAGCTTGCGCATTTCTGATATCATCTGGATGAGCTTTAATATATTCACTTTAGTGTCTTTATTAATGCCTATATATTCATATCAATATTCCTTTGTTATTTCTTCATTTATTCCATACATAGCCTTGAATTGTTCAAGGTCTGCTGAGCTTTTTATCAGCATTACCTCTTCTATCTTTCCTGTATGGATATCTTTAAAACCTGCAACCTGCTCGCCATTACAGATACTTGCTTTAATTACCGGTTTCTTATTTTCTTTATCATAAGACCGTGTTACTATTTTCTTCTTAAACAGTCCCATCATATCCACCTTCTTTCGTCTGTGCCATCAATACAAGCTTTTCAAATGACTGGGCAAAGCGTTTATCATCTTCTTCCGTCCGCTTTTTCGGACCCTTAATATGATTCTTGTGAGAGCCTCGTCTTGCCTTCTTATTAAGGTGTCTCTCCATTAACATCTGATCAATATTTTCATCTGTATACCACTTGCCGGATTGATGAATTGCGTATGCACCTTTTCCAAGAGCCATTGCTGCAACTCCATAATCCTGAGATACCACAACATCACCCTCATGACAAATGCTAATCAACTTATAGTCTACTGCATCCGCTCCTGCCCCAACTACGATTACATCACTGTAATCTGAATATAGCACATGGTTCGTGTCACAAAGTAATGTAACCGAAATATTATATTTTTCAGCAATTGACTCGACAATGTCCACAACCGGACATGCATCTGCATCTACAAATATCTGCATTGTTATTTCTCCAGTTCTCTTTGAAGCTTCTTTGTTAATTATCCGCTTTATCCCTATATCGTCTCTGATAGTAGTCCATAACCCTATATTCAATGACATCTTTCATCTGCTCCACAAATGCAGGCTGAGTGATTACATCGCATAAGTCATCTCTGAGTGCCAACGCCACCCCATCCTGTTTTATGAAAAATCCCTTACCTGATTCCTGCAAAAAGTGTACTGGCATCTGCAAGATTTTCTTTATATGGTCTTTATCAGAAATTGCCACATACTTTTCGTATGTAATACCAGCTTCAAGATCCTTCCAATTTGTTCCAGTAGAAAAGAATTCTTTCCAGCTTGCCAAAAGCTGCTCTTCGGAGACTGACTTACGAATATATCCATGATTATAGAATGCCATAAGGACCGGCATTTTATAGACCTTAGACATATTTGTATTTTCGATCAGATTTATAAATTCTCTTCCAATTCCTTTATACAGTGTTTCTTCGTCGGTTGTCAGCTCATTTATTTCTTTTAAAAAATCCAAATATCTTTTAAACGGATTTTCTTTAGAATGAGAAATTGCCATCTGATAAACATCATCATCCATATAAGTGAAAAACTCAATTCTAGAAGGTCTCTTCCCAATCAACTCCTTCACTCTGAAATATTCATTTTGAATTTGATCCTTTACTTTAAGATGTTTTTTATCCATCTCTGCAAACAAATCAATCAGCTTCATATCAAAATCGATTAGACAGTCATCTGGAAAGGATGTTCTGTCCGCTGGATTATACTTCGCTTTTTCAGATAATGTTTTTCCTGTGAGAAGGAATCTAACACGTCCGGCCTTTTCATAGTTTCCTATAAAATCCAAAACATTTAGATATTCCTTATCTTTGCTTTTTCTCAATCCTCTTCCAAGCTGCTGCAAAAATACAATTGGAGACTCTGTTGGTCTAAGAAACATTACCATATCCACCGAAGTGATATCGACACCTTCATTAAACATATCCACAGAGAAAATTACTTTAATCTCGCCATTTTTCAGTCTCTCAATAGCAGTAGCTCTGTTCTCTGAAAACTCTCCATTTGCATTACTATAAACAGCTACAGATGAAATACCTCTCTTACAGAATTCTTTTGCCATCTCTTCAGCATGTGCTCTGGAACAGCAGAAGCCTAATGCTCGCTTGGAACCATATTTGCAGTAATATTTATATATCAAATCATGTCTATGAACATTTCCAATATATGTTTCATTCAGTTCTTTCTCATCATATTTTCCCCTGACGATATGTAACGCAGAATAATCTGTATCATCATAAATTCCATAATAATGAAATGGAACCAGCATTCCTTTATTAATGGCATCTTTTAAGGAGATTTCATATGGCACGTTGTAATCACATATTTCGTATATACTTCTACCATCCATTCTTTCTGGCGTTGCTGTCAATCCAAGAAGAAACTTTGGCTTAAAATACTCTACAATTCTTTTGTACTGATCATTTACAGCATGATGAAATTCATCAATTATCAAGTAGTCGAAGTAATTGGGAGCAAAATATTCTTCAGTCAAATATTCTTTTCTTCCTAATGAAGCAACTGATGCAAAAATAACAGACTTATCCGTGCATTTCTCATCTCCATTGAAAAAGCCATAGTCCTCTGAATTCCTTACATTTTTGAACGAAATAGCTGCCTGATTCAATATCTCTTCTCTATGAGCTACGAATAGTACTCTCTTATAATCTTTTGAATCAAACGCTGCCAAGTATGTCTTTCCGACACCTGTTGCCGCTGAAATAAGAGCTCTCTTTGCCCCTTCTGCCCTCGTATCTTCCAATGCACACAATGCCTCTATTTGCGCTCCTCTTGGTTCGTAAAGAACCCTGACATTTGTATCTTCCGACTCTTCTGAAACGTCATACTTGTCCAAATCCTTTGATACTGCAGGTCTATGCCAATTCTTCGAATATCTTTTTAATTCCGCATCATCTATAACAATAGAATGATTCTCAAACAAATCTTCAAAAGTATAATAAAATTTATCGTAATTTTTCTGATCCGTCTTGCTACTAAACCTATAGTTCCATTCAATTCCTGAAGTTAATGCACTCCTGGAAATATTGGATGATCCAATATAAATCTCGCTGTAATCATCATAATGAAAAATATATGACTTTGGATGAAAAGAACGGTCTTTCTCATTATAAAACCGCAAATCAACTCTATCACCTAGTTTTCTCTTAATTAGATACAGTGCAGATGGCTGTGTTATACCAAGATAATTTCCTGTCAGAATCCTGATTTTAGCACCTCTTTTTAATGCATTTTCTAATTCTCCCAGAAGCATCTTTACACCAGATTCCATCAAAAACGAAACTATGATATCCACGCTTGTAGCTTTTTTGAGACTCCCCACTAACTGGTAATACAGATACATCCTTTTATCTCTATCTCCAGTCATCACATCTGTAGAATACTCTTCTGCAATGTCCATATTTAGTTTTTCTGCAGAATTATATTCAGCCATTTCTCTTCACCTCTTCCAGGTCTGACATCCCCTGTTATCCAATACTCATCCAGCTTTAAATCCTCTATATCCTGTATAAACTCCTTAAACGTTTCTATTGTAAAATCTGTAAAATATCTACCATTTCGCTCACCTTCAAACTCCCCATATTTGAAGGATGTATATACAATACCCTTTTTCTTTAATGCTGTATTTATCTTTCTTAAAACAAGCTTCAAATCATTCTTTGGAAGATGAAGTATAGATGAACATGCCCATATACCATCATATTTACTGTCGATATCCAATTCCTGAAATAACATCCTTTTTACTTCAATTCCTGTATATTCACTTGCAATTTTGCACAACTCTTTAGATCCGTCTATAGCATCCACACGCAGACCAGCTTCAAGAAAATACTTTGTATCTCTTCCTGAACCGCATCCAAAATCAAGAATATAATT
>JAXELM010000169.1:0-2572 GCA_034100525.1 Agathobacter sp.
GGTCGAGAACTATTATTATCCTATCGGTTAGCACTCGAACAAGATGAGTGCTAATAAACAAAGTTTCAAGGAGGCAGTAAAATGAAGTTAGTACCATTAACAGACAGAGTAGTATTAAAACAGTTAGAAGCTGAAGAGACAACAAAGTCAGGAATTATCTTGACAAGTTCAGCACAGGAGAAGCCACAGGAGGCAGAGGTTATCGCAGTTGGTCCTGGTGGAATGGTTGACGGCAAAGAAGTAGAGATGCAGGTTAAAGAAGGACAGAAGGTTATCTATTCTAAGTACGCAGGAACAGAAGTTAAGCTTGATGGAGAGGAATACATCATTGTAAGACAGAATGATATTCTTGCAGTGGTTGAATAAAATTTATAAGAATCAATTCGAATAGTAGAAAGAAGGATATAAAAATGGCAAAGGAAATTAAATACGGATCAGAAGCCAGAGCAGCACTTGGAGCTGGCGTTGACAAATTAGCAAATACAGTTAGAGTAACACTTGGACCAAAAGGAAGAAACGTTGTTTTAGACAAATCTTTCGGTGCACCACTTATCACAAATGATGGTGTTACAATTGCAAAAGAAATCGAACTTGAGGATGCATTCGAGAACATGGGTGCTCAGCTTGTAAAAGAAGTTGCTACAAAGACAAATGATGTAGCTGGAGATGGTACAACAACAGCAACAGTTCTTACACAGGCAATGGTTCAGGAAGGTATGAAGAACCTTGAGGCAGGAGCTAATCCAATCGTTTTACGTCGTGGAATGAAGAAAGCTACAGATGTAGCAGTAGAAGCTCTCAAAGAGATGAGTAAGCCAGTAAATGGCAAAGACCAGATTGCAAAGGTTGCAGCTATTTCAGCAGGTGATGAAACTACAGGAAATATGGTAGCAGATGCAATGGAGAAAGTTACAAATGATGGTGTAATTACTATTGAAGAGTCAAAGACAATGGAGACAGAGCTTGACTTAGTAGAAGGTATGCAGTTTGACAGAGGATATTTATCAGCATATATGTGCACAGATATGGATAAGATGGAAGCTAATCTTGATGACCCATATATCCTTATTACAGATAAGAAGATTTCAAACATCCAGGATATCCTTCCAATTCTTGAGCAGATTGTACAGTCTGGTGCAAGACTTCTTATTATTGCTGAAGATGTTGAAGGTGAGGCACTTACAACTCTTATCGTCAACAAACTTCGTGGTACATTCAATGTAGTAGCTGTTAAGGCTCCTGGATATGGTGATAGAAGAAAAGCTATGCTTGAGGATATTGCAATCCTTACAGGTGGTCAGGTAATCAGCTCTGATCTTGGTCTTGAACTTAAAGATACTACAATGGATATGCTTGGACGTGCAAAATCTGTTAAGGTTCAGAAAGAGAACACAGTTATCGTTGATGGTGCTGGAGACAAAGATGCAATTGCAGCAAGAGTTAATCAGATTCGTGGACAGATTGATGAGACAACATCTGAATTTGACAAAGAAAAATTACAGGAGCGTCTTGCTAAGATGGCAGGTG
Source organism: Agathobacter sp. (assembly GCA_034100525.1). Classification (GTDB taxonomy): domain Bacteria; phylum Bacillota; class Clostridia; order Lachnospirales; family Lachnospiraceae; genus Roseburia. The sequence continues at coordinate 1,528 of JAXELM010000169.1, forward strand.
GTGTAGCTGTTATCCGTGTAGGAGCTGCAACAGAGACAGAGATGAAGGAAGCTAAGCTTCGTATGGAAGATGCTCTTAATGCAACAAGAGCAGCAGTTGAAGAAGGAATCATCGCAGGTGGTGGATCTGCATACATTCACGCATCAAAGAAAGTATCAGCACTTGCTGAGACACTTGAAGGTGATGAGAAGACAGGAGCAAAGGTTATCCTTAAAGCACTTGAAGCTCCACTTTACTACATCTCTGCAAACGCAGGACTTGAGGGTGCTGTAATTATTAATAAAGTAAGAGAATCAGCAGAGGGAACAGGATTCAATGCTGCAACAGAGGAATATGTAGATATGGTTGCAAGCGGAATTCTTGATCCGGTAAAAGTAACAAGAAGTGCATTACAGAACGCAACATCTGTTGCATCAACACTTCTTACAACAGAATCGGCAGTAGCAAACATCAAAGAAGACACACCAGCAATGCCGGCAGGCGGCGCAGGAATGGGCGGAATGATGTAATCACTAACAATGAGGAATAAAAGCTCAGGGAATCATTTTTATGATTTCCTGAGCTTTTTACATATTCTTGTTTTAATAATATGACTTTTGTCATGTATAGAATATTTCTTTTTTCACTACCAAAGAAATTCCCAAACTGATAGGATAAGAGCATAAGGCTGATAAAGTGATATTAAGGAGGAAGGTCGGATATGGAAGAGATAATTTTGCAGACAAAGGATTTGACAAAGAAATATCAAAAACAAGGTTGTTGTGGATAATTTGAACATTCAGATAAAAAGAGGGGAGATTTTTGGACTGCTCGGACCGAATGGTGCTGGAAAAAGTACGACAATGAATATGATTAGTTCCATTGTACGTTCAACAGCAGGTTCCATAGAATTGTTTGGGAATATGGAATTGGCAACAAATTCCAGGTGGCTGCCGTATCTGGATGGAAGCTGTATTTAGCTAAATTCCTGCCGGACGTTCTTGTCGTATCTGTAGGTATGGGAATTGCAGTAGGAATTACAAGCTTTTTATATGGTATTCACTGG
>JAXELM010000190.1:0-4319 GCA_034100525.1 Agathobacter sp.
CTGGTTTTGATACCGGTGATGGTGGCACTTATTGTTGTAATACGAATAACGAAAAAGAAGATAAATAGTAAGGTTATCGGAGAGCTTGTTGTCAGAAGTGTGGTAGTCACACTGCTTGTTCTTGCATTTTCGGGAATAAGCATAAGGAAGCAGAGTGATGTCACAACGACAGTATTTTTGATAGATATGTCGGACAGTCTAAAGGATAACTGGAAAAAAGAGATAGAATTTGTCCGTGAATCAATTGCGAAGATGCCATCCAAAAATGAAACAGGAATAGTTGTATTTGGAGCAGACGCACAGATTGAGCAGTTTGTCACTGACAAAAAGGCATTCACAGATGCAGGTTCGAAGGTGATAGGTACAGCTACCGATATAGAACAGGCAGTCACAACAGCCATGGCACTATTTCCAGATGGAAGTGCAAAGAGACTGGTACTCTTGACAGATGGTGCGGAGAATGAAGGTAACGTGGCTGATATAGCAACCTCTGTGGCAGGTGCAGATATAGAAGTCAAGGTCAAAAGCTATGACAGCAGTGTCGACGAGGAAGTGTATGTAAGCGGTGTTGAGCTGCCTGAGACGATATCAAAGGGCGACAAATTCGAGGTAAATATAGATATATACGCATCGGAGGCGACCAATGCCAAGGTATCTCTTTATTCAGGAAGAACCTTGAAAGGACAAAAAGAAGTAGCACTTCAAAAGGGCGATAACAAGCTTGTATTTTCTGACCAGGGAGTTGAAAACGGAATAAAAAGCTATAGGGTAGTAGTCGAGAGCGAGAAGGATACAGTATCAGTCAACAATACCTACAGTGCATTTACGAAGGTGGAGGCACCTGCGAAAATACTTCTTGTCGAAGGCGAAAAGGATGAAAGTCTTCTGTTTCAGGAAATACTAAAAGCATGCAATTATGATTACGAGGTTGTTACTCCATCAGGAGTTCCTGGAAGTATTCCAGATATGCTCAGATATCAGTCGGTAGTACTTCTTGATGTATATGGGGATGACCTTCGAAAGGGCTTCATGGATACGCTGCAGACATATATAAAGGATTATGCCGGTGGACTTGCAGTCATAGGAGGTCAGAACAGCTACGCACTCGGAAATTACAGAAATACTCCACTTGAGGAAGTACTTCCTGTAAAAATGGATTTGGAGGGCGAAAAAGAGATACCGAAGATTGCAATGATAATGGTAATTGACCACTCAGGAAGTATGGAGTCATCTTCTACTGGTAACGGAAATATAACCTGTCTTGATGTTGCAAAGCAGGCAGCAATCAACTCGCTTGATTCACTAAGAGAAATAGACGAAGTTGGTGTAGTTGCATTTGATGATACTTATACATGGGCTGTGGATTTGCAGGCTGTTACGGATAAAGATGCGATAGCGGATAATATTGCAGCAATTCCAGGTGGAGGCGGCACAAGCATCTACCCGGCAGTGGAGGCAGCAATGGCGCGCCTGGAAAAATCAGATGCTACAATAAAGCATATAGTTTTGCTTACGGATGGACAGGACGGATACAATGAATATGATGCTTTGATAGAGGAGATGGGGGAGCAGAAGATTACACTTTCTTCTGTCGCAATTGGACAGGATGCAGATGAATACACGCTTGAGACATTGGCAGAAAATTGTGGCGGAAGATATTACTATTCAGATGCCGGAACTGCACTTCCTCGTATATTTGCACAGGAGGTGTACCTGTCGACACAGGAATATCTGATAAACGAAGAGTTTACGCCTGTAATTACAAATACGCACGATATTCTCTCGGGTGTGTTTGATGATGGTTCACCAAGTCTTCTTGGATATATAGCGACGTCACCGAAGGATACTGCGAAGGTGCTTCTTGAATCACATAAAGGTGATCCGGTGCTGGCATGCTGGCAGTATGGATTAGGTCATAGTGTAGCATGGACGAGTGATGGAACAAACCAGTGGACCGGAAATTTTGCAGGCTGGGACAATTATGCAACTCTGTGGCGCAACATCATAGACTGGACAATATGTGATGATGAATTGGGTGATGACAATCTGTATGTTGAGCAGAATGCTTCAAAGGCAGTTATAACATATGATACGGATGAGTATTCAGCGGATACGTCACTGTCGGCAGTAATCACGGATGAGGAGGGCAATCAGACCGAAGCTGGGCTTATCGCAGTTTCACCCGGAAAGTACCAGGCAGAAGTACCACTTGATGAGACCGGTGTATACAGTGTGAATGTCAGAAAAGAAGAAGGCAAAGGGGATTCTAAAGAAGTTATCAAAAGCCTGAACACTGCTACAGCGATGCAGTATTCACAGGAGTATCGCTTCGGAGAAGTGACAAATAATATAGGCAACTTTGTCAATCAGGTAAAGGGCATATACATCGACCAGTCAAAAGAAGTATTTAACACAAAGCTAAAGGGCGCAATGACAAGAACACAGCTCACACTGCCTCTGATGCTTATAGCTGTAATCCTTTTTGTGCTCGATATTATTTTTAGGCGAATGCATATAGACTGGATACACGCAGGAATGTCAAAAGTAAATGAGAATGCGCGTATTCTCAGGGAGTATGAAGAAAAGACTAGAGAAAAAGCTAAACAAAAAAGAAAAACTGAGATAAAAAATAAACCTCAGAATCTAAATGCAGATAAAAACAAAAATGAAAAGGTTAAAAAGAATAAAAAGGCAAATATATCGCAGCCGATAGATACCGCTGCATTATTAAAGAAAAAAGAGGATAGAAATTTGTAGACATTTGTGTTACAATGCTAGTGCTATTTTAGCATTAAAAAGAGGGAGGATGAAAAATGTTTAGAAAAAAAATAGCAGCGTTTGGACTTTGTTTTGCCATGGCAATTACATCATTGCCATTTGGATATACAAGTGCAACAGCTGCAGAGGTTAAAGGCCCTAAAGAGGGAATTTCTATTGATACTACAGTAGATGTGAGTGGTTCCGGAGATTATATGGCAATCGGTTATGACAATGATACACCTGTATCTAAGTCAGCTGACGGATTTCTCAAAGCAACAGCTTTTGATCCTGCTTATGGAACTGTAAATGATATGGTTGCATATTTTCCTGCAACAAGAAATCAGGAGCCATACGGTACATGTTGGGCATTCTCAACAGTATCACTTGCAGAATTTGACATGATTAAGAAGGGCTATGCAAATAGAGATGTGTACTATAGCCCATTACAGCTCGCATATTTTACATACCACACAGTAACTGATCCACTGGGAGGAACAGCAGGAGATGCAAATGCACTTGTTTGCCAGCCAGGCGTTTCGTCATATCTTGATCAAGGTGGAAACCAGTATTATGCGATGAGAGTATTATCAGGATGGACAGGCGTAGCCAATGAATGTGATGTACCATATTCGTGGGCTGCCAATACAGTGTTTGGTGGACTTGATCCTTCACTTGCATATGGACGTAATGCAGCAGTTCTTATGAATGCTCAGATGGTTAATATACAACAACAGGCAGTAGCAGTTAAACAGGGAATCATTGATCATGGTGCCGTTGCTATATCATATTATGCAGACCCATACTGCTATGGAACAGCAAACTACAATGGACAGGATGTATCTACATATTATTACAATGGAATGGGTGGATATACAGCTAACCATGCAGTTACAGTTGTTGGATGGGATGATAATTTCCCGGCATCGGCATTCCCAACAAACCCATATGTAAATGGTGCATGGCTTGTAAGAAACAGCTGGACAACAGAGACAGGAAACTCAATGGATAGTTACTTTTGGCTGTCATACGCAGATAAAGGATTATCAGATACAGCATATATTATGGATTTTGCACCAGCGGGAACTTATCAGAAAATGTATCAGTATGATGGTGCATTCACAGTAGGTGCAGCTCCTGCAGTAATTAGAAAAGCAGCGAATGTATTTACTACAAAGAATTCTGCATTTGGTGAACAGATTGAAGCGGTACAGCTTTCAATGACCAATTCAGTTGATGTAAGCTATACGGTTCAGATTTATACAAATTTGACAAACAAGAATAATCCTACAAGTGGAAAGCTGGCAGCTACAAAGTCAGGAAGAACATCATATGCAGGAATTTACACAGTTCCACTTGATAGCCCGGTAGAGATTAATCCAGGGGAGTCATATTCGATTGTTCTTACACAGTCAAATGGCCAGATTGATATCGAAGCAGATTTTAACATGGCATCAACTTATGGATACGGATATGAATCTCAGGCTACGCCTTCAGGTCACAGCTTTTTCAATTATAATTCTACATGGATGAACAGTAATTATTTTTCTGATGGCGGTGAC
>JAXELM010000236.1:0-5108 GCA_034100525.1 Agathobacter sp.
CCATTTACAGAGCCATCTGTAGAGGTAGATGTAAGCTGCTTCCAGTGTGGTGGAAAAGGCTGCAAGCTCTGCAAAGGAACAGGCTGGATAGAAGTGCTTGGTGCTGGTGTTGTCAACAAGAAAGTACTTGAGGGGTGCGGAATCGATACAGATGAGTACAGCGGTTTTGCATTTGGTATTGGTATTGAGCGTGTTGCAATGCTTAAGTATGGTATTAATAATATCAAATCGTTATTTGAGTCAGATATTAGAGTGTTAAAACAGATTGATGATTAATTGGAATATGATATAAAGGAGGCTTATTATGTTAGCACCACTTAGCTGGTTAAAAGAATATGTAGAAATAGATGTAACTCCAAAGGAGTTAGAAGAGAAATTGTTTTCATGTGGTTTCGAAGTAGAGGAACTTATTGAAATTGGAAAAGATATATCGAATGTTGTTGTAGGTCTTGTGGAAGAGTGTGAACCGATTCCTGACACACATCTTCATCTTTGTAAAGTAAATGCAGGAGCACACGGAACATTCCAGATTTGCTGTGGAGCAGATAATGTTCATGCTGGTGGAAAATATCCACTTGCACTTGTCGGTGCGACAGTTTATGCAACTGCAAAGGATCATGTAACTGTTGAAGGTATCATGGAGATTAAGCAGGGCAAGCTTAGAGGCTATGATTCTTTTGGAATGCTTTGTTCAGGAGTGGAGATTGGACTTAATGAGGATCTATATCCAGGAGCTGGATACAACGGACTTTTAGTTCTTCCTGATGATGCGGAGGTTGGAGCTGATATTAAGCCAATCGTAGGACTTGATGATTGGATTTTTGATATCGCTATTACTGCAAACAGACCTGACTGCCAGAGTATTTATGGTATTGCCAGAGAAGTTGCTGCAGTTCTTGGCAAGGAATGCAAAGAGCCGGCATTAGATTACACTGAGACAGAGGTTGAGAAAAAAGATTTCAAGGTATCAGTAACTGCACAGGACCTTTGCCCAAGATATATTGCTCATTATGTTCATGATGTTGAAATCAAAGAATCTCCAGCATGGATGAGAAGAAGACTTGCCCTCGTTGGTATTGGTTCAATTTCAAACATAGTAGATATTACTAACTATATTTTAAAAGAGTTAGGACAGCCAATGCATGCATTTGACTATTCTTATCTCGAGGGTAATGAGATAAATGTAAGAAGAGCAAACAACGGAGAGAAGATTGTTACTCTCGACGAAAAAGAATTCGAGCTTAACGACTCAAATCTTGTAATCTGTGATGGTGTAAAACCAGTTGCGCTTGCAGGTATTATGGGTGGACTTAATTCAGAGATTAAAGATAACACAACAGAGGTTATGTTCGAGGCTGCAAAATTTGCACGTGACAATATAAGAAAGAGCTCAAGGGCTTTAGGACAGGTTTCTGATTCCAGCGCACTTTATTCTAAAGGTGTATACGAGTACACAACAGTAATGGCTATGAAGAGAGCACTTCATCTTATCGATGAGTTAGGATGTGGTAAAGTTTCAAAGACTCATGTTGAGGTAAACACTGGTAACTCTGTAGAACCAACAGAGATGAAGGTAAGTATTGATAGAGTAAATGGTGTTCTTGGTATCAAGGTTCCAAACGAGGATATTGAAAGAATTCTCACAAGCCTGAATTTCGAGCCACAAATAAATGGTGATGAGCTTACAATCAAGGTTCCTGCCTACCGTGAGGATATGGATTCGTATCCGGATGTAGCCGAGGAAGTTATCAGAATGTATGGTTATGAACATGTGATTCCTACATTTATGCCAACAGCACAGGTTACATTAGGAGGCAACAACTTAAGACAAAAAACAGAGCTTAAGCTAAAGAATGCACTTTGTGCAACAGGGGCATATGAGGCTATTCATTATTCATTCTTCTCACCTTCTGATTTGGATATGTTGAAATTACCGGAAGATGCAATGGAAAGAAAAGCTATTAGTCTTATCAATCCTATTAATATTGATTTATCTCTTATGAGAACAACACTTGCACCTCAGATGATTCATGCAATTGCAAGAAATCAGAAGAGAGGCATTCTTGAGGGAAGATTATATGAGCTTGGAAACGTTTTTATTCCAAAGGAACTTCCACTTACAGAGTATCCGGATGAGCGTGAGACACTTTCAGTAGGTGTTTTCGGTGAGAATGAGTCATTCTTTACTATAAAGGGAATTGCTGAAGCTGTTGCAGCTGCATTAGATATTACTTTTGAATATGAATCATCTACTAAGACTTTCTTACATCCATATCAGACTGCAAACATCATCTGTGATGGCGATGTGGTTGGATATCTTGGAAAAGTATCATATGAGATTAAAGATGAGCTTGATATGCGGGCTGATGCATATGTAATGGAAATTGATCTTAGATTGCTTTCTAAGTGGTATGGAAAAGAGCAGGTATTTACACCTATTTCCAAATTTGCAGAGGAAAAGAGAGACTTCGCTTTTGTTGTAGATAAGAGCATTACATGTGCGCAGATTGAAAAAGGAATTAAAGAGGCCTGCGAATATGTAACGGATATTAATCTCTTTGACGTGTATGAAGGTGTTCAGCTTCCGGCAGACAAGAAGAGTATGGCATTTTCAGTTGTATTCACTCCAAAGGATGAAGAATTTACAGCAAAGAAAATGGAAGGATATGTAGATGGAGTTCTCAAGCATCTTTCAGATACACTTGGAATTACACTTCGTTAATTTAATAGGAATAATTAAGGACTAATTATGGATGTAAAAGATTTTGATTATGAACTTCCAGAGGAGCTTATTGCACAGGATCCTCTGGAGGATCGTTCAAGCTCACGACTTATGGTGCTTGACAGAGAAACAGGAGAGTTTGAACACAAGGTATTTAAGGATATCATTGATTATTTAAATCCTGGAGACTGTCTGGTTTTAAATAATACAAAGGTTATTCCGGCTCGTCTTTATGGTGCAAAGGAAGGTACAAACGCCAGAATCGAACTGCTTTTGTTAAAAAGAAAAGAGAATGATGTGTGGGAAACTCTGGTTAAGCCTGGCAAAAAGGCAAAACCGGGAACAAGAATTGTCTTCGGAGACGGTTTACTTGTTGGAGAGATTATCGATATTGTCGATGAAGGAAACAGACTTATTAAGTTCCATTATGAAGGCATATTCGAAGAGATACTTGATAAGCTTGGCCAGATGCCACTTCCACCATATATCACTCATGAATTAAAAGATAAAAACCGTTATCAGACAGTATATGCCAAATATGATGGTTCTGCGGCAGCACCGACAGCAGGACTTCATTTTACCAAAGAGCTTCTTGAACAGGTAAAGGCAAAAGGAATAAAGATTGCAGAGGTTACATTGCATGTGGGACTTGGTACGTTTAGACCAGTCAAGGTTGACAATATTCTAGACCACCATATGCATTCAGAGTTCTACATGGTTTCGCAGGAAGCGGCAGATACAATAAATACTGCCAAGAAGGAAGGTCATCGTGTGATTTCGGTAGGAACTACAAGCACACGTACCCTTGAATCAGCAGCAGATGAGAATGGAATGCTTCGTGAATGTAGTGGATGGACGGAGATATTTATATATCCGGGATACAGCTTCAAAGTTATAGATGGACTAATTACCAATTTTCATTTGCCACAGTCAACGCTTGTGATGTTAGTATCAGCTCTTGCAGGAAGGGAACATGTATTAAATGCATACAAAGAAGCGGTGAAAGAAAAATATCGTTTCTTCAGTTTTGGTGATGCGATGTTTATAAAACCACATGATAAGTAATACTTGTAAAATTGGACAATTTATAATAATATATACATATATTTAATCAACTTTTTATGTAGATTGGAGAAAAATATGGAAGAAAAAAGAAAGCACAAAAGACTTGATCTTGATGTATCTATCCAGCTTGAGAGACTTGATGAAGAGGGCGTTACAACTCTTAAGTATATTCATGTTGATGTTACAGATATCTCAAGAAGCGGAGTAGGATTTAAAGCCAGTCAGGAACTTGAGACAGGCACATACTATGACACCAAGATTCAGATTTGGACAAAAGAAGTAGTAGACGCTGTTATTGAGATTGTTCGTCGCAAAGATATAGAAGGAGGATATCAGTACGGTGCTGTATTTATCGGTATGACAGATACAGATGCACTCAAGATTGATATTTATCAGATTTTCAATGATTTATAAAGTGAAGCAGATTAAGAATCCTCAGCCGATTTGTGTTTCGGTGCCAGGGTCTAAGAGCATCACCAACAGAGCCCTTTTAATTGCTGCGTTGGCTAATGGACGCAGTACATTAAAAGGGGTTCTTTTTAGTGATGACTCAAGACATTTTATACAGGCACTTATAGATTTAGGTTTTGAGGTGTTGGTTGATGAAGAAAATTGTATAGTGACTATTGAAGGAATTGGTGGGGCCATCCCGAAGAATGAGGCGACTATAGATGTCGGAAGTGCCGGGACTGCTGCACGTTTTCTTACTGCGTACCTTGGATTATCAGCGGGACGGTATCAGATTAATTCTTCAGAACAGATGAAGAAAAGACCTATGAAGGAGCTTCTTGAATCACTTTCAGCTTTAGGTGTCAGGGTGAATTATCAGGAAGAAGAGTATCATTTTCCTTTTGAAATTGGTCTTGATACACGAAAGACATATGAAGTAGTGGTTGATGTAGATAAGAGTAGCCAGTTTTTAAGTGCACTTCTTATTTCATCAGTCTTATTTGATAAAGATTTTTATATAAAGGTAACTGGTTCGCATGGTATGGCATATGTCGAAATGACGATAGAGATGATGAAGCAGTTTGGAGTGGAAGTACAGCGCATTACGGACACTGCGTATACAGCAGAATATCTTATCAGAGGTAATTCTAAGTATCAGGCAAGAGCTTATGAAATTGAACCTGATATGTCAGCTGCCTGTTATTTTTATGCCATGAGTCCTGTTTTGAATGTAGAATCTCAGGTGCGCGGAGTTCATCCCGGCGGACTTCAGGGAGACTATGCCTTCCTTGAGGTGTTATGCGATATGGGATGTACTCTTAGAGACGAGGCAGAGGGGGTTCTGGTATCACCTCCGGCTGACGGGCTGATG
>JAXELM010000262.1:0-2372 GCA_034100525.1 Agathobacter sp.
ATATGTTGATGAATGGAAGCTTGTGATACCAGAGAATATTTACAATATGAAAAATGGGGTGATAGAAGATGCCACAATATAATAGAGCAGAACTTGGACGAATGGCCACAGAAAGTGGTTTTGTGAGGGATACTTTTGAAGCCTGTGGAGATAGTAGGTTACGAGGTCGATGAAGCAGGAAGCCCATTGGCTTTAGACAATGGGTAGTTCACTTCGATGGAACGCCGTGTGCGGTGAAAGCTGCCTGTACATAAGACGTAAGACTTTATTTGCTACAATAACAAAATGTACAATTCAAGGTATAAAATATCAAAAAAAGCAAATAATAGTACCCTGAATCGCAGATTAATGATATGATAATGGAGAAAGGAAGTGGAGAAATGTTTGCAAAGGTATATCCAAGAGAAAAATATTTATCAAAGATACGTCCATTTTTTGATTCGGACATAATAAAGGTTATTACTGGAATTAGAAGATGCGGCAAGTCTTTTATATTAAAGGGAATAATCAATGAGTTAAGATCAAATGGTGTAAATGAAACAGACATTATATATATTCCTCTGGATAAAAGGGGATTTAAGAATATTAAGACGCCAGAGCAGTTGGAAGAAAAAATAGAATCAATGATAGACAATGAAGAATTTAAATATTTGTTTATTGATGAGGTTCAGAATGTAAAAGGTTTTGAAAGTGTTGTACAGGCATATGCAGAAGAAGGATTTTCAGTATTTTTGACAGGTTCAAACTCTTATATGCTTAGTGATGAAATAACTACAAAACTTACGGGTAGATATCTTCCATTTGAAGCTTTTCCGCTGGATTTTTCTGAATATCTGGATATGAAAAGATTCTTTGGTAAAGAAATTCGCGATATGGAAATTGAATTTGACGAATATATCCTGAATGGTGGCTTTCCTAAAGCATTGGAATTTGATGAGCTGAATGCCAGACAGGTATATACACGAGGCATCATTAGTGAAATCTTTGAAAAAGATGTAAAGACAAGAAAAAGAATCTCCAATATTGCAGTTTATGAAAGAGTACAATCGTTCTTATTAAACAACTATTCGGCTCCATTTTCTATTGGAAATCTTATGGAGACATTAAGTACAGAAGGATTTTCAACCAAGCCAGCTACGGTTAGAGGATATATAGAAGATCTTCAAAAAGCCAAAATTGTATATGAGTGTAATAGGTTTGATTTAAAGAGTAAAAAGGCTATTAAACGCGATCAAAAATATTATCTGTCAGATTTAGGAATTTACTTCTCGATGAATACGGACAATAGATTGAGTTATGGTCCATCCCTTGAGAATATTGTTTATCTATTCTTGGTTAGTAATGATTATCAAGTAAGTATCGGAAAAATAGGAAAATTTGAATGTGATTTTATTGTCAGGAATCATAACCAGAATTATGCCTATATACAAGTTGCGTATACTCTTCAGGGAGAAGATGCAAAGGCAACTGAGCGTATCAAAGAGAGAGAATATAGACCTTTTAGAGATATAAAGGATGGATATCCTAGATATATTATTTCTCTGGATAAGTTCAGAGACCAGCAGGAAGGTGTTCATCACATAAATGCGATAGATTTGTTTTTAGGAAAAGAAAAAATAGGGGATTAATTTTTGCATAGACCGGAACCAGCGTGGCTTCGAAAGTGTAGAGGCTATGAATGAATATATGCTTTATGGACATGTTCATAACACTTATGATGAGATTCTGGTGTATTTCAGAAATGGAATTAATATCCAAGGTAAGAGGAAAAATACTTAACTACCAGCCTAAAGCAGTAAGACGAGTATATATCCCAAAACCAAACGGAAAGAAAAGAAAAATCAAAAACTTGTCCATTAAAATGAACACCTATGTTATAATCGAATTAGTATAATGAAATAATAAGATTGTTGGAGGATGAGTGATGTCCAGGGGAACAAATCAGAAATTCAAATTCACATACTTAATGAAAATCATGCTGGCGAAGACAGATGATGAGCATGCACTTACCATGCCGCAGATTATGGACGAGCTTGAAAAATATGATGTTACCGCGGAAAGAAAAAGCATCTATGCAGACTTTCAGGATATGACGGATAAGTTTGGTGTAGAAATTATTAAAGAGCAGATAGGTCGTGAAACATATTATCATGTTGGTTCCAGAGAATTTGAATTGGCAGAGGTCAAGCTTTTGATTGATGCAATTCAGTCTTCCAAGTTTATTACGCAGACAAAATCAAGAGAACTGATAAATAAGATTAAGAGCAATGTCAGTGAACACCAGGCAAAGCAGCTTCAACGCCAGGTTTATATCAATGATCGTGTGAAGGCCATGAATGAATCTGTGTATTACAACGTAGATGATATTCATA
>JAXELM010000010.1:0-2359 GCA_034100525.1 Agathobacter sp.
AGGTATATTGTTTACACGATAAGTGACATCTGCAAATGAGAAATCCGAGAGCTTTTGTTCACTTATTCCAAATACAATAAGCTTTGTCTTTGGAAACATATATTTAAAAAGAACTGCCGTAATATAGCCAAGATTACCATCTCCCCATATTCCAACTGTATTTCTTCTCGAATGTGCAATTTTGTCAAATCTGCTTATAGCATGTACACTCACACTTACTAGCTCCGTAAATGCTGCTACATGATTATTTATATTATCAGGAAGTTCCACTACTCTATCAGGATCAAGAGCAACATATTCCTGCATAAAGCCATCAAAACCACTTGCTCTGAATTTACTGCTTCGACGATAATTTTCGGCAATTATATCATCCTCTTCTGTTGGCGTATTAGGAATCATCACCACCCGGGTTCCTGTAGCCAGCTTACCTGTTGAATCATTTACCACCTCACCGATACCCTCATGAATCAGAGCCATTGGAAGCTTCTTTGCAAGTATCTCCTCCGAACGCGCACCCTGATAATATCTCTGGTCAGCGTGACAAATTGATAGATATGTAGGTCTTACAATAACTTGATTTGAATTTATATTGATATCTGAAAATTCTACCTCTATTCTACGAGGCGCTACCAATCTATATACTGCATTTAACATTTATTTGTTCTCTCCCTTTAACAAAGCCTCCGCAACTCTAAGGTCATACGGATATGTAATCTTAATATTGAAAACCTCTCCCTCGACAAGCTGAACAGGCTCACCTTTTGTAACAAAGATTTTTGCCGCATCAGTAAGTATATCTTTTTCAGCATCAGTGAGGCTATAATATAATTCTTTCAATTTAGCCGCCTTAAATGACTGTGGTGTCTGTCCCTGATACATCTTTGAGCGGTCAGGAATCTGAGAAATAATATTGTTGTCGAGACTTTCAACTATTGTATCTGTCGCAGCTACTACTGTATCACATGCTCCAAATTTTAAAGCAGCTTTTACATTATCCTCTAGTATACGATGTGTTACAAATGGACGAACAGAATCATGTGTAACGATTACTGTATTCTCATCAAGATTTCCTTCATTTTCAATGTATTTAATAGAGTTCATGATTGTCTCATTACGTGTTTCACCACCCTCTATAACTACAAGCTTATCTGTATCACCTATATACTTTTTCACCAGGCTCTTTGTCTGAGCAACCCACTGCTCAGGACAAAGAACAATAACCTTATCAAAATCAGGAAAAACAATAAATTTCTCAATTGTATGAATTATGATTGGCTTCTCACCAACTGTCAAAAACTGTTTTGGTTTATCGTTTCCCATACGTCTTCCAACGCCACCTGCTAATATTACACCGTATACCATATCTGCCTCCATGAATTTACATTTTTATTTTCTTTATTGTTCCATAGGAATTATAAACTTTAACTCCATTTAATACGTTTATAGCACGAATACGAACATAATATGTCTTCTTTGATTTTAATCCCGAAAGTGTGACATTGTCTCTAACTTTTCCAGCCTTAATTGTTTTCACATTTTTAGAAAAATCACTTCTTGTAGAGTACTGTATCTCATACTGATTAGCGTATTTGTATTTATTCCAGCTTATTGTGCACTTTCCTCTTGCACGACTTTCAAGCTTCTTTGCAGCCATCTTTTTATATCCAAATGAATAACTTGTCTTACCATTTAAACTCATCTTAGTCTTAACTGTTGATTTAAAGATATTCTCAAAAATAGAGCCTGATACCGATGTCTGCGTTGCAATTCCTTTTCCAACATTTTGAATTGTATTACCCTGAGCAGCAAATCTTCCGCTCTTCACCCAGATTCCTGAGGATGTCTTATTGCCACTAATTGAATTATTCATAATGGCCACTGTACTTTTATTTGTCTTTGTATCTATGACAACAACATTGCTGTATGCACCTGTTATTTTGTTTGAATCAATCAAAAGATCGTTGCTTGTAGACAAAATGTTTATAGGAGTCTTTACATTCGTAATTTTATTTGAAGTAATACCTCCTACAACAGTACTATCTGAGAAAACATATATTGCATTTTTCTTACTGTCTGAAAGTGCATTTGCACTTATGGCACTTATTGCAGAATTCTTTGATGCCTTTATTCCGTAACAATTACCTGTTGAAATTGTATTCTGTGTAATAAGCCCGGACGATGAACTGTTATATACAACAACCCCCGCCTCCTTGGTTACACCAGTTATCATATTAGAAGATATATCCCCGAGAGAACATCTTGTACTTGCCTTGATACCTGAGTTAAGGCAGTTGGTAATTGTGTTTGCGCTAATTCCATTTACAGCACAATCTGTATACAGGCTTATACCATTTGATAA
>JAXELM010000024.1:0-5453 GCA_034100525.1 Agathobacter sp.
ACTACGTCAACCGGCATATCTACGATGTAATTCAGATTAGACTGTCCTGTACCAAAGTCATCCAATGCAAATTTCACTCCAACCTCTTTGAGCTTCTTCATATTGTTTAAGAGAATATTTTTCTCTTTTACAGATGCAGACTCTGTTATTTCTAAAACAATTAACGAAGGATCGACTTTATATTTCTTCATAATTTTTATAAAATCATCCGCCAGTCGCTCATATCCACACTGTAGTACCGACAGATTAACTTCTATATATTTTAGTCCGTACTGTTGAGGTTCTTTTTCTACTAAGAATTTACACACCTCTCTGAATACATACTCACCAAGCTTTATTATCAATCCCCTTTTTTCAGCGATATCAATAAACATTCCCGGCGGAATTATCTTGCCCTCTTTATCCCTGATTCGAACCAGTGCCTCAGCACATGCAAAGGAATTGTCTTTTACTGAGAAAATCGGCTGATAAAATACTTCTACGCGTTCTTCAGCCATTGCCTCTACCAACTCATTTTCCATCATTCTGTCTGCATACATCTGCTCGATAATATCGTTATTTATGCGAACATTTGCATCAGTTCCAAGCTCTACTCTGTTTTGCTTCGCATATTGGAAAATCGGCAGGATATCCTCTGCCCTCTGCACCACTTCTGTTGTCTCTATATAATACCAATCCACCGATATGAGCCTCATGTGCTCATCCCCCCAAGGGTTCTCAAATCTCTTTTCTATAAGCTTTATTGCCGCCTCGGCATATTCTTCCTGCTTAAACACAAGCATGTACTCAAGAGACGAGTTTCTAAAGACCACTGCTTTGGGTATTTCGTTTATAAAGTGTGCAATCTGCTTATTTACAAGCTTTTCCACATCATATGACATGGTACTGTTCCTGTTTGAATCGTATGATACACACAAAATTGATACATCAGTCATAGATGTCTGAAACTGCTTCATATACTCAAAGAAAGCGTTGAGATTAAATATTCCTGTTTCTTTGTCGAGATTTATCTCCGGATTTTCAAGCATTATGAAAATAATAAGTATTCCAATAACACTTGTGTATCCAACTATCAGCACATTCTTCAGGTAAAACTGTATAATTGATGCAACAATCCAAAGTACTCCCCATATTATTACACCCAGCCGTCGTTTTTCATTGAGAATGCCTTTCCATTTTGCTGTAGCAACAAAGGTACATATTACAACAAAAAATCCCATCATATATGTGGCAAATACTGCCGGTCCGTACGTATATGTATCAGGTGCCTTTGATTTATACATCTCAAGAAAGACAATAAGTATCAGGTCGGCTATTCCAACATAAGATATATGGCGCTCCCATCTTACCCAGATACCTTGTCTCTTCAGAACATCAACACACACATATCCTAATGCAAATAACGCTTCCCATACAATCGATACAAGATATGCTTTACATATAATCGTCGTAAATAATTCAGGAAAGAAATCTCTATATGTAAGTGATACAACGGATAAAATGTCCAATATTAATGAACATACTGTAATTGTCCATATTGCAAGAAATGTCTTGCTTGTATTCAGTTCAAGCTTTTTCTGCCCCTGATAAAAGGCAATAATGACACTTAAAATTACTAAACCACAACACTGGGCAACTATATTCATGTAATTCCCCCCTCAAACGATTCCGTTAGTACCATTGTACCATATTAAAAGATTTTTAACAATCACAAGATATAGTGTCTGTGACCAAGCTCTACTGCCATCCACCATCCAATGTAATAACCTGACTGGTAAGATAGTTACATGTATTCGCAATAGCATATGTCAATTCTGCCACTTCATCTGCCCTTCCAAATCTTCCTGCTGGTATTTCCTCAGAAAGCATTTCTTTTTCATCTTCTGAAAAACAGGCATTCATCTGTGTATCTATAACTCCACATGCAATAGCATTGACCTTGATATTACTAGGTGCCAGTTCTTTTCCAAGGGCTTTTGTGAGTGAATTAATCCCCCCTTTTGTCGCTGAATATGCTGCTTCGCATGAAGCTCCAACACTTCCCCATACAGAGGAGATATTGATGATATTCCCTTGTTTCCTTGAAACCATATGCGGAATGATATACTTGCTCGTCAAAAATACAGATGTAAGATTAGTTCTAAAAATCTCATTCCACTCTTCCACACTCATATCAGACAAAAGTCCAATGTGCGCCATTCCCGCATTATTTACCAAAACATCTATGTGACCTAAATGCTTAACCGCTTCTTCAATCATACTGCTCACGAACGCTTCCTCGCCCACATCACCTACGAATTCAAGTACTTCCACATGATATTTGGTACGTATTTCATCTGCTACTGCACCCATACTATCCTTATCACGTCTGCAACAAATAATTATGTTGTATCCTTCTGATGCGAATTTGTAAGCTATAGCAGCACCGATTCCTCTCGATGCACCGGTTATCAATATATTTTTACTCATATTTTCTCCTATTCCTATGGCTTCTATTAGTTTCTGTTAATTACAATACTATCATAAATTTCTCTATAAAAAAATCCAATTAACTGTAGATTTTTATTTAAACAAGTGATATAATTGTCGCTATCGGAATGTGGCTCAGTTTGGTAGAGTACCTCGTTCGGGACGAGGGGGTCGCGTGTTCGAATCACGTCATTCCGACTCCTTGGCACGTCAGTTTTTATTTGCGACTGGCGAGAGCTTTAGCTCTGGGGCATTGGCTACTTGAGAAATCAGGTAGCTTTTTTTATTTATTTTTTAAGGTAATATCCTCTTGAAAATTATAAAAAACCATGAGATAATGGTACTAATCTACCACAGTTTTAACAGTAAATATAATCGGGATGAGGTCAATATGCAAGATAAGAAAAATTATTCAATTGAAGAATTACTAAACGCAGCATTACAATGTGAAGAATATCAGGAATACGATATGGCACTTAAATATTACAGAGCTGTACTTGAAAAAGAACCTAGACAATCAGCTGCAAAGATGGGTGTAGAACGAGCACAGACTCAGTTAGCCCAAACAATCTATTTCCGTTCAGAGGCCAATTTTAAATTAGTCACCGGAAGACTTGAGCTCAGAAAAGGAATGATAGTATTCATAACTGATTCAAGCGTTGAAACTGAATATGATATGGAGCTTATTGATAACCCAAGAATAAAGCTTGGACGACTCATTTTCGACTATAATGGAGAACCAATTGAGGGGTACAGCTGTCCTGTTTCCAAAAAATGGGTTTCTATAATCAATGAAGTCAAACAGGGAAAATATCCTCCGACTGAAAATAGCTCATTAAATGCAGTAGAGAAATATATCAAAAATAACTACACATTAGAAAACATCGAAGATGCAATTGAATACTTCATGGGAATCACCGGCTGTGATTACTCAGATGCCAAGATTGTTGTCATCCGAATACTTTGTATGTAATTTCATATGTTATAATTTAAGCGCTATACACAAGGTATAGCGCCTTTTTTACTCTGCAACTAATATAATTGTTGTTCTTTCTGGTATACGAATTGTATTAACTCCAAGGATTTCTGTCTGCTCGCCCACATCTTCGCCATCCTTGTATTCACAGTATGTGTTGACATCAACTATCCAATGAAGTCCATTTGGTAATACAGGAAGCTGCATAACAATCGGCTGCCAGTATGCATTCATCGCGTAGAATACGATATCGTCCTCTGTGTCCTGCTCATTTCTTCCAGCAAACATAACACCAATCATGTGTGTATCAAAGCTTGTGTTTGAATTGAATGGTGTACCGTTGTGGACACTGATTTCCGGAAGCTGACATGATGCCGGCTTAGTGCTCTTTCTGATTATAGAGTGCTTCTTTCTAAAAGCAATCATATGTCTTACGAAATCATGAATCTCCTGATATTCCTCAAGTCTGTTCCAATCAAGCCATGAAATTATATTATCCTGACAGTATGCATTGTTGTTTCCAAACTGTGTATTACAGAATTCATCTCCCGCAAAAAACATCGCTGGTCCACGGCTGCAAAGAAGTGCCGCAAATGCATTCTTCACAAGACGTCTTCTAAGACCATTGATTCCCTCATCTTCTGTCTCGCCTTCTGCTCCACAATTCCAGCTGTGACCATTGTTGTCACCATCAGTGTTGTCCCATCCATTTTTCTCATTGTGCTTGAAATTATATGAATACAAATCGTATAAAGTAAATCCGTCATGACATGTGAGAAAATTGACAGATGCTCGGTGTCCTCTTCCGTTTGGACTGTACAAGTCTCTTGAACCGGTTATTCTGGCAATAGCATTTCCCGCCATACCATCGTCACCCTTTAAAAAGCATCTCATTTCATCCCTGTATCTGCCATTCCATTCAGCCCATCTGTTCCATGATGGAAAGCTTCCTACCTGATACAGACCGCCTGCATCCCACGCCTCTGCTATTAGCTTCATTGTTCCAAGCAGGGAATCAAATGCCAGACTCTCAAGGATTGGAGGATTTGCCATAGGCGCACCGTTTTGATCTCTTCCGAGAATCGATGCAAGGTCAAATCTGAATCCATCTACACGATATTCAATCGCCCAATGTCTAAGGCAGTCAAGAATAAAATGTCTTACAACAGGATGATTACAGTTTAATACGTTACCACATCCACTGAAATTATAATAATATCCATCCGGTGTAAGCATGTAGTATACATTGTTGTCTATTCCCTTAAATGAAAAACATGGGCCAAATTCATTGCCCTCTGCGGTATGATTAAATACTACATCGAGAATTACTTCTATTCCATTTTCTTTAAGCTCTTTTATGAGCTTTTTGAGCTCATCACCCTCGCGATTATGCTTATCATTGTATGCATATCCTGTATTTGGTGCAAAAAAGGCTACTGTGTTGTACCCCCAGTAATTATAAAGCTGTACTCCATCAACTACTCGTGCGCTCTCCATCTCATCAAACTCGAAAATAGGCATAAGCTCTACTGCATTTATTCCAAGGTCTTTGAGATACGGTATCTTTTCACGGAGTCCCTCAAAAGTACCCGGTGCTTTAACCTTAGATGATTTGTCTTTTGTAAAACCACGCACATGAGCCTCATAAATTACCAGATCCTCAAAGTCGTACTCAAGCTGTTTTATATCTCCCCAGTCGAAATCACTCTTTACAACTCTGGCTCTATATACGAACGGTTCTCCGTCTTTTCTCTTTTCTCCCCAATTCTTCTGACCTGTCACTGCTCTTGCGTATGGGTCAAGTATTATATTATTTTCATTAAAAAGAAATCCTTTTGTCGGATCATATGGTCCATCAAACTGGAATGCATATTCTATATCAGATGCTTTTATATCATACACCATCATTGAATAAGTATCCCCAATTCTATAAGAATCCGGATATGGCAGCCTTGCAAAAGGTTCCTTTTCACCTTCATGAAAAAGCAGAAGTGTACATTTCGTCGCG
>JAXELM010000026.1:0-11255 GCA_034100525.1 Agathobacter sp.
ATCTAATTCTCTCATGTGAAATCTCCTTTCAAACTTTGATTGTCCTCTTTGTTGAAAGAAGTATCTCATTTTTACTGTACAATAAAACGGACTTTTGTTCTGTTTTATCGAAGCAAAAAAGAGTTTCAAAATTCTCTAATCGAATTTCGAAACTCTTTTACTCATCGTACCACGTCACTATTCATTTCTAATTGCAGCAAGTGGACTAAGCTTCATAGCTCGTCGTGCTGGGAAGAATCCTGCGACAACACCCATCAAGGTCGAAAAACCAATAGCTACAAGCATAAGCCATAGCGGAACAATCGAGATATTTCCTGAACCCATTCCAGATGATTCCATGACTCCTGAAAGGGCTGTATTGGCTACAAACGATAATCCCTTTGTAATAAGGACACCAACTGTGCCTCCGAGAAATCCAATAAATCCTGCTTCTGCCAGAAACAGTCCCATGATATCACGCATATCGCAACCAAGAACCTTCATGATACCAATCTCCTTGGTTCTTTCATATGTGGACATCATCATGGTATTGGCAATTCCGATTGCAGCTACTAAGAAAGCAATCATACCAATACTACCGAGTACAAGCTCAATAATCTTGAAGGTCTGTTGTGTAGACTCGATAAGCTCTTTATTACTGTTGGCTGAAAAGCCCATATCTATAATGGCCTGTTTTACATCATCCACATTCTCCGTCTCATCAACCTCTACGATAAACTGTGTATATATCCATTCATTGTATGGACGACCATTAGCATCAAGCGGCTGTCCCGGTATCTGGCCCTTTTTGAAATTCTTGTTCAGGTATGTCTTCAAACTATCTATATCTGTTACAAAAGCATTGGAATACTGATTGATATATGAATCAACACCACCTGCCATTATTCCTGTAACCTTTGCCCTAATATCAATCATTGAATTATCAGTAGTTGCTACATCTTCTGTCGGAACAGTCTCCTCTGTAGATGTCTCATTAGTTGTCTCCTGACTTCCAGCAAATTCATTGTACATCGAGAACTTAAGAGAACTTGAGAACAAATCTACATCCGGAAGTTCTCCCGTTGAGTAATATGTATAATCCCAGTCATCAGAGCTGGTATCATAAAACGAGGTCGGCACCATATTACCGCAAAGGAGTTCAAGCATATTGCCGCTTGTTTTGCCAGGAAGCTTTCCTTCTCCCACTTCTAAACTCTCAATCTCATCCAGCTCCACACCATAGATTGGACCCCAACCCTGATATTTCTTCTGAGAGACCTGAGTGTCCAAATTGAGCATTGGCTTTACTTTGTCTACGTGCTCGATTCCACTTATCTTTTCAAGTGTCGTATCCGAGAGCAGAAAATCCACATTTGAACTTCCGCCCTCACTATACTCCTGCATCACGGTAATCTGTGTTGCACTTCCAAATGTACTGTACTCATCGATAATCATCTGCTTCATTCCTAATGCAATCGACAACATGGCAACAATAGAAGTCGTACCAATCAACACACCAAGCACAGTAAGAAAAGTTCTAAGCTTTCTTCGCCATAGATTTCCAACACTCATGGATATCATATCCTTAAATGTCATCGTCTATCAACTCCTCCTCAGCCTGTTTACGTTTCTTCTTGTTTCTTCTTATTACCAATACAATAATTATTATTACAACAATTCCACCAACGATATATGGCCAGATAACTGTTTTCTTTTCCGGCTCTACCATCTCTTCATCAGTGATTTCCGAATCCATAGCAGCCATATCCATTACATATATATTGGTAGGCTCTGTGACAGTTGTAGCATTGCCTTTGTTATCCTCATATGTAACTGTTATTGTACATGCACCATCACTCTCGGTTACTTTTTCTCCAATAAGTGGAATTGATGCATATCCAGAGCTTCCTGCTGCAATATTTCCTACATAAGTCTCCTCACATGAAAAGTCTTCACCCTCACATTTAACATTTACATTGTAGAGTGTTGCAGCACCCGAATTAGTAATTGTAAAGCTGAGAGTCCCCTCACCGCCCACACATAAATCGTATGGAACCTGAACCTCTGTAATCTTCATATCAGCCTTAAGACTTACTGGAATAGTAAGTGAATCCTCTGATGTATATGGGTTTGCCTTTGAATCCTCATATTCAGTCTTCACTGTTAGTCCATATGCTTTTGCAGTAAGTGATGAATCGGCCTGCAGCTCAAATGTCACATCTGCTGTAGAACCTGCAGCGATGCTTTCTACATACGCTGAGCTTGCTCCATTTGTCGAAATGAAGTTTTTCTCCTCACTTGCAAGTGTAACTTTGATATTTGAGACTGCCTTCTTGGCTGTGTTCTTTAAATGAACAGTAAGTACGAATACGTCATTAGGATAAATCTGTTCAAGGTCTGTATCACAGCCTGTCACCATAAGTCGTGGTGTACTGCTCTTTGAATCTCCGCCACCTGATGATTCCTTCTTCTTCTCCTTTTTACCCTCAAGGTGTACATTCATTGTCTTGTTTGCAGTAAATGTCTTACCATCCTTGATGTATGTAATTGCAAAAGTAACTCCCTGATAGCCGGTCGCCACATCACTTCTTACAGTGAAGTTGTAGCTGCATTTGAGACTGTTTGTTCCCTTTGAAGTCACATTCTTGTATGCATCGCCCTTTGTCTCAAATGGGAAACCATCACCTATAACTGGTGTTACATTTGTAATCTTGCAGCTACTTGATTTGGCTACAAACTCAACCTTGCAATTCTTGCCGTATACACCTTCTGCTGTTTCATTTACCTGAATAGAAATATCTGTATCGGCTGCTTCCGGATCTTTTTTCTCTTCCTTTTTCACCTCAGGCTTAGCATTTATCTTCACACTGAATCTCTTTGTATAGTAGTACTCCGTATCAGTAATGAGTGCTGTCTTGTCTATATTGTTCTCTTTATATTTCCTATTTCTGTCATACACTACAGTAAAAGCAACAGGATAGTATGCAGTTTCAAGATTATCCTTTGCTGTAAATGTATAGCTTACATTCACTGTATTGCCAGATACGCTGAGCACTCTGCTCGCCTCATCATTTGTCTCAAAAGGAAACGAATCATCTACATTAGCAAATACTCTCTTGAGATTTGCAATATTGTATCTGTTACTTGGGTTTGGATTAGCAGTGATTGTAAAATTGATAGTGACCTTCTGTCCTGCCTGATTACCTGACACAGAATAATTTGTAAATGTCAAATCCTTATCTGCACCCTCGGTCATTTCTGAAACTTCTGTAGATTCATTGGACACATCCGTGCTGCTTGTATTTGTAACATTTGCCGGTTGCTGATTATCTGTAGACTGTTCTGAATCAGCCTCCGTCGCATATACCATCGTTGGTGCAGCGGCTGTGACAACATTTCCAAATATCAGTCCTGCACAAAGTAAATACTTAATAATACTTTTCTTCATGAATTTTCCCTCTTCCATCTAAATTTCATTTGAGACGATTTTACCGTCTTTAATTCTTATCTGTCTGTCAGCAAGAGCCGCCAGATCATTGTCATGAGTTACCATAACAAGAGTCTTATTTCTCTTACTAAGCACCTCTCTCATAAGATTCATCATCTCTTCTGACGTATGCGAATCAAGGTTACCTGTTGGCTCATCAGCAAAAACAATACTAGGATTCATAACAAGAGCCCTCGCCATTCCCACTCTCTGCTGCTGACCTCCTGACATCTGTCCAGGAGTATGCTTCTCATACTTCTTAAGTCCAACAAGCTCAATCATCTTCCGCGCACGCTTCTCCCGTATATCCTTCGGTATACCCTTAAAAGTAAGTGGCATCGAAACATTCTCTATCGCATTCATGGTCGGTATCAGATTAAATGACTGAAAAATAAAACCGACATTCTCACGTCGGAACTTTACGAGCTGATTCTCTGAATAGTTCTCTATCTGTTTACCAGCTACCATAATAGTTCCCTTCGTAGGCTTCTCAAGTCCTGCCAGCATATTGAGTAATGTTGATTTTCCTG
The DNA here is from genome assembly GCA_034100525.1 of Agathobacter sp. GTDB lineage: Bacteria > Bacillota > Clostridia > Lachnospirales > Lachnospiraceae > Roseburia. The sequence continues at coordinate 3,997 of JAXELM010000026.1, forward strand.
AACCCGATGTTCCAATTATTGCGCAGAATTCACCTTCGTATATTTTCAGATCAACACCATTTAGAGCTCGCACCTTGTTTGTCCCTACTTTGTAAATCTTATAAAGGTCTTTTACTTCTATTACACATTTCCTCTTCTCTTCCAAGACGCACCTCCTTGATAAAAAGTATATCAGATTATAGAAATATGTTTATTAAGGCTTTCTTAATGTTACCTTAAAAAAAAGAAAGAACCCCGAAATATTCTTTGAATATTCGGGATTCCCTGTTAAATCACGCTATTAATCATCTTTTTCAGCATCTAGCTTATACTGCTTGTCATACTCTCTGTAGTTGGTAATAAACGAACCAACCTTCATCTCTCGAACCTCTTTGAGATACTCATGAGTATCAAAATCTGCTGCCTCAAGCTCTATCATCGCAACTGCAACATTAGAACAATGTGCTGCTATTCTGTCAAGATTGTTGAGCATATCATTAAATGCAAATCCATGCTCCATATCACATTTGCGCTTCTGAAGTCTTGTGATATGTCTGTTCTTGAGTTCTCCACACAATGAACGGATAACCTGTCGAAGCGGCTCGACCTTCGTTGCGGCATCAAGATCATCTTCAATAAATGCCTTGGTTGTAATATCTACTATCTTCGTTACTGCAGATTCAAGTACAATAAGCTCCTTCTGCGCATCTTTCGAAAATGAAGTCTTCTTTTCTTTTAATTCCTTTGCCACTTTTGAAATACCTGATGCATGGTCACCGATACGCTCAAAATCGCTAAGTGTATGTAAGAATTTCGACGCCTGCTTAGTCTGCGCAACGTTCATATCTTTTCCTGTAATCTGCATAAGATATGTGCCGACCTTATCCTCATACTTGTCGATGAGGGATTCTTTCTCCTGAATCTTGTTGAACTTATCCTCTGAATAATCATCCATAAGAGATAATGCTCTGTATACATTCTTTCTGGATTTCTTCGCCATACTGTTCATAACGGTGTGGCTCTGTGCCAGCGCAAGGTCCGGATAAGCAATAAATCTCTCCTCAAGCAAATCAAAATCCGGCTGTTCTTCAACATCCTCTTCAGTATCTTTAATAATCCAGAACACTAATTTGTCTATCTGTTTTATAAATGGCGCAAGAGCAAGTATAGTAAGAATTCTATAAACAGTATTCATAAGGGCAATAGTTACTGCATTCATCTCCATGCCCATGAAACCGAACTCTCCACCCTTTGTAATGATTGCCTGACCTGCATAAAAAACCGTAGCCCAGATTATCATACCAAATAAATCATTTATCAGATATACAAGTGCTGTTCTCTTTCCGTTCTTGCTGGTTGACTGCATTCCCGAAATAAGTACAGGAGCTGCCGCACCAATACCAATTCCCATTGTCATAGGAAGTGCTGCCGAAAAAGGAAGTACCGTATGCGCGCCCTCTGAAATAGTCTGTAATACACCTACAGATGCTGAGGCACTCTGTAATATTGCCGTAAAAACAATACCAACCAAAATTCCAAAGAATGGATTAGAAAGGCTGGAAATCATATTTCTAAAGCCCTGACTCTCTCCAAATGGCTCCATCGCATCCTTCATAAGTGACATACCAACCATAAGCACTGCGAAACCAAGCATTATATTCCCTAATGATCTAAGGGCGTTTTTCTTTCCCAGCTTATTAAGAAGCACACCTGCTAATGCAAACACTGCTGCAATGGTTGTTGAACCGATAATCGTAGACACACCCTCTGCACCAATAAAGTTAAGTGATAAAATCCATCCTGTGATTGATGTTCCTATATTGGCACCCATGATAATTCCAATACCCTGAACAACCTTCATCATTCCTGCGTTAACGAAACCAACTACCATGACTGATGTGGCCGATGATGACTGAATAATAGCAGTAACTGCGGCTCCAAGTAAAATTCCTTTTATTGGAGTATTGGTAAGCTTGTACAGATATGATTCGAGCTTATTTCCCGCAACCTTCTTGAGTCCGTCTCCCATTCCATCCATTCCATACAGGAATAAAGAGATACCTAAAGCCAGTTTAATTATAGAACTAATAACGCTTATTGTACTCATCTAATGTAATATCCTTTTCGTTTATTAAATTATGATCTTCTCATACAAAAATATCCTTGTATGAATATTCACACAAGGATATTATAAATCATCTAATATACTATTTACAATAATTAGTTTTACAATAATTTTACATATATCTTACGTAATATTTGTAAAAATCACGCAAAAGTTCTATTATTTATACTTTATTTCATTGCTGCCGCAACCTGTTTTGCAATACCTTCCGCATCAAGCTCGTATTTATGAAGAAGCTCTAATGCCGGACCAGACTCACCAAATACATCCTTTACTCCAAGCTTTGTAAGCTTAGTAGGTCTCTTCTCAGAAAGAACTGCTGCAACGGCGTCACCAAGACCTCCAATTACAGAATGCTCCTCAACAGTGAATATTCTTCCAGTCTTCTCGGCAGCTGCAACTACAATCCCCTCATCAATAGGCTTAATCGTATGGATATTTATAATCTGTGCATCAATTCCCTGCTGCGCAAGAATATCAGCAGCTTTAAGAGCCTCCGATACACAAAGTCCTGTTGCAATGATTGTACAATCCTTTCCATCCTTAAGCTCGACACCTTTTCCAAGCTCAAATTTGTATGTTGCCTCATCATTAATAACTGGTACAGCAAGTCTTCCAAATCTAAGATAAACTGGTCCTTCATACTCGAATGCTGCATGAACTGCGGCTCTTGCCTCCACATCATCACTTGGATTAATAACAACCATTCCAGGAATAGTGCGCATAAGTGCAATATCCTCATTACACTGGTGTGTTGCACCGTCCTCACCTACAGAAATACCTGCATGAGTAGCACCAATTTTGACATTAAGGTGAGGATAACCAATTGAATTTCTAATCTGTTCAAATGAACGTCCTGCTGCAAACATTGCAAAAGTACTCATAAATGGCACATATCCGCAAGTAGACATACCTGCTGCGATACCTGTCATATTTGCCTCAGCGATACCACAGTCAATGTGACGCTCTGGGAATTCCTTTTTGAATACGCCTGTTTTGGTAGCAGCTGCAAGGTCTGCATCTAATACTATAAGCTTGTCACTCTCTTTTCCAATTTCTACGAGTGCATTACCATAACTATCTCTTGTTGCAATCTTCTTTACTTCTGACACAGTGCCTCACCTGCCTTTCTTAATTCTTCCATAGCAATAGCAAACTCCTCATCATTTGGAGCCTTTCCGTGCCATCCTACCTGATTCTCCATGAATGAAACGCCCTTGCCCTTAACTGTATGAGCAATAATAGCTGTAGGCATTCCCTTTGTAGCTTTAGCTTCGTCTAATGCTTTTCTTATTTCATCAAAATCATTTCCATCGATATTGATTGTATGGAAATTAAATGCCTCAAACTTCTTATCTATTGGATAAGGAGAGCAGACTTCACCGACTTCACCATCAATCTGAAGATTGTTATTGTCTACAATGACAACGAGATTGTCTAATTCCCTTGCACCTGCAAACATAGCTGCTTCCCAAATCTGACCTTCCTGAATCTCTCCATCGCCGGCAAGTGCATATACTCTGTAATCCTTGTTCTTAAGCTTTCCTGCAAGTGCCATTCCAACTGCACATGAAAGCCCCTGTCCAAGTGAACCTGAAGACATATCAACGCCTGGAATATGCTTCATATCAGGATGCCCCTGAAGATATGAACCAGTATGGCGAAGTGTGAGTAAGTCTTCTACCGGAAAATAACCTTTGTGTGCAAGAGCTGAATATAATCCCGGTGCTGTATGTCCTTTTGAAAGTACAAAACGGTCGCGTTCCTCATTCTTTGGATCTTTTGGATCAACATTCATCTCTTCAAAATATAGATAAGTAAAAATGTCTGCTGCTGAAAGAGATCCGCCCGGATGTCCAGCCTTTGCGCTGTGAACACCTTCAATGATACCCTTACGAACCTCAACAGCCATTTTCTGAAGTTCTAAATTTGTCATCTTTTCTCTCCTTAATTCATCTAATCGCTAAATTTAACGATATAGTATTTCTCTCCTTTTTATATTGTACCCAATTATATTGAGTTGTCTACTAAATTCATATTATTTTCCAAATAAATTCTTAAGTGATTCAAGCAGACTCTTGAAAAATTCACATATTTTGTCCCACAGGCCATCTGTGTTAATGTCAATATCAAGGTCTAAATCCTTAAGCTTATCTGCCCAGTCAGATGCCTGGTCCGCTATTGAATCCCAGTCTATATCAGTATCTTTAAGCTTCTGAAGTAATTGTGTAAGTTTGCTTAAATCATTATCTGACAATTCCACATTATACTTGCGTGCAGTATCTAAAACAGCCTCTTTTATGTCCTCCTCTGAATCTAAGCTCTCAAGCTGATTCTTCAGGTCTGCAATAAGCGCCTCAACCTGCTGTGGGTCGGCATCGATGCTCTCATTAAGCTCTCCTGTTGTTACAAGCTCATCCATTGCGACATCGATTACTTCATTGCTCATCTCCTCGCCAGTCATCTCCTGATATGCCTTAAAAATCCCTACAAGTGCTGCAGTTCCTGAAATAGAAAATGGTGCCGCGATAATAATATTGGCATCCTCAACTCCTGCAGTTGCACATGCGTTTTTGTACATACCTATTGTACAATAATTAATATTATAAGCTGAAATATTAAGTCCGTCTCCTTTTGCTGCCTGTGTGATTACAACCGAAGAAAGAGACTTAGTTCCTATCTCTGATGAAGAAATATAAGAACCGAGATATTCATGCTCTTCTTTATTATTTACATATACCACATCATAATCTGCCAGATTCTCTTCTTCTATGCCCATCAAATCAAGGACTTTCCTGCGCTGTTCCTTAGTCAGATTCTCACCCAATGCCAGATACGGCTTATCGTCATCCTCTATAACGACATCATCTCCCACTTCTTCAACATCACTCACTACAGGTTCCGCATTATCATTTTCTGTAGCCTTCACAACACTGACATTCGAAAAAGTAATAGCACATGACAATAATACGCATGTAAACTTTTTAATATTCATCATCACAACCTCCTGCTGTCTATCTCCATGTATATTTGATAGAGATATTATTTCCTGTCCTTGTCACCTTCGCCGTGCTTCCTGATACAATAGGCATCATAGGTGACAGATGACCTATATCCACATCCATTATAACAGGAACTTTGTATTCATCAAGTACAGAAATTACCGCCTGATACTGATCTAATCCAAACATATCCTGTCCAAATAGCATAGGACGCCCGATAATAAAGCCTTTTACATGCTCAAACCATCCCGCTTCCTTCATCTGCCAAAACGCTCTTCTTATCGACATTACATTCAGTTCACATGCCTCAAGAAACCATATTATTCCATCCTCTTTATATTTTTCATTGAAGTCTTTTACTTTATCAAATCTTGTTCCAAGCAAATTTACCAGACAGTCAACGCATCCACCAATCAGTCTGCCTTCGATTTCAATATCCTCATCGGGGAAACATTTAAGCTCAAATGGTTCTGTAACATTGTATGGTTCAAGTGGCTTCTCCGGAGTCTTAAGCTGTTCCTTTTCCCACTTATCGTAATTACTTACTGTATCCAGCCTTCCGCAAAGTAAATCAAATGCATCCTGAATTGACGGATGCCATGGTTCCATTCCAAAAGTGGATGCACATGGTCCATATATTGAAGCTGTATCGCAGATAGTATTGAGCAAAAAAGTAAAATTTGTATTGTCTGAATATCCCATATACCACTTCGGTTTTGCCGATTTTAGCCTCTCGAAATCCATATATGACACGACCTCACACATCAGCTCTCCTCCGCCACAGGAAATTATCACATCATTTTGATTGCCACAATATGAATCATTCAGTTCTTCACCGCAGTTCCTCGGCGTACTGCTTATTCCTATTCCACTTTCTTCATAAACATTTGGTCCGATATCTGCTTTATATCCCATTGCCTTAAATTTGCCAAGAGCATTCGCAAACGCACTCTTATATGGTTCTATAGCACACCCAAAGGATGGTGCTACATATCCTATTGTTCCATTTTTCTGTAAAAATTCCGGATATTTCATAATTGCCTCCTATACTTTCTTCAAGCCCGAAAAAAAGATGCGTCAAAACGCATCTTAAAAATCAGACAAAACTAAATCCGATTTGATATTTCATCTTCTGTGCAGAATACCTGAGGTATGACTGAACATTTTCCCACAAAGAAAAATCCTTATGATAATTAAACTTGGTATCATAAGATATGCCCTGTCTGTTACACCAATTATATATATCGTTTATCCCCAAGCGCTTAACACTTCTGATATTCCCCATAAATATTTCAAGCTTAGATAATTCATGTTCGTTCTTTACGTATATCTGAAAAATTGTGTTAGGACACTCTATTAATACCTGTCCTGCCATAAATCCTTCTTCCCTTCTTTGTTATGTTACTATAGTACTACACTCTCGAATAAATTACCAGCCTTTTTTTATATTTTTTTATTCTTATTTATTTGTTAATTTTAGTTGTTAAAGCTTGCACTTCCAGCATAAAGTGTCTAAAATAGACATAAACTATAAAAGATAAAAGGAGCAACTATGAATCAATCAAATTGTATGGTCGCACAATCTGGCGGTCCAACCACAGCTATTAACGCTAGTCTTGCCGGAGTAATCTCACAAATCAAAGACTCTGACAAGTACGACATCTGCTATGGAGCAATCAATGGGATTCTTGGAGTATTAAACGAGAATTACATTAACCTGAGTGAGACAATTAACGACGACGAGTCAATTTGCCAACTTAAGCATACACCAGCGATGTTTCTATATAGGCGGTAATGATTCAATGGACACTGTTCTCAAATTATCCGACTATGGAAGACAGATTGGAAGCGACATAAGAATCATTGGTATACCAAAGACTATTGACAACGATTTGTGTTGTACTGACCACACCCCGGCTTCGGCTCTGCTGCCAAATACATCGCATCTACTTTGCTTGAAATTGCACACGACACATTCATTTATGCTGTAAAGAGTGTTACAATTGTCGAAAAAATGTACTTCAAAGATGCGCTGCCCATATGGCTTCACGCACAGACATTGATGAATCCTTCAATCAGGGAGCTTATGGTGTTAAGCTTGCAATGGACGGCGAGACAGCATCAATGGTTTGTCTTGAACGCGTATCAAACGA
>JAXELM010000206.1:0-2735 GCA_034100525.1 Agathobacter sp.
ATGGTGGTAAAATATGATGCCTCATTTGCTGCTTTTGCTCTGGCTGGTATTCCGCTTAGTATACTTATCTCAAGAGAGTCAATGCGGCGAATGCGCAAGAACAATATGAGTACACTCGCTGTCTCAAGCAAAGTATCAAGCTTTAACCAGGAAGCGTTTAGCAATGTGCAGGTGCTGAAGGCTTTCGACCTTCTTCCTATGTATTCAAGAAGACTTCGTGCCCTGCAGAAGGAATATACGTCAGTTCGTTTGAAATATCAGAAAATGTCAATTTTGAATTCCATCTTACTGACTATTCTTTCTATGCTTGTTACATACTCCGCTCAGGGATGGGGTATTTACAAGGTATGGTCCGGTGCAATTACATACGGAACAATGACGATGTTTCTTACACTGTCAAGCACTCTGACTGCTACCGTGAATAACCTGATAACACTGTTTCCAACTTCCATTTCTCTTACCAATGCCGCAAAGAGACTTATGGATATAACAGGTATGCCAAAAGAGGATTATTCTAAGCGTGATGAAGTCAGGGAATTCTATGAAGTGCATCAGTCCGAGGGACTTGGTGTGCATGTTCGTAGTGTAACATATGCGTACCGAGATACTGATGTAAATATCTTTTGCAATGCTGATATGGATGCATTTCCAAGAGAGGTCGTTGCTTTTGTCGGACCTTCCGGTGAGGGAAAAACAACCATGCTTCGATATCTGCTTTCGATAATTGAAGGACAAGCCGGACAGGGATATATCTGTGCTGGTGATTCCGTACCTGAGGATGGCAAATGTATGGAATTATCTGCTTCAGTACGTCAGCTTATGGCTTATGTGCCTCAGGGCAATACTATGTTTTCGGGTACTATTGCTGAAAATATGCGAAATGTCAAAGAGGATGCAACTGACGATGAAATCATAGAAGCACTGAAAATGGCATGTGCATGGAGCTTTGTAGAGAAGCTGCCTGACGGAATTAACACAGAAATAAAAGAACGCGGTGGTGGATTCTCCGAAGGACAGGCTCAGCGTCTGTCTATTGCAAGAGCACTGCTTAGAAAATCACCGATACTGCTTTTAGATGAAGCTACTTCAGCTCTTGATATAACAACGGAGCGTGAACTCCTTAAAAATATTATGCGCGACAAACATGCCAGAACATGCATATTAACAACACACAGACCAACTGTTCTAAACAGCTGTAATCGTGTTTATTCTATCAATGAACAAAAATGCAGAATTCTGTCACAGGATGAAATCAGCCAGATGATCTGCGATTTTTAATATTGCTGTTGTTCCATATTTTGATAAAAAATGGACGAAGCGGACGGACAAAAAGCCACAAACCTGACAGAAAACGATATAGTTTGTTGGTATCGCAGTCAATGAGCTTTCCTTTTCGAACTATTGATTTTGTCACGGCATGAATCCGAGATTCTCTCAGGGGACCTTCAATCCAGTTCTGATTGTCCCCCATCATATAATACTCAGTGCCAGATGGTGTTTTCTTTACTTTGTATATGCGATGAATCACATATGTACCATTATCTCTAAGGTATAATGCGATATCACCTCTTTTGAGAGGAAACTGTGGTACGACGACATTGACACTGTCGCGGCCACCATAGAAAAATGGACACATACTTGTACCCTGTGGAGTTATTTTGAGTGCCTGTCCTTCCTTTAAAGCAGACAGTGCTATTGAAATATTTGTCATCACAGACCTCCATTAATTAATACATAAAAGGAGCTAAAAATGATTAATTTTCTACTTTTTTTCACTCTGTTTATTATTATTGTAGTACCACTAATCAGTTTACTATTTTTTCGCGATGGTGGAAAAAGTATTGGTTCACCATTTATAATGGGTGTTTTAGTATATATAATTGGTATTCAGGTACTCAAAACTTTGCTATTTAAATTTATAGGCTACCTTCCGGGAGACACCTCGATTTTTTGGGGAAATAAATGGTTCTATGGTATTTTTATGAGTGTTACCACTGGTATTTGTGTAGAGCTCATACGTTTTTTCATTCTGAATATCAGAAATAAAAACAAACGCTGGTCAAGCAGTGTCCGCAGGAATGCTGTAATGGGTATCGGCGAAGGCTGGATTACAGCAACATTTACCTGGGGATACTTTATTGCCACTGTTACCATCAATCTCTTAACAGGCGAAGACATAAGCTCTTACGGACTTACAGAGTACTATATGATAATCATGATTATCGAAAAAGCTATTGCACTTTTTATGTATGTTGCACTTACATTTATTGCTCAATATGCAGTGAAAAAAAATAAAATTAAAAATTATCTGATACTTTGTATCGCAATTCATTCGATTGCTGAAATGGGTATTTATTTCATACCATACCAATTCAATCTGCCTTTGTGGGCTGGCGAAATATTCTACGCATGTATTACTGCTTTGACTTTTGCATATGGCTATATACTTATCAAGTCATTGCATAGCCACAAGGTTAGAATTTCAGAAAACTGATGATTTTTTCATAATTCTCAGGCTTATGTGGAAAAGTACAGTCTGTACAGACTTTAAGTGCTTTTCCATTTTTTTCTTTAAAGTAGTGATTGCCCGGACAATTTTCCAGGTGATACAAAGGACAATAACAAAACAGACAATTAAAATCTGTCAGTCCCTTATGGCATGGGAAATATTTGCACTTATTATTCTGAAAAAATTTATATGAGTCTTCCATTTTTACCTACCTGCTTCTATACAT
>JAXELM010000255.1:0-2408 GCA_034100525.1 Agathobacter sp.
ATGGTGTCTGGCTAAACACCATTGCCATATCAGTTCTGTCTTTATACTTAATATTTGCCTCACAGCTTGCAGCCTTAAAACCATTAGCTGCACAAACTCCACCTTCGATTTTAGTAAATTCCATGTCTGCCTCCTTTTGCATTCATCATCTGCTGTAAAAATGTAATGTATCCATAAGTTCCTGGGTAATTTCACCGCCCTCGTTTTTATAACGAGATAGACTATTTTTAATCTTATTCTCCTTTTGAATCATAAGATTTTCATATTTCGAGAAAATACCCTTAAACATAGGATTCTCTATAAGCTTGTAGCGTATTTCATGTGGGAACGGACAGTACCGCGACAAAATCTCCCTCGATACCTTGTTCAGTCTGAAATTTCCACTACTTTCATATCTAATCCAGTTAATATAATCCAACACAAAAAATTCCCGGAAGCTTCCTTTAACCCTTGTAAGTGTAGATTTAAGCTTCTCTTTGCCCTCTGATGAAAGCAATCTGTTTTTCTTATAAAATTCAAGGAAATCATAATACTCTGATGTAAGTGATGGTTCAGATATATCATTCCATCTGACACCCTGTATCTTCCTGCAAATCTCCCATCTGTATTTGCCAACCACATCAATCATGATTGTATCCAGATCAGCTATTGATAAAATTGGAAACAAAAATCGCGCTGAGCTTTCTCTACTGACACTTTCAACCTCCTGCCACATCATTCCACGCTGACCCGCATTTGGTAAAAGAATCACATCCGGAAACACTTCTTTTTGAATCATCATCCTGAATGATTCATGTGCCGGGTCGAAGAATAAAACTTCCCGATAAAAACATCTATAATCAATTGCCCGGATTTTGTCAATAGCCTGTATGATTTTATCCTGCGATACTATCATCTTCTCAAGTGATATATTAAGCGCACTGCCACATAGTACAGGTGTGTATCCACTGCTTCTTCCATATGTGGCTTTGCTTGCAGTTCTAAACATATTATCCAGCTCAAACTGTACCTTCTTCACCTTATCCCGCTGATACATCTTCTCTTCATCAGCAGTAATCTTATTAGCTTTTTTCATCTCACGAAGACTAGCAAAATAGTCTAAGTCAAACTCATTCTTTGAGGTTTCCTTTTCTCCGCTTAATATCATCCTGAGCCATTCATAAAATGTATAGACATGCTCACACTTCTTCTCATCAATCAGGCGATTGACTACAAGCAGTTCATTTATCTGACCTTCCTCCAAAAGACCTGAATCCATAAATCCAAATCTTAGAAACAGCTGCAAAATAGTCGATGGGTCTTCATCAGTCTCAACAATCTTGAAAAATACCCTTCTATATGTTTCAAAAAACATCTCTGTTACACTTTTTCTGATTTCAAGAATCCTTCTGTCATTCGACTCAGAACCAGCTACTTTTCGGAATTCTTCCATTAAGTTTCTCAGCTCATCCTTGCGTTCCTGCTCATATCCGGCATAACTGATTATATATTCAAAATAATCTATTTCATCAAAATCTGCTTCTGCATTCTGGCTCTTTTGCTCCTCCTCGTGCTCCTTCGCATACGCCTTAAAATCAAACTGCCAATACTTCTGAAAACGCATAAATATTTCTTTTGAAGGAAAAATACTATTCTCAGTAAAAAATCCCTGCATCTGACGCATCTTCTTGTTTATCGGTTCTAAATCCACACCCCGACATGCCATTTTCTTTGCAAGCTCAAACCATAGACCTATAATATCATTTTCATCATCAGCAAAAACAACCTGACTTTGTCTTTCTATATATTCATTAAGCTGCTCTATTTCCAAAACAGCTCTATTCATAAGCGCTGAAGTCCTCATCATCTCGCCAACGCACAGCGGCTGCCTTGTCATATAAAACTGCTTCATAAGGGAAGTCGTCTGCTTGCTTAACGCATCAATATACATAACCTCCCAGTCCCTGATTGGTTCTGTAAGAACTATTGATTTAATATCTTTTGCCTTCTCAAAGGATACTGGTTCTATGTTCATATTTCTGCAGGTAAGAATATACTCTCTGTATTGCTTTACACTAAACAAATACATCTCACTTGCATTTGTCTGAAGCTGATTATGTCTGTCAAGCAACATCTGACACTGAACAAGTGTCGCATGCAAAAATGCGTAGATATACTGTGGCTGCTCTTCAAAAATTTTGGCAAAGTCATCTATCTGATTATACGCATATGAGACTATAAGTGTGTCTTCATCCGCGTAATAATCACATATATATTTCCCTGTTGAACATTCAAGCAAGCCTATTACAGAACCGCTTTCGAGCAAAAAATCTTCATTTTTGGTCTTCATTCTGACAGTTCCACTCAGCACAATATTTATATCTTTGACCCGCTCGCCAGATTTAATTATCTGCTCACCCTTTTTTTGT
>JAXELM010000256.1:0-12583 GCA_034100525.1 Agathobacter sp.
AACCATCACAAACAGCTAAACCATTTTCCAATGCCCCTTTTGCAGTATGGTCGACTTTAGGAACATATCCCTTCATGTATCCGGCATAATCATAGTCCACATTGGCAGCAAGCCATTTATTGGCCTCAACCACCTTCTCATAGTCTGTCATATCTTTGGTGACATAATACTTAAAAATTATATTTAATACATTTTTCTCTGTTCTTTTTACAATCTTGTATTTATATGTCTTTGATATACCGTCAAATGATACAGTAACGCTTGCCGAACCAGCCTTTTTCAGAACAATATTTCCCGATTTATCGACTGTTAGAACAGATTTATTTGATGATTTAAATGTAGGAATAACGGAATTATTATACACTTTTATCGAAAGTGTTTCTCCTGCAAATCCATTGTTACGTTTTCTTTCGATTATCTTTTGAGTGCTGGTTGCCACTTTTATTTGTTTTTGCACAGCGTACTCATACGCTTTTGAATTCGCTGGTGCAACCAAGGTCAGCAAATCTGCTTTACATCCATTAAATGCGCTATCCGCAATTTCTATTGAAGAATCTGCGAAAACAACCTGATACAGATTTGAACAATCTCCAAAGGCATATTCTCCAATTTTATTAACAGAGGCAGGAATGTCAATTCTCTTTATACTTGTACAATTTTCAAATGCAGCCTCCGCAATCTCAACTACAGATTCCGGGATTGACACACTTGTTATTTTGCTGTTATCGCAAAAGACATAAGAAGCAATTTTATAAACTGGCTTACCCTTTATATCTGATGCTATGACAATATCTGTCACATTACCGGTATACTCACTTACATAATAGGCATCTTTTGTCAGTTCATACTGATATTTGATGCCATATTCGTCTGTGTATGTATTATAGTTATCCTGATTGTTAATATCATCATCGTTACTATAATCTTCATAATCGTTATTGTCATAATCATCACCATTATCATAGTCCGAATTATCATAGTCCACACTATAATATTCAGTATAATTCGAATAATCTGTTTCACTTATTATTCGTGGTGAAGCTGTATCATTTGAAAAATCCCCCATTGATACACAAAGTGCAGTTGTAAGCAACAAACTAATTATTTTTTTATTTCCCCAAATCTTCATACGTTAATTTTCCCATATATTATACAATTATATCTACATGCTGCTTCAGATTCTTAATCAGTACTTCTTCGTGGTCGCCACCATATTCTCCGTCAAGTGTCCACGCTACCTGTTCTTTGGAAGTAATCTTGAGTGTACTTGTCTTAAACGAATCAATCATATCAGTGTCATCTATCAGGTTTGTGAGACTTGCAAGAATCTCATTCAGCTCGATTGGATTTTTCGGTGTTCTGATGAGTGTAACCTCAAATACTCCATCGTCGAGCTTTACATCATCACCCGTCATTCCCTTAAATCCGCCAACCGAAATAGAATTTGTAACCATTCCAAATATATATTTGCCGTGTAATATTCCTCCATCATGCTCTACCTGCATGGAAACACTAGGAATATCATAAAGCTGTTTTGCACCCTCAAGTATATACGCTGCATGTCCTAAGATATTCTTAAGATGCTGATCTGTCTGATATGATACAGCCGTAAAAAGACCAAACGCCGCAACATATACAAATGTATCTCCGTTAAAATATCCCATATCACACGGAAATGCGGTGCCTGAAACAGCCACCTCTGCCGCCTTTACCATATCCTTTGGAATCTTCAGAGAATTGGCAAAATCATTCGTACTACCCGCTGGAATGTACCCAATTGGTACATGTACACCGCTGCGATTGAGCCCGGTAACAACCTCATCTAATGTTCCATCGCCTCCACTGCAGACTATCCGGTCATAGTTTTTGGCCTCGTTTTCTATTTTATTAATGGCATCTCCCTGAGCCTGCGTCGTATAAATTGTAACCTCATACCCCGCTTTTACCATTGTATCTACGATATCAACTAAATGATTTTTGATAAGACCTTTACCTGATTTTGGATTAAAAACAAATAACAATTTCTCACTCATAAACACTTCCTCGTAGCATATTTATTTCAAATCTTCTGCAATAGCAGATAACTTTCTAAGTCTGTGATTGACTCCCGATTTTCCAACAGGCGGTTCTAAATAATTACCAAGTTCTTTAAGTGTAGCTTCCGGATACTCTAATCTAAGAAGTGCCATCTCACGCAGATTTTCCGGTAAATTATCAAGACCTATCCTCTCCCGTATAAGCTCTATATCCTCGACCTGCTTTACTGCTGCGTTTACTGTCTTGTTAATATTGGCAGTCTCACAATTAACCTTTCGATTGATAGTATTCCTTACTTCTTTTAGAATGCGCACATTCTCAAGATTCATAAGTGCCACATACGCTTCCATGACATTTAACATATCAACAATCTGCGACCCTTCTTTCAAATAAACCACATGATGACCTTTTCTTTCGACAATCTTGGCATCCGTGTCAAAGCTTTGCATAACACTCTGAAGCTGTTTAGCCTGTTCGTGCGTATGGCACACTATCTCAAAATGATACGACTTATTGGGGTCACTCATAGAACCTCCAGCCAGGAAAGCACCTCTTATAAAAGCCCGCTTACAACAGGTGTTCTGCAAAATCAGACCATTTGTGGTTGCACCTTCAAGCCTGTTCCACTTAAATGTCTGCATTATTCTGTCTGTATCCTCTTTACTGATTGGTTTTGAGATATCAAGCTCAAACACCTTTCTCATTAAAATGGCATATTTTTCCAGTAAAACAGGATTATCTGTCTTAAAATACATTGTCCCGTCCTGCTCATCAATTCTGCCATCGAGTTCAATCATCCCAGACAATTCCGCCATCTGACAGTGACGGCTTTTGCTGTATTGTCTGCCCAGCTCCTCTTTGATATCACTTGAAAATGACATATTATTTTCCTCTTAATGCATCTTTGCCTATATCACGATGATGTACCTTCAGTCCAAATTCACCAGTTCCCTGAAGTCTTGAATACAGCTCATTGGCAAGAGTCACCGACCTGTGTTTTCCACCTGTACATCCAATCGAAATGACAAGCTGATTCTTTCCCTCCGAAATATAATTCGGAATGAGGAACCTAATCATATCCTCAAGCTTGTCTATAAACTGCTTTGCCTCATCAAACTGCATCACATAATCCTGAATTTCTTTGTCATTTCCTGTCTTTGCGCGTAGGCCTTCAACATAATATGGATTTGGCAAAAACCTTACATCCATCACAATATCAGAATCTGACGGAATACCATACTTAAATCCAAAAGACAAAATAGTAACAAACAGATTCTTGTAATTCTGGTTTTCAATAAAAATCTTCTCAAGTTCAGTCTTCAATTCCCTGGTAAGGAGCTGACTTGTGTCGATTATGTAATTTGCTTTTTTCTTAAGAAATTCCAGCTTCTTTCTCTCACGTCCGATACCTGTATTGATTCGTTCTGACTTTGCAAGCGGATGATTTCTCCTTGTCTCCTTATATCTTTTAATAAGTACCTCATCCTCTGCATCCAAAAACAAAATCTCATAGTTAAACCGCTTTCGTTTAAACAGCTCCAGTGCACTTTCGATATTGTCAAATCCGTCGCCAGTACGAACATCAATACCTACTGCCACCTTTTCAATTTCTGTATCAAGATTTATTGTCAAATCAGCAAGCTTATCGAGCAATGGAATTGGAAGATTATCTATACAGTAAAATCCCATATCCTCCATCATCTTCATCGCTGTACTTCTTCCCGCACCGGACATTCCGGTAACAATTACAAACTTCAAATCAGAACTCTCCTATCATCTTTACCTCAGGCTCAAGCTCAACACCGAACTTCTCATACACCTTCACCTTCACATCCTTAATGACATTAAGAACATCTGCTGCACAGGCATCGCCTTTATTCACAACAAAACCGCAGTGCTTTTCAGATACACACGCACCGCCTACAGTATAACCGCGCAGTCCTGCATCCTCTATAAGCTTTCCTGCAAAATATCCTTCCGGTCTCTTGAACGTACTTCCTGCACTAGGATATTCAAGAGGCTGTTTTTCGATTCTTCTGTTTCTAAGGTCTGCCATAACTTCCCGAATCTGCGCCTCGTCCTTTTTCTCGAGCTTAAGTCTGGCAGATAAAACTATATATTCCTTTTCTAAAACACAACTGTGTCTGTATGACAAATCAAGCTCCTGATTAGACAGTGTAATAATCTCACCATCCTGTGAAATAACAGTTGCACTCTCTAGAATATCCTTGATTTCTCCTCCATATGCACCTGCATTCATCACGACAGCACCGCCCATACTTCCCGGAATTCCTGCTGCAAATTCCATTCCACCAAGACCTGCACATGCAGCTTCATTGGCGGCTTTCGCAAGAATAGTTCCAGCTCCGACAGTCATAGTCAGACCATCGATTTGAATATATTCCATGGCTTTTCCAATCTCAATCACAAGGCCTCTGATTCCCCTGTCTCCTACAAGAAGATTACTACCATTGCCTATTATTGTAACAGCTACATCGCACTCCTTTGCAATAGCAAGAAGTGTTCCAAGCTCTTTGGTAGTTGGTGATGCAAAATAATCTGCCGCACCTCCAACCTTGAAGGTCGTGTGCTTACTCATAAGCTCATCTGATACAATATTTAGTTCCGGCAATTCCCTTTTTACATTTTCTATAAAATTCATATATTATGCTTCCTTCAAAAATGCTATATATCCCTTATATGCCTCATACAAATCTACTTTGCTTATAATTTCCCATGGTGCATGCATATTAAGCACCGGCACACCACTGTCAATTACATTCATATCATAACGGGCAAGGATATATGCGATTGTTCCACCGCCACCCTGGTCTACTTTACCAAGTTCAGCTGTCTGCCATGACACATCGTTGTCATCCATGATTTTGCGAAGCCTTGCAATATATTCAGCATTTGCATCATTTGACTGGCTCTTTCCACGGGCACCTGTATATTTATTAAATACAAGTCCTTTTCCAAAAAATGCTGAATTTCTAGCCTCCATAACAGTTGGATAGTTAGGATCCAGCGCAGCTGACACATCAGACGAGAGCACCTTCGAACGCTTGAGCGCACGTCTTAATGCAAGCTCGCTGTATTTGCCTGCAAGGTTCATAACCTCAGCCACACAATTCTCAAAGAAACGTGATTTCATTCCTGTCGCGCCAACACTACCAATCTCCTCCTTGTCAACCAGTAGACAGACACTTGTATATTCAGGCACATCAAGCTCAAGCATGGCTTTATATGATGGATATGCGCATACTCTGTCGTCATGTCCATATCCCATTATCATACTTCTATCAATACCATAGTCTCTTGCCTCTCCGGCAGGAACTACCTCAATCTCTGCAGAATAAAAGTCTTCCTCGTCAATTCCATATTCAGCCTCAAGAATCTTAAGCACATTGGCTTTTACTCTTTTCTCGACATCCTTATCTTCATTCTTCTCAATAGGAATTGAACCAAACAGAATGTCCAGCTTTTCTCCCTCTACTACTTTCGCGCCCTTTTTCTCCATCTGGTCCGCTGAAAGATGAACGAGAAGGTCACTTATACCAACAACAGGGTCTCCCGGGTTATCACCCAGATTAATCTCGACTGTCGTTCCATCCTTCTTACATATAACGCCATGCATGGCAAGTGGAATTGTAACCCACTGATACTTCTTGATTCCACCATAATAATGTGTATCAAGCATCGCAAAATGTGTCTTGTATAAAGCATCCTCGAATAAAGGTACCTGCTTTAAATCAATTCGTGGAGAATCAATATGAGCTCCCAAAATGTTCATTCCCTGCTCAATATCCTTACTTCCAATAATAAAAAGTGCAAGTCCCTTTCCATAATTATTTGCCACGATTCTGTCTCCGGCTTTAACTTTCTTATCAGATGCGATGAGCTCATCCATGTCCATAAAACCATTCTCTATTGCATCCTTGTAAATAAAACCGGTGCATTCACGTTCGGTCTTGCAATCAGAGATAAATCTTCTATACTCCTCTGCAAAATTAAATACCTCATCTCTTTTGTTACCTGTCGGGTATTTATCCCACGCGCTTTTTTTGTCCATTTTAATCCTCCGAATTACCTTTAGTTAAATTAGCCTGTACTCTTCTGTACAGCTCCTGAGCCGCATTGTAGCCCATTTTCTTTTGTCTATGGTTAACTGCTGCTGTTTCGCAGATTACCGCAAGATTACGTCCCGGACGGATAGGAAGTGAATGACACACAACCTTATTGCCCAGATACTCTGTGTATTCCTCTTCAAGTCCGAGTCTGTCATAGTCAGCCTCTTTCTTCCAGTCCTCCAGCTTGATAACGAGATCAATCTGCTGTTTTTCCTTAACACACTCAACACCATAAAGTGTCTTTACATCAATAATACCGATACCTCTAAGTTCTATAAAATGACGTGTAATATCCGGTGATGTTCCCATCAGCGTATGCTCATTTATTTTTCTAATCTCAACAACGTCATCTGTTACAAGACGATGCCCACGTCTGATAAGCTCCAGCGCAGCCTCACTTTTTCCGATTCCGCTGTCTCCTGTAATCATAAGTCCTTCACCATATACATCTACCAGTACGCCATGAACTGTGATACACGGTGCAAGCTGTGCTCCTAATGAATAGATAAGCTCTGCTGTAAACTCTGATGTTGAACGACCTGTACCAAGAAGCGGAACTCCATGTTCATTTGCCGCCTCAAAGAAATCCGGATCAGGCTGAAGATTCCTGCAGAAAATAACACAAGGTATGTCAAAGCTTAAGAACTTATCATAGTTTTCTTTTCTCTGCGCCTGTGTAAGTCCCTGCGTATACGCATATTCAACATTTCCAATAATCTGAACACGAGACTGCTCAAAATGATTAAAATATCCTGTCAGCTGCAAAGCAGGTCTGTTTACATCACTACATGTAATCTTTCTGCTTTTTAAATCAATGTCATTAAAACTCTTTAAATCGAGCAATTCAACAATTTTGGCAACACTTACTGTCATTTTATTACTATTCATTGGTATTCCCCCAAACTATGCTTTATTTGTTATACTATACCATGTTTTCATTATGAAAAAAAGTAAAAACTGCTTCCGCAGACTGCTGATTCATTGATTCTGTCCGTGCCAGATCTTCAACAGACGCATTCTTTATATTCTCCAGTGACTGATATCTTCGCATCAGAGCTTTTCTTCTCGTCGGACCAATTCCTTCTATATCATCAAGTACAGAACGCACCTGTGTTTTTGACCTGAGTGATCTGTGATATTCAATCGCAAATCTATGAGCCTCATCCTGAATTCTAGTGATAAGCTTAAAGCCCTCCCCATGTCTGTCTATAGGTATCTCCTCATTATTAAAATAAAGGCCTCTTGTTCTGTGAAAATCATCCTTGACCATACCACAGACCGGTATATCAAGCCCCAGCTCTTCAAGCACCTGCAGACATACATTTACCTGACCTTTTCCACCATCCATCATGATAATGTCCGGAAAACGATTAAAGCTGCCCACTTCACTCGGCAGGTTTTTGTCCTCAAGCTCCTCCCGCTCTAGCATTCCATGCGTAAATCTTCTCGTCAGCACCTCATACATTGAACCGTAATCATCAGGTCCTGCTACTGTTCTAAGCTTAAACTTCCTGTAATCACTTCTCTTTGGCTTGCCCTTTTCATAGACAATCATAGAACCTACTGTCTCAAAACCGTTGATGTTTGAAATATCGTAGGCTTCCATTCTGTTTAGATTCTTCATTCCAAGAAGCTTCTCTATCTCCTTAACGGCACCTATTGTCCTGCCCTCTTCTCTCTTGATTCGCTCTTTATCCTGTGACAGAACAAGCATGGCATTTTTCTCCGCAAGCTCCACAAGCTTTTCTTTCATTCCTCGCTGCGGTACTTTGATTGTTACCTTCCTGCCTTTTTTGCCCGAGAGCCATTCCTCAAGAATATCTATCTCCTCTATCCACATCTGAAGCATGATTTCCTTTGGAATAAATGGTGTACCCGAATAAAACTGCTTAATAAAAGTAGTCAGAACATCAGATGTGTTCTCCTCTGTTCCTATTCGAATATGAAAATGGTCACGACCAATCAGCTTGCCATTTCTGACAAAAAACACCTGTACTACTGCGTCTGTATCATCATTTGCGAGGGCGATTATATCCTTATCCTCACCATCTGTATGCGTTATCTTCTGCTTTTGTGCAATCTGCTTTACATTATCCAGCAAATCTCTGTATTCAATTGCCTTTTCGAATTCCAGGTCCTCAGACGCCTTCTCCATCTTTGCCTGAAGATCATTCATCACCTGCTTGTAATTACCATTTAAAAATTCTAAAACACCATCAATCTGTTCCTTGTATTCTTCTTTGGAAACATACCCCTGACACGGAGCATTGCACTGATGTATATGATAATTAAGACATGGGCGGTCCACACCTATATCTCTTGGCAACTTTCTATTGCAGGTTCTGATACGGTATATTTTGTTTATTAAATCAATAGTATTTTTTACTGCCCCTGCCGAAGTGTATGGTCCGAAGTATCTCGATTTATCCTTTTTCATATCTCTTGAAAAAAGTACTCTCGGATATTCTTCCCCCACCGTGACTCTAATATACGGATACGTCTTATCATCACGAAGCATAGTGTTGTATTTCGGAGTATGCTCCTTAATGAGGTTGCACTCAAGCACAAGTGCCTCAAGCTCCGAATCCGTGATTATATACTCGAAATGGTCTATATGCTCAACCATCTGTTTCTTCTTAAGTCCCTCATTATGACTAGGCTGAAAATACTGGTGCACGCGCTTTGTAAGACTCTTAGCTTTTCCTATATATATAATCGTATCAGAATTATCACGCATAATATAAACTCCCGGTTGATCCGGGAGTTTTTTAAGTTCATCCTGTATATTAAAAATATCTGCCATTATTCTTCCTCAAAAATATTTGAACTTACATTAGTATCTGGCATCAAATCATTCTTTGTGTTATCCTCATCATCCTCAGGTATACCCTTCATCTCTCTAAACATCTTCATGAATTCTTTACCTGTGATAGTCTCCTTCTCATAGAGATACTCTGAAATTCTATCAAGTACATCCCTGTTCTCTGTCAGAAGTCTTGTCGCCTCATCATAACAGCTGTTGATTATACCAAGAACCTCTCTGTCTATCTCCGCAGATGTATCCTCTCCACAGATAAGACCTGAACCACCGCTTAGATACTGATTCTCTACTGTTGCAAGACACATCATGCCGAATTTGTCCGACATACCATACATAGTGACCATAGCTCTTGCAATCTTGGTTGCATTCTCAATATCATTTGCTGCACCACTTGTAGCTGATTCAAAAACCACAACCTCAGCTGCACGTCCGGCCATAAATGTAGTTATCTTTGCCAGAAGCTCTTCTTTAGTCTCAAGATACTTCTCCTCTTCAGGAGTCTGAAGTGTATATCCAAGTGCGCCCATTGTACGAGGCACAATTGTAATCTTCTGAACTGGTTCAGTGTTCTTCTGCAGAGCCGATACAAGAGCGTGACCTACTTCATGATAAGAAACAATCTTACGCTCTTTGTCACTCATTACACGGTCTTTCTTCTCCTTACCACCAACTGCGACAAGCTCAAATGCATCAAATAAATCATTCTGATTTACGAACTTTCTTCCGCTCTTAACCGCATTAATCGCAGCCTCATTTATCATGTTCGCAAGGTCTGAACCAACAAGGCCTGCAGTAGCAAGTGCGATAGCATCTAAATCTACCGACTCGTCCATCATTACATCCTTAGAATGAACCTTAAGTGTCTCAAGACGCCCCTTGAGATCCGGCTTATCAACGATAATACGTCTGTCGAAACGTCCCGGACGAAGCAGTGCCTTATCAAGCACCTCCGGTCTGTTGGTAGCTGCTAATATAAGAAGTCCTTTGGAAGTATCAAATCCATCCATCTCTGCAAGAAGCTGATTGAGTGTCTGTTCACGCTCATCATTGCCACCGCCATATCTGGTATCTCTGCTCTTTCCAATAGCATCAATCTCATCAATAAAGATGATACATGGAGCCATCTTCTGCGCTTCCTTGAACAAATCCCTAACTCGCGATGCACCTACACCTACGAACATCTCAACAAAGTCAGAGCCTGCGAGTGAGAAAAATGGAACTCCAGCCTCTCCGGCAACCGCTTTTGCAAGTAATGTCTTACCGGTACCAGGAGGTCCCACAAGAAGCGCTCCCTTCGGTAGCTTGGCACCTATATCACGATATCTTCCAGGATTGTGAAGGAAATCAACTACTTCTTCTAATGATTCCTTTGCCTCATCCTGACCGGCAACATCCTTGAATGTAACTCCTGTAGTCTTCTCTACATATACCTTGGCAGTGGACTTTCCAACGCCCATACCCATACCGCCTCCCATTTTCTTTGCAAGGAAGCCGAATAAAATCCATAAAATCACTAGTGGAATCACAAAGCTTAATATATTAAGAAGCCATGCTGATGTATTGTCAGGAACCGTCGCAGTAACCTCGATAGCCTTGCCCTCACTTGTCTTTGCCTTCTTAAGTTCTCCGATAAGGTCAGGGTCATCTACCCTTCCTGTATAATAAGTAATGTCATATGAAGTCTTATCCTTCACAAGTGTATAGTCAATCTCGTATGTGCCAAATTCAACTGTCTTGACATTTTTTGCTTCAAGCTGTGTAAGAAACTCTGTATATGTAGTCTCCCTTGAGCTCATGCTTGAAAACTGATTCGTAAGAAGTGAAACTATAAACAGTGCAATAAGTGTAACAAGAATAAATCCCATAATCATCTGTCCATTGTGATTATTCTTGTCTCCGTTATTGCCTCCATTACCATTATTGCCGTTGTTACCATTATTGTTATTATTGCCACTATTATTTCCGTTGTTATATTGATTCGGTGTCTGATTATCCATTAATTCCTCCAGTAAGCTGAATAAAACATTCAGATTAATATCATTATTATATGTAAAAAAATACTCAAAATCAACCGATACTTAGTTAATTTTTCCTTATAATTATAAAGAAAAAATTAAATAGTTTCTAATTCAATATTGATTTTCGAAAAAAATTTTTGTATGATAGTGGGTGTATTTTTTTACAAATACTTTATTTACTGAATAGTTACGAAAGGTTTTAAAAATATAATGCAAAAAATTGGATTTGATAATGACAAATATTTGAAAATGCAATCTGAGCGAATCAAGGAGAGAATCGCCACTTTCGGCGGGAAACTCTATCTCGAATTTGGAGGCAAACTCTTTGATGACTATCATGCTTCTCGCGTATTACCTGGATTTAAGCCTGACAGCAAAATCAATATGCTTACACAGCTTAAGGATGAAGCAGAGATTGTTGTAGTAATAAACGCATCTGATATTGAGAAAAATAAGGTACGTTCAGACCTTGGCATCACATATGATGTCGATGTACTAAGACTTATCGATGCATTCAGAAGCTACGGATTATTTGTCGGAAGTGTATGTATGACACGTTTTGCCGGACAGCCAAGTGCAGTTGCATATCAGAAGCGACTTGAAGCACTCGGCCTGAAAGTCTACCGCCACTATTCTATTCCTGGTTATCCGTCAAACATTCCTTTTATCGTAAGTGATGACGGCTATGGCAAGAATGAATATATCGAGACATCCCGCTCACTGGTTGTTATTACAGCCCCTGGCCCGGGAAGTGGTAAAATGGCTACATGCCTGTCACAGCTTTATCATGAATATAAGCGAGGCATAAAAGCCGGCTATGCAAAATATGAGACATTTCCTATTTGGAATATTCCGCTTAATCATCCTGTCAATCTCGCATATGAGGCTGCCACAGCTGATTTGAATGATGTGAACATGATTGACCCATTCCATTTAGAGGCTTATGGAGAGACAACCATCAACTACAACAGAGACGTGGAGATTTTCCCTGTTGTTAGTGCCATGTTTGAAAAGATTATGGGCGAATGTCCTTACAAATCACCTACAGATATGGGTGTAAATATGGCAGGATATGGTATAATAGATGACGAAGCAACACGAAGTGCTGCCAAACAAGAAATTATCCGAAGATATTTTCAGGCACTCTGCTTAAAGAGACAGGGAACTGCAGACGATGAACAGATATTAAAACTTGAGCTTCTTATGAAGAAAGCTGGTGTATCAATCGCGGACAGACCTGTTGTTGCCGCTGCCAATATAAAGGCTGAGACTGAAGGTGAACCTGCAGCTGCTATCGAGCTCGCTGATGGACGTGTAATTACTGGAAAGACAAGCTCATTACTTGGTGCTTCCTCTGCTATGTTACTCAATGCACTCAAAGCACTTGCTGGTATAGACGATGATGCCAAGCTAATCTCACCTGAGACTATCGAACCAATACAGGATCTTAAAATTAATCATCTCGGCAATAAGAACCCTCGTCTTCATACAGATGAAGTTCTCATAGCACTTTCAATCAGTGCTTCAACCAATGATGATGCCAAGCGCGCTGTTGACCAGCTCCATAATCTTAAAGG